>NZ_JBSXNQ010000044.1:0-111209 GCF_056857715.1 Marinobacter sp. L-13
CGGCAGTGCCAATGGCGCCTTAACCGATACCATTGAACTGGCCGAAGCCGTAAAAGTGGCCGCGGATCAAACCAACCCGGAGGATACCCTGATTATTGTCACCGCTGATCACAGCCATGTGTTCACGATGGCCGGTTATCCCAAGCGCGGCAACCCCATTCTCGGTAAGGTGGTGAGCATTGGGGCGGAGCAGCCTGAACTGGCGTCGGATGATCTGCCATACACCACCCTGGGGTATGCCAATGGCCTCGGCATGCGCGACTATGGAAGCGAGACCGATGCGGACCGTACCTATGGCGACCCCATCAACGCCGGCCGAAAGGACCTGACCAACGTTGACACCACCACGCCGGGCTTCCACCAGGAGTCATTGGTGCCACTGGGCAGCGAGACACATGCCGGTGAGGATGTGGGCATTTATGCCAGGGGGCCGGGTGCCCATCTGGTAACGGGCACCAACGAGCAGAACATGATCTATCACATAATGGATTATGCCTCGGATATCAGCGGGGCTGCCAACCTGGCTGTGCGATAAATCCCGGGATTAATAGCTAAAAACGCGCTAAACACCGCAAGCCCTGCCCACTTGGTAACAGAGTGAGTCGGGTTTGCGGTTTTTTGTTTCAGAAACCCCTTTTCCTGCCGATAAGCCAGTTACATACACTAAAGTATGAGTTATAAACTCATATCAATTTATTAGTCTCCATGATGGCCTTAAATAACAAAATATTGGTAGAAGCAACGATAAAGAAGAGGTTCCTATGGGGTTGCTGGATCGGGCTTCAATAATATTGGGGGTGGTGAGTGCTGTTGTTCTTGCGGTCATCAGTGCAGTGGTGGCGCCTTTGCTAGGCCTTGAACCGGCATCAATACTGGTTGGACTGGTGGTTGGCCTTGCAGCCGCCGCCGGCTTTCTGGTCATCCGGGTGCTGGAGCCTGCCGAACGCGGTCTCAGGGCTCTGGATAAGGGCACCCTGGCAGAAGATCATCCGCTCCGGGCCCATTGCCGGCAGCTGCTTTCCGATGCGAAAGCCGGGCGGGCTCTGGTGGAAACCCTCTCCGGAAGCGCTGACAGGAACGCTATTTCCGCCGCCCAGGTCTCCTTTGCCGCAGACCAGCTCAAGATCCGGCTGGACCGTCAGGTTGAAGAAACCGCCCAGATGGCCGATTACGCGGGCCAGATTACCGAGACCGTGCGGGAATCCTCCGAGCAGGCGACCGATGCCGCCACCATGGCTCTCCAGAATAAGCAGGTCAGTACCGAGGGGCGCGAAGCGCTGGTCTCGGCCATCGATAGTGTGCGCGCGGTACACCAGCAGTCCGGTGAGAATCTCCGGCTGATCCAGGAGCTGAACGAGAAATCCAACAAGATCCAGGGCGTGACCGCCACCATTCAGGGTATTGCCGAGCAAACCAATCTGCTTGCACTCAATGCGGCCATTGAGGCCGCCCGTGCGGGTGATCAGGGTCGCGGATTTGCCGTGGTGGCGGATGAGGTGCGTCAGCTGGCGGGCCGCACGGCCCAGGCGACCGGTGAAGTGGCGGAAACCCTCGAGGAAATACGGTCCGATACCACACTGATTGTATCCCGCATTGAAGATCTTGCCCGCAGCATTGAGGAGGGCCTGACGTCTGTGGAAAGCGTGGGTGAGCGTCTGGAACAGATCAGCGAACAATCTGATCGGGTCCAGCAGCAGGTTGCCCGGATAGCCGAAATAGATCAGAACAACGAGCAGAGTCTGGCCCAGGTGTTCTCCGCCATTGAAACGGTGCGTGACCAGATTTCCGAGAGCGATACCAGCGTTTCCTCGCTGGCGGAGCAGGCTGCTACTTTGATGGAGCTTGCGGAAAAAGCCAATGCTTCATTTGCCCTGAACAGCGAAGCCAGTTATCACCGGCCGTTCTTCGATCAGGCCAGAGCGGGCGCTGACCAGATCGGCCAGATGTTCGAGCAGGCAATCCGGGATGGCAAGCTCTCAGAAAGCGCGCTGTTCGACAAGAGCCGGACTCCCATCCCGAACACGCACCCGCCAAAGTACTCAAGCAGCTTTGACAAATTTACCGATCAATACCTGCCGACCATCCAGGAGCAGGTGAAAAACGCCCATGAGGCCATTGTCTTTGCCATAGCCGCTGCGCCTGACGGGTATGTACCGACCCACAACAGGGATTTCGCCCACGCACCGACCGGAGATCCGAAGGTGGATCTGGTCAAGAGCCGGAGCAAGCGGCTGTTCAACGACCGAACGGGCATTCGTTGTGGCACGCACACCGAGAACATGCTTTTGCAAACCTATCGCAGGGATACCGGCGAAATCATGCATGATCTCTCCGTACCTATTTATGTGAATGGCAAGCATTGGGGCGGTTTCCGCCTGGGCTACCGTCCGGACAATCACTGACCGCGGCGGGATTTTCGGCCACGGGGGCTGTGGTAGACTCCGATTAATAGATCAATAGGAGACTTGTCTTGGCTGAACCGGAGTTTATTCCTGCCGACACGGACCCCGCCTCCCGCCGAAGTGATCCGGCGCGTAACCTGGCGGTGGTGGTCTACATCCTTCAGGCGCTGTCGTTTTTCGTAGGAGGCATTACCGGTCTGGTGGGCGTGATCATCAATTACGTCAAACTGGACGACGTCCGTAATACCTGGGTGGAGCGGCACTTCCGCTGGCAGATTCGCACCTTCTGGATCGGCCTGCTCTGGACCGTGATTGGCATAGTGACCACGCCGATCATCATCGGATGGTTTATTCTCCTTGGTATTTCTATCTGGATCATCTACCGGATCGTGAAAGGGGCTCTGGCCCTGAATGACGGCAAGGCGCCCTCCTGAACGGGCGACCGTTATCAGTCTTCGGTCACTTCCTTCAGCCCCATGGCACTGAACATCCCAGCCAGCCCCATCAGGCCCAGAACGATGATGACCGCCACTTCTGAGATCATTGACACGAGGGCGGTGAGGCCGCCGGTAACAAGCAGCAGAACACCGATGACCGTGTTGCTCACCGCCGTGTAATCGGTACGCTTGTTGCCCCCTGCCATGTCCACCAGATAGGTTTTACGCCCCAGCCTGACGCCCGCATGGGCAATGCTCAGTACGAAAAACGCAATCGGGTAAAACCAGACGCTGCCGATTTCCGTCCCGATAAACAGCGCGGTGAAGCCGACGATCAGGCACACACCGCTGGCCATTGCCGCCCCACGGATCATGACTCTCCGACTGGAGGTGTCTGCAGCCCAGCCCCAGAAGCTGGCACTGAGCGAGCTGGCGAGGCTGCTGGCCAGCAGGAAAACGCCCAACATCCAGCCAATGTCGGATTCTTTCTGTGCCAGTACGACCAAATAGGGTGAAGCCAGTGCCGAGCTGAGCAGCAGGGCCCGGGTAATCACGAAGTTCCGGAACGGAACGTCATCCCGGAGCAGGGACAGGCTTCGAAATGCCTCGTTGATGGCATTTCCGCCGCCACCGGTTTCACCGTCGTATTCTTCCACTCCGGCAAACAGCAGGCCGGCGATCACCCAGAGTGCCGCGGCCAGAAGTAATAATACGGTGTAAAAGGCGAGGGTGGGGTCGCCGCGTTCCCAGAACAGCAGCGCGGTCAACACAACGGTGGCGGTGCCGCCAATGGTGGAGGCGAGCCCGCCGAGCCTTCCCCGGCGGGTTTTCGGGATGCATTTGCCCTGTACATCTTTCATGGATACGGAGCAGAATCCACGGGCGAGGGAAAATACAATGAGGGCTGCAATGATCCCGGAACCTGCGGCATACCCCTCGAAAAACCAGATGCTGGCCGCCATGGCCACAACACTGGCGGCCTGTCCGAAGCTTCCAAGAGTCCAGAACCACTTGCGAACAGGTTTGCGGCGGACCCAGGCCGCAATGACCATCTGTGGGACGAGGGAACCGGATTCCCGGATCGGCACCAGCCAGGCCACCAGCGCGGGTGCACCAATGGCGTTCATCAACCAGGCCAATACGGTTTTGGGACTGATCAGCAGGTCGCCCAGTTTGGTCAGGACGTTGCTGGCAAGAATCAGAAAGAAATTGCGCGGCACTTCGCGACAGGCGTCATCGGAGATGTCGGTACAGACCCGTGCATCCTCTTCGTTGGCAATCAGGCCATAAAGTTGTTCGATGGTGTCCTTTCTGCTCTCAGGCAAACCGCTATCCTCCGGAAAATGTGTCGAAAGGATACCAGTGTGGCGCGGTATCCTTAAGTCCGGATTACGGCAACTGCGAGCGATCAGACCAGATGGTGGTCCCAGTGAACGGATAGATCTGCGAGTTCTCTGGCGGGTTTGCCGGCGCCGAGCCGGATAAGTTTTCCCCGTCCGGAGGAAACAAGAAAATCCCCTCCGGCAAGGGTCTGGATGCCCGCGCAATCGGCGATGTGTGCGCGGCTGACCAGCTCACCGGTCTTGCCCCGAAAGATAATGGCCGTTCCACCAATCGGCGAAGCCGCAGCCACGAGGTCGTTTTCCGGATGCGCAACCACGCTGGAGATGTAGTTGGCCAACGCTGTCCGGGTATCCTCATCGAACCGGTATTCCCGCAAAGTTCCCTCTTCAAGACGTGCCAACAAAGGCGGCGTTTCGTAGAGTGGGCCCTGGTGCTGATAGGCCACATACACGCGGCCATCGCCGCTGACGCTGACATGGCGGGCGCTTTGCTGGTGGTGGGGCGGCCTGAAACGGCCAACGATTTTGCCGGAGTGACGATTCATAAGTACCAGGGCTGGATCCATGGTGTCCAGATTCAGTTTCATGCGGTCGTAATCCGGGTGAGTGAGGATGCCTCCGAGACCGATCACCAGGGTTTCGCCGTCGGGGTGCAAGGTCAGCTCATGGGGGCCGATTCCCGCCAGATCAAAGGTTTTTGTCCGCCGATAACCCTTTTCGGCATCGTAGACTGCGATGATCCCCGCGCCCTGATCGTACCGGCTGGCGGTGACGTAGAGGCGTCGGCCATCGGTCGAGAACACACCGTGGCCAACAAAGTGTTCGCCCGGCTCGGCTGAAATATGGTGTTTCCGGGCACCTGTAGTGCTATCGAAAACGTAGAATGACCAACCCGGGCGGCGCTCGAAAAACAGGGTCTCTTGCTGGTGCGGTCGGTTGCAGCCGCTATGGCAGCGGGAATCGACAGGCGCCTGCCACACTATCCGGCCGTTGCGGTTGAATGCGCTGACTCCAAAACTGCCATCCGGGAACCCGACGGCGCCGGCATAGCCATCAGGTTGGACTGACGCTTTTCGGGGCAGCAGGGAACAGCCGGTCAGGCCCACGGCAACGCCGCCGGCAATGGACACCTTGAGAAGGGCTCTCCGGTTCAAAAGCATAGGATCAGGTTCCTCAGTCGCCATCGCTCGAGTTGAAGCCTCGTACTACGCCAAGTGCCACTGCCGCCTGGTCATTCACCAGCGTGGTCAACTGGGAAATATCAACGTAAAGGCTCTGCAGAGCCCGGAACTGGTCTTCTTCTTTCAAAGCCGTTGCCAGGGGTAGGTGGGCTCCGGGAAAGTTCTGCTGAACCTCGTTGAATTGTTTGCGAATGCGGTCTGCCAGGTCGGACGCCCCCTTTGCTTCCAGCGAAATTTCGAGCCCTGGTAAAAAGTACCGGTTCAGGCCGTCGACAGTCGCCGCGACAGTCTGCAGGCTTTTGCCGCTGCGCCAGGCGTCCGCGATGTAAGGATTGCGTTTGTTACTGCCGCGAAGACCCATGGGTTGGGCCAGCCTTCTTTCTTCCAGAATTTCCAGTGTTGCCATACCCGCTCGGATAGTGGTGTCGAAGTACTGCTCGGTCTCCAGATAGTGCGGTCTGAAAGCCTGCCAGCCAGCCATCAATGCGTCACTGTTGCTTTTCAAGTGTCCCGCGACGTTCGTTAGCAGCTCGCAGGTCCGGGCGACTGGGAGTGAAGTTTCCCCGGCATTGAACTCTTGGTCGAACAGCAGATATTCGATCATCGGGAAGCCTTGCACAGCGACACCGGACTGATTGATCACGCTCGGGGTGATCGGTTCGTCGTTTCCGATCAGGTAAGCCGCTTTCCGTGCAATCAGATTCTTCGGATCCGGCCAGAACTGGAACTGCCAGGAAAGGTTGTTGTTTTCGACCGGGCCGAAATCGACTAAGCGCACCTTCTGCCAGGCCAGGAAGGCATTCAGCCAGGCGGCTTCCACGTGTTCCCGGCTTCCCTCGGCTGGATTCTGGCAGTAGTCACGGGCGGATTCAGCCAGCTCTCCCGCTTCTGTGGTCAACGATTGATAGCCGGTCGCAATGCCTTCATACCACTGCTGGCGGGCCTGGGTGTTGGCATCGCTTGCCCACGCCAGGGGCGAGGTTAGTGTCAGGATAGATGTGCACAGCAGTCTGGTGATCCCTTGCATGGCTGATCCTCAGAGTGAATTCAGGAAATCGATCAGAGCGGATCGATCTTCGGGCGACATCTGGCGGTATCGGTCGGCGGCCGCCTGAGCCTCGCCACCGTGCCAGAGCACGGCTTCTTCCAGAGTTCGGGCGCGGCCGTCGTGCAGGAACCCGGCTTGCGGATTCACCACTTGGGCCAGGCCAATGCCCCAGAGCGGCGGGGTTCGCCATTCATTGCCATTGGCCAGGAATTCATCGCGGCCGTCGGCCAGGGCAGGACCCATGTCGTGCAGCAACAGATCCGAATAGGGCCAGATAGTCTGATTGCTAAGGTCCGGGCGATCGGCAACCTCGCCGGTCTGATGTCTCGGCGTATGGCAGCCAGCGCAGCCACTTTCGTTGAACAGCCTTGCTCCCTGCCGGACGGATTCAGACTCAATATCTCGACGCGCGGGTATTGCCAGACTCTTGGCGTAGAAGGTCACGAAGTTGGCGACCTTGTCGCTTACTTCCGGTTCACCGCCATGGGTAAACCGCTCACAATTCTGCTCGGGCATGCAGTCGGTTTTAGGTTTCAGAGTAGAGGTCAGTCCCATATCTCCGGCGAACGCACCCATGCTTTGCTGGTGGACATCGGGCTCGGCTGCCTTCCAGCCGAATCGACCGGGCACTGTCTGTTCCGTTGCCAGATCCCAGACCTGGTTAAGCTTTCCGGAGATGCCGTTTCCGTCCGCATCATCAGTGTCTTGGAGGGCTTGCAAATCTTCGATGGGGATGGCTTCCAGCAGACCCATTCCGATCATCTGCGGTGCTACCCGGGGCGATACCAGAAGGTCCTCGGGCAGTGGCCCATAATTTGGGTTCTCAATGCGGTACACGGGCTTGCGCAGTTCCACCACCGTCCCATCCGCGAGTGTTTCCTTCACTGGCGTCCATTCGACTATCAAATCAGCCTCTGGTTTGGCTGCAGGAAGCGCGGCTGTCTGGAGCTGGCTGCCATATACTGGCGCCGGTTTAAAACCGTGTTTGCGCAGAATGTCCGCGTCCAGCTCCGGATCAGCAGGGACTGCCAGTCTCAAAAACAGGGAGACCGGCGGCTCGTCGACACCGGGTGGGTGTCCGCGACCATCCTTGATATGACATCCCTGGCAGGAGTTGGTATTGAACAGCGGGCCCAGGCCGTCACGGGCGTCAGTGCTTGCCGGGGCTTCGACCCAGGGGTTCCGGAAGAAACTGTTGCCGACACTGAAGTCCAGACGTTTGGTCATGGACAGATTGCCCTGGGGAAGCGAGTAGGCATTGGTGTCTGACTGTTGTACGGTGCCCTCACCACCAGAGGCCGGAGATGTCTGGATCGGATAGCCCTCGTGAGTCTGGGCACAAACGTGGGCGCTGGCGATCGCCAGCGCCCCGATTAAGGCAAGCGGTTTCATCATGCTCAGGACGCGTGGCCGGCATCATCGGGAGACAGGGCTTCAATGCCCAGGTCGCGCGCAGCCTGCTCAATGGAACCGGTCTGTGCGACGAGCGCCATGATAGCGCCGTTGACGATACGAGTGCCCTCGGCATTCCCGGGTGCAATCATGGTGTCAAAAGCCATGGGATTTTCGCTGCTCTCCGCGCGGGCCTTCATTAGCGCCAGGGCTTCCATGGAGGCGTCCAGCTGGTTGTTAAGACGCGCGTCCAGCTCTGGGTCGCTCTGCTGAACCAGATCAGACAGGGAAGGGCCGGTCACCAGGCTGCCATCCACGCGACGATAGGTACCCGTGTAGACGTTCTGGATACCCTGGCCGTTGTAGTAGTGCGAATTGTGGGTATTGTCGCTGAAGCAGTCGTGCTCGTCCTCATAGGAGTTGGCTTCCAGAGCAACCTTCATTCGCTCGCCGGCCAGCTCGCCCAGAGACAGTGAACCCATGCCGAACAGCATTTTCTGAACACCCTGATTGGCGTCTGCAGCGGTCAATTGCGCCCGGTAGTTGTCACTGTCGCCCGGGGCCCACTGGGCCACCATCCACTCGAGGTCGGATACCAGAAGGTCTGTTACCGCATCCAGGTATTCGCCACGACGCTCACAATTGCCATTGGTGCAATCAGCGCCCTTCGCGTAATCCGTGACCGGACGCTCACCGGCGCCGCTTTCAAAACCGTGGAGATCCTGACCCCAAAGCAGGAATTCAACCGCGTGGTAGCCGGTAGCAACGTTGGCTTCAGAGCCGCCAACTTCGTTCAGATCTGCGAGCAGTGCAGGGGAAAGAGATGCCACATTCAGTGTCTCACCACCCACATTGATCCTGTTGCTTGCGATGATGTTTGCGGTGGCACCGGCGTTGCCCAGCTCGTGCTGGTACCCGTCTGCCTTCACATAATCGATCAGGCCTTCATCAAGCGGCCAGGCGTTCAGCTGGCCTTCCCAGTCATCGACAATAGCATTGCCGAACCGGAACACTTCTGTTTGCTGATAAGGAACCCTAGCTGCCAGCCAGGCTTCTTTTGCGGTCGCCAGATTGGCTTCGGTCGGATTGGCGATCAAGTGGTCAGTTGCTTCGTCCAGCGCGCGGGCGGTGATCAGGGCATCTTCGTAGTTGGCATGAGCCAGATCGGCGTAGTGATCGACCACTGAGTCTTTGGTTGCTGGCTGATAGTCCTTGGTGGACCAGGGATGATTAGCGCAGCCTGCAGTGAGCAGAGCGGTTACTGTCAATGCCAGGGGTGCTGGACGAAACATGGGCGTCATTCCTTTTCCCAAGTTCTGTTAATAGTAGTAATAATGAGAAATATTCGCGTTAAATATTATGAGTTCCGTTTTATCGAAACGCAAGCGGGAAACGGACTCGATCGATCAGGTTTGACGATTGTGCTCTTGCCCCGGGCAACCGTGATCGGGCTTAATGGCCCCGTCACCAGGGAGCTATTCTTGTATGTTGAGTTATTTGCACGCCTTCCACGCCGGCAATTTCGCCGATGTCCAGAAACATGGAGCCCTGGCACTGGTCCAGACCATGATGCGGGCGAAGGCCTCCGGTATTGCCTGTTTCGATACCCATGCCGGCAGTGCCATATACGACCTGCGAAGTGAGCGGGCCCGCAAGACTGGAGAAGCCGACCACGGAGTTCAGAGACTTTGGGGCGCCAGAGATCGGTTGCTGTCCGGGGACTGGAAGCCGTTTCTGGACGTGCTGAAAGGATTCAATGCCGGCGGTGGTGAACTGTCCGTTTACCCCGGTTCTCCTGCGTGGTTTCAGCATTTTCTACGGGATGGAGATGCGCTGACGCTGTTTGAACTGCATCCATCTGAGGGCGAGCAACTGGCGGACTGGGCTTCCGAGGCTCCGATTCGGGTGCTCAGACAGGACGGCCTGGCAGGTCTGCTAAGACAGTTGCCTCCCAGACAGCCGCGCCTGCTGACGCTGATTGATCCCTCTTACGAGGTCAAAACCGACTACATTGAAGTGGCGCACACTTTGGGGAAAGCATGGCATAAGTGCCGTCATGGCATTTTTCTTGTCTGGTACCCGATACTGACCAGTGGCCTGCAGGAACAGTTGAAAGATGCGGTCAGGGGCACTGATGCGCGCAAGATACTCTGCAGTGAGGTGCATCTGAATAATCCGCCGGAGCGAGGTATGGTCGGATCGGGCATGCTGGTGGTAAACCCACCCTGGGGTTTTGACTCCCGGTTTGCCGCAATGATGAGCGATGTTGCCGGGTCGGACGTTTTGAATTTGTCTCACGATATTGGTTGGCTGGTTCCTGAGTAATTGAAAGGACGGCAAGCAAGGGAGCAACGAGGTTGAAGGATAAGCCAGTAAACAAGGCAGGATCCGTGTGGATGCCCGGCGGCCTGATTCCGGTTGAGCAGTGGAAAGTGCCTGAAACGTCCGT
The DNA here is from genome assembly GCF_056857715.1 of Marinobacter sp. L-13. Classification (NCBI taxonomy): domain Bacteria; kingdom Pseudomonadati; phylum Pseudomonadota; class Gammaproteobacteria; order Pseudomonadales; family Marinobacteraceae; genus Marinobacter; species Marinobacter sp. L-13. The sequence continues at coordinate 10,253 of NZ_JBSXNQ010000044.1, forward strand.
GAGACGTTCACTCAAAGATGCGTTGCGCCATGCCCTGGCCCAGATTCGGGCGGGCGTGGTTGCAGAAAAGGAAGTGTTTGAAAGCCTCGATAACCTTCCCGAACTTTCAGCCGCCCGGCTCGAATCCTTTGCACCCCGGCCAGATCCAAGCGTGCTGGCGGAAGTGCTCTCAAGGGCCCTTGAAGAGCTTGGGCTAAACCATGATTCCGGCAAGAGAGTTGCGTTACTGGTGGCTCCACCGTTCTCAGGTATTCGTTCTGCCCTTGAGTGTTTTCCCGAGCTTGAATTGCAGCAAGAGGGCGAGGCGGGCCGGTGGTCGCTGATCCTGCCACCCGAGAATCTGCTTCTTGATGAACAGGGCGCCAGGGAGTGGTGGGACACGCAGGATCTTTCCAGGCCGTGGGTGATTCCGGAACTGGCTGATTTCTGGCTGCGCCATCTGTCCGGACTGGCTCTGGTTCGGGAATTACTCCGTCGGGTTGCCGCGGGAGGCACTGCTCCTGGCGCTATTGGTTGCTCGAGCTGGTGTTGGCAATTCTGGTCCTCTTACTTCAGGGATGCGCACTTTTCGCCGATGACACCTGCGCCGATGGCAGCAGTCGAACTTGGTGAATGGTTTGAATCCCTTGCTGCCGGTGATAGTGATTACTCAATCACGGCCCGAATGGCAGACGATGGCCTATGGGTATTGCCGATGACGGAAGGAAATGACGGGAAAAAGCGCAAACACAGTGGCTTTCTCCGGGATCTCGCCTCAGTAGCAAGAGGTAATCCCGGTGTTGCGCTGGCTATATGGCGACGCGCGCTGAGAGACCGCCCTGAAGAAGAGGCGGGCACGGAGGAATCCGGCCCGGGTTCTTCAGACGGCGGTTCAGTCACCCGGGCCTGGGTTATCCCTTTTGATCAACTGGGTTTGCCAGCGGTCCCCCAGAGCCAGGGCGACAACATTGGCCTGCTATTGCACGCCCTGCTGTTGCACGATGGACTGGACGCCTCTCATCTGCAGTTGGTAACAGGGGTCGCGGAACATGAGGCAGGGTTTGTGCTGGCACGTCTGGCCCGCGCGGATCTGATTGAGCAGCAGTCATCTGGTGGTCGCTGGCAAGTCACCGCTCAGGGATACCCCTCGATTCGTCGGCATTTGCAGAGCTGGGGATTTCCGGTCGACACTTTCTAGGAGATGAGTGATGGGTGATCTTGGCATTCGGGAGGCGTTTTCAGCGATCACGTCGGAAGCGTTGCTGGAATCGTTGATGGTTGTGCTGCTGGCGACGGGCCTGATCATCGTAATACAGAAGCTGTTTCCGAGAATCGCAGTGAAACTCGGGGGCAAGCCCCGGTTTTATATCCTGGCGTCGGTGCCCTTGCTGCGATTGATCATTATCGTGGTGACCATCATCGTTGTGGTTCCGATCCTGGTGGAACCTTCGTTCGAGAACATGGTTGCCATTTTCGGAGCCCTGGGACTGGCTCTCGGGTTTGCCTTCAAGGATTACGCGAACAGCCTGATTGCCGGAATCGTAACCCTCTACGAAATGCCGTATCGGCCCGGCGACTGGATCGAGGTGGACGGGCAGTACGGAGAGGTCCGTTCGATTGGCACCAGAGCCGCGGAACTTGTTACGCCGGATGATACCGTGGTGGTGATACCCCACGGCAAACTCTGGGCGTCCCTCATTGCCAACGCCAACAACGGAACGGATAACCTGATGTGCGTGGCGGAGTTCAACCTTGAACCCCACCATGACGTCAGCCGGGTTATGGCGCTCTTGCGGGATGTGGCCTACACCTGTCCTCTTACCCGCACGTTCCGGCCTGTCGTGGTGGTGGTCTCCAACAAACCCTGGGGCATGTGTTATCGGCTGAAGGCATACCCGATCGAGTTGAAGGATCAGTTCCGGTTTATTTCCGAGCTCACTGCAAAGGGCGCAAGTGCGTTGGCTTCAGAGGGCGTCAGGTTTGTCTCAGTCCCCGTCACCGGAAACCCCTGAGCTTTGCTTGCGGGTTTCCGTTTGCTCAATCAATTGATTCAACCTGCCGAGAATACGCTGCCCGCTTTCACCGGTGCGCTCGAGGTAAATGTCACGCACCGGCATGCTGGCTTCCCGAAACGCCTCGCGTTCTGAATCGGTCAGGCGGACCACTTTCATGTGGCCCCCTTCCAGCATCTGCTCGAGCCGGGTCTGATTTAGCTCCTCCTGAGTCTCCCAGGCGATCTGCGCGACGTCCTTGAGTCCGTTGTCGAGCCATTGTTGCTGGTTTTCGGGCAAGGCGTCGTACCACTCAAGATTCGAGACCACTGAAGCGACGAACTGGGCCGGTCGCGCCAGGGTCATGGTGGTCTGCACTTCGTAGAAATCCATTTCCTCGATGGCGAAAACCGGATTGCTCTGGCCATCGATCTTGCGCAGCTGCAGGTCACTGTATACCTGGGAATAGGGGATCTGGCTGGGCTCGGCACCATAGGCCCGGAAGGTTTCTTCCGCCATGTCGGAGGTCATGGTTCGGATTCGCTGTCCGGTGAAGTCTTCCGGCGACCGCAGCGCCTTGTTAGCTGTCCAGGCCATCCAGCCTTCAGGCACGAAACCCAGCAGTTTCATGTTCTGGTTGGCATAGGGTGATTCAAACAATTCGAGCAATTCTGCACTGGCCAGAATCTCTCGTGTAACGTCGGCGTCGTCCGGAAGAACATAGTGCAGCGTGAAGAGACCGACTTCGGGGATGGTGTTGGCAAGATGCCCGGGGGAGGCGAACGCCAGGCTTATGGAACCATTGCGAACCAGTTCAGTAAGCTGTGCCGAGGTTCCCAGAGAACCGTAGGGAAAAATATCGATTTCAATCCTGCCGTCGGAACGCTCCTCAATCCGTTCCTTCAACGCTTCGGCATAAGCATGCTGAACGCTACCCTCGATCTCCTCAAGGGCAAAACGCCAGGTAACCGGGTAATCGGGGGGTTCCGGGACATCGGCGGTCTCGTCCTCACCGCTGGTCTGGCTGTCTGAACAACCGGTCAGTGCAATGGCCAATGCCAGGCTCAATGGCCAGAACCTGAAACGGACGGTGGGCATAACGGGAACTCCAGTTTTCTCGATCCTTGGTTGATATTGCCATACAAGGTAACACAAGAATGCGCACTGCCGTGGGTTACGGGGTTGGATTGAATTACACTGTCGACCCAGACGATCAAGTGCATATAGGAGACAGTTCATGGAGTTTCAGTGTTGGGCAGGAGGCCGGGAATGACAAACCAGAAGCAGGCGATGCTCTATGGCCTTGGCACGGTGCTGTTGTGGTCTACCGTGGCAACCGCGTTCAAGCTCTCGCTCAGAGAGCTCGCGCCCGTTCAGATGCTGCTGATTGCGTGCAGTGCGTCGGTGGTTGTGATGGCCGTCATCCTGATGCTTCAGGGGCGCTGGCACCTGGTGTTCTCGCTCAGTCGCAAACAGTATGCCCAGTCTTTTGGCATGGGGCTGATCAATCCCTGTCTGTACTATTTCCTGTTGTTCGGTGCCTTTGACCGACTGCCCGCCCAGGAAGCGCAACCGCTGAACTACACCTGGGCTCTGGTGCTGGCCTATATGTCGGTACCCTTTCTGGGGCACCGGCTACGCAAACTGGATATTGTCGCGGGCCTGATCTGTTATGCCGGGGTCGTGGTGATTGCCACCCGCGGGGCTGTCACTTCGCTGAGCTTCGAGGATCCACTTGGCGTTTCTCTCGCCCTCGGAAGCACAGTGGTCTGGGCGTCCTACTGGATTATCGCCACACGGGATACCCGGGATCCGGTGGTTGGCCTGTTCCTGAATTTCCTGTGTGGATTGCCGGTGATTCTGCTGATTTGCTGGTGGACAGAGGGGCTCAGTTTTGCCCCGGGCACGTCGCTGGTTGCAGCGCTCTATGTAGGCGTGTTCGAGATGGGTATCGCTTTCGTGCTCTGGTCCTATGCCATGAAAAAAGCGGAGAATACTTCGAAAGTCAGCAACCTGATTTTTATCTCTCCGTTCCTTTCGCTGGTGTTCATCTACTTTATTCTGGGCGAGCATATCCTGCCCTCCACATACATTGGCCTGGTTCTGATCATGATGGGGCTATGGATTCAGCAGAAAAAAGTGAAGGATCGGGAAGAGGCCCTGAACCTTGGCTGACTGGTTTGTCTACATGGTTCGAACCGCCAGAGGTTCGCTCTATACCGGCATAACCACTGACGTTGAGCGGCGGTTCAATGAACATCAGGGAGGCGCTCCCCGGGGGGCGCGTAGTCTGAGGGGGAAGGGGCCACTGGAACTGGTGTTCAGCGCGCCAGCCGGAGACAGAAGCCGGGCTTCACGGTTGGAGTGGCGCATCAAGCAATGGCCCCGGCCCAGGAAAGAGGCCCTGGCCCGGGGCGAGCTCAGTCTGCCAGATGACGTTTGATGTGTTCGCCTGCGGTTTCCAACGCGGCAGTGGCTCGATCCAGCTGACCACTGTGTACCTGGAAAACGTGCCAAAGACTGTTATAGACCTCAAGGCGGGTTTCCACATCGTTCCGGCTTGCGGCCTCGGCCAGCCGTTCGGCGTCGTTCAGCAGGATTTCCTGGCTGCCTACCTGGATCAACAGGGGTGGCAGGCCGCTTAAATCCCCGAAGATCGGCGAGATCAACGGGTTGGTAAGGGGTTCCTTTCCGGCGTAAAGCCTGGCGGCCTTGCTGGTCCAGCTGGCCTGAAGTACCGGCTCAATTTCCGGCGCATAAAGCTGCTCCTGAGTGAGGTCTATCCAGGGTGAAAACGCCGTCAGCGATGCCGGAAGCTGCAGGCCCTTATCGCGCAGTCGCATCGCCAGGGCAACAGAGAGCCCCCCGCCAGCGGAATCGCCGGCGACGGCAATCTGGTCCGGTTTCAGGCCAGCCTCCAGAAGCCCGTTCCAGCAGGCTTCGGCATCATCCAGCGCAGCGGGAAACGGAAACTCGGGCGCCAGCCGGTAATCCGGCGTAACGATGGCGCAGCCGGTTGTTTTCGCCAGATGCCCGGTTATGCCACGGTGGGTACTCGAGGACCCGATGATGTAGCCTCCGCCGTGGAGATAGAGAACGGCGCCCCGGGGATCATTGCCGAAGGTTGTCCGGGTTGCTGGCACTCCCCCAATGGTTATGTTCTCGAATTTCGCGCCTCTCGGTGGTGTCGAACTCCGATAAGCCTGGCGAACAATGCGTCGCTGAAGTGGCACCGGTACCGCCGGGTTGAGAACCGGTCTGACCAGCCGGTTCATGGTCTGGCGCAACGCACTCTCTAAAACGTGTTGCAACATCTGTGTCTTTCCCCTGCTATGGGTTAGGCCCGCTATAGGTTAGGATTGAAACCCCGAAATAGATAACTCATTCATGACAGGCGTTTAACTCTACGTGTACTGGAAAACGGATACCATAGAAATACCGGATTGGGACAGGCACTCGCTCCTGGACAGACTCGAACCCTTCGACCCGACCCGCTCGCGTGATCTTAGTGATGAAATGGTGGCCTATTGTCGTTTTTATGGGCTGGATCTCTGGGTGGAACATCCGGACGTTGCTTATCATCAGGGTTACGTCAAAGCCTGCGGTCATGAAGTCATGGTGCATTATTTCCGATTGCCGGACCAGTCAACAGAGCGTGGCACGGTGTTCATTCTGCACGGCTATTTCGACCACGTCGGGTTGTACAGTCAGTTGATCGATCGGTGCCTGGGAGCCGGGTTTGATGTGCTGGCCTACGATCAGCCCGGCCATGGCCTTTCCAGCGGCACGCCCGCAGCCATTGGCAGTTTTCTTGAGTATCAGGGCGTTCTGTCAGACGTGATGGCTCAGGTCAGGGACAAGTTGCGTCAGCCCTGGTTCGCGGTTGGGCAGAGCACCGGTGGAGCGATCCTGATTGATTATCTGTTGTCCAACCATCACAGCCAGCAAACCTCCGACTTCCGGAAAGTGGTGCTTCTGGCGCCCCTGGTGAGGCCGGCCGGCTGGTTGGGCGCAAAAATACTGCATAGCATGGTGAAGCCGTTTATTTCCCGCTGGCGCAGGGTATTTGCAGAGAACAGTGGCAACGGTCGTTTCCTCAGGTTCTTGCGGGAGTACGACCCGCTTCAGGCGAGGGCAGTGCATGTCGACTGGGTGAGTGCACTCCGAAAATGGGTCCCCCATATTGAATCTGCGCGGCCGGTCGACTTTCCGGTGACCGTCGTGCAAGGTGAGAAGGATCTGACAGTCGACTGGCAACACAATTTGCGTATTATCCGGAATAAATTTTCCTCGGTTGAGGAACGGAAAATCCCTGACGGACGTCATCATCTTGTGAACGAAGCTCAGGATTTGCAGGCAACCGTATTCAATACCATTATTGATACATTCACGAACTCGGCGGAAAAGACCCGTTAAACCGGGTTGGCTGAAGAAACCAGGCACAGGAGAAAGCTGTGAAGAAGATGATTCTTGTATTTATGGTGGCAACTTTCGGTCTCGGCGGTTGTATGACCTATGACCCCTACACCGGTGAAGAGAAAACTTCGAATGCGACCAAGGGAAGCATCATCGGCGCTATTGGCGGTGCGGCTATCGGTGCGGCAACCTCCAGCAAGAGTGACCGCGGAAAAGGTGCCCTGATTGGTGCGGCCAGCGGCGCGGCCATTGGCGGTGGCGTTGGTTACTACATGGACAAACAGGAAGCCGAGCTGCGTCGCAAGCTGGAGGGCACTGGTGTTCGCGTGGTGCGCAACGGCGATGAGATTGAACTGGTGATGCCAGGCAATATCACCTTTGATCTGAATGAATCGAGCATCAAGCCGTCATTCAGCGGAACACTGGAATCCGTGGCTCTGGTACTGAAGGAGTATGACAAGACCATCATCCAGATTGAGGGGCATACCGACAGCTCCGGCTCTGACAGCTACAACCAGCTGCTCAGTGAGCGTCGCGCCTCATCCGTGCGTGACTTCCTCCTGAACCAGGGTATTGAGCCGAAGCGTACCCGTGCTGTTGGCTACGGCGAACGCTACCCGGTTGCCTCAAATGATACCGCGGCCGGCCGTGAGCAGAACCGTCGTGTTGAGCTGACGCTGGTGCCCATGCAGTAAGCAGGGCGTTCGCAGCCATAAAAAAACCGGAGCACAGGCTCCGGTTTTTTTATATCTGGCCGTTAATCAGAACAGTACGCGGCAGCGAATGGTCCCTTTCACTTTGAGCAGCTTTTCCTGCGCCAGTTCGCCGTACTCTTTGTTCACGTCGACGACAACATAGCCGATGTCTTCCTTGGTCTGCAGATACTGGCCGCAAACGTTGATGCCATTCTCTGAAAACACCTGGTTGATCTCTGACATCACGCCGGGAACGTTCTCGTGGATATGCAGCAGACGGTGCTGATTGGGGTGTGACGGCAGAGCGACTTCCGGGAAGTTCACGGAAGAAACCGACGTGCCGTTGTCGCTGTACATGGCCAGTTTTTCTGCCACTTCCCGACCGATGTTTGCCTGGGCTTCGATGGTGGAGCCGCCAACATGCGGGGTCAGGATGACATTGTCGAACTCCCGCAGCGGAGAGACAAATTCCTCGTCGTTGGATTTGGGCTCAACCGGGAATACGTCAATGGCAGCACCCAGCAGTTTACCGCTGCCCAGAGCATCGGCCAGGGCGTCGATGTCCACCACGGTGCCGCGGGAGGCATTCATGAGAATGCTGCCGGGTTTCATCTGGGCGAACTGCTCGGCCTTGAACATGTACTTGGTGGCCGGGGTTTCCGGTACGTGCAGGCTGACCACATCGGCAATGTTGAGCAGCTCCTGGAGCGTACCTACCTGGGTGGCGTTGCCGATCGACAGTTTTGAGACGACATCGTAGAAGTACACATCCATGCCCAGGCCCTCGGCCAGGACGCTGAACTGGGTGCCGATGTTGCCGTAGCCGATAATGCCCAGTTTTTTGCCACGGATTTCATAGCTGTCCTTGGCGGATTTCAGCCACTCGCCGCGATGGGCCTTGGCGTTTTTCTCCGGGACACCGCGCAGGAGCAGAATGGCCTGGGCGAGAACGAGTTCCGCGACGCTCCGGGTGTTGGAGAAAGGCGCATTGAAAACGGCAATACCGCGCCGGGTGGCCGCCTGCAGATCCACCTGGTTGGTGCCAATACAGAAGCAACCCACAGCCACCAGCTTCTTGGCGGCCTCAAATACTTTCTCGGTCAGCTGGGTGCGGGAACGGATGCCGACGAAGTGCGCATCGGCAATCTTCTCGATCAGCTCTTCCTCGGCCAGCGAGTGAGACAGGTACTCAATGTTGGTATAGCCCGCAGCATTCAGCGTATCAATGGCAGATTGATGCACGCCTTCCAGCAGCAGGATACGGATTTTGCTCTTCTCAAGAGACGTATTTGACATGGGCTTGCTTCCGAACCTTTCGTCACGTGAAATGACCCGTGGCCAGTGATCGTCAGGGCTGGCTCACAGAACAGGGGCGGTATGATACCATAAACAAAGATTTTCACAGCGCGCCGGTTTGCCTGAATCAACTGTCTGTGATTCCTGTTGCAGGATGCTCCGGCCCAAACCTGACGAGACCGAAAAATTCATGAATTCTGAACAGATCATTGCTTCTCTCAAAGACCTGATGGCCACCGGCGACGCGCCCGGCAAGGTGCTGACCGACCCGGCAGATCTGGATACCTACGGCAAGGACTGGACCAAGATCTACCCGCCCAAGCCCCTGGCGATCGCGTTGCCCAAGACCACCGAGCAGGTGCAGGCGCTGGTGAAGTTCGCCAACGAGAATCAGGTGGCACTGGTGCCCTCTGGCGGCCGGACAGGTCTGAGTGGCGGTGCTGTGGCCGCCAATGGTGAGGTGGTTGTGGCGTTCGACAACATGAACCAGATTCTGGACTTCAATGCCAGCGACAGGACGGTTCGGTGTCAGGCCGGTGTTGTGACCGAGCAGTTGCAGAATTGTGCTGAAGACAACGGTCTTTACTATCCGGTTGATTTTGCCTCCGCCGGTTCCAGCCAGCTCGGTGGCAACCTCTCCACCAACGCCGGCGGTATCAAGGTAATTCGCTATGGTATGAGCCGGGACTGGGTTGCCGGCCTCAAGGTCGTGACCGGCAAGGGCGATATTCTGGATCTGAACAAGGATCTGGAGAAGAACAACACGGGTTACGATCTGCGTCATCTGTTTATCGGCGCTGAGGGCACACTGGGCTTTATTACCGAAGCCACCATGAAATTGTCCCGGAAGCCGGATAACCTGACGGTGCTGGTGCTGGGTCTGAATGACCTGACCAACACCATGGATGTGCTGCAGACTTTTCAGAAAAAGATTGATCTCACCGCCTACGAGTTTTTCTCCCATCAAGCCATGGGACACGTGCTGGCCCACGGTCAGGTTCAGGCGCCGTTTGAAACCGAGGCGCCGTATTATGCGCTGCTGGAGTTCGAATCTGTCTCCGATCAGGTGATGGACGATGCTATGGCTCTGTTTGAACAATGCGTGGAGAACGGGTGGGTGCTGGATGGCGTGATCAGCCAGAGCGAAACCCAGGCCCAGAACCTCTGGCAGCTGCGCGAGCGCATTTCCGAGTCCATCGCGCCCCGCACGCCCTACAAGAATGATATTTCCGTGGTCGTATCCAAGGTGCCGGGCTTCCTGCAGGAAATTGATGCCGTGGTCACCGAGCACTATCCGGATTTCGAGATTATCTGGTTCGGGCACATCGGCGATGGCAACTTGCACCTGAATATCCTCAAGCCAGAGGACATGGCCAACGAGGATTTCTTCGAGAAGTGCCAACAGGTCAACAAATGGGTGTTCGAGATTGTCGAGCGCTACCAGGGCAGCGTGTCTGCCGAGCACGGCGTGGGTATGACCAAGAAGCCGTATCTGCAGTACACCCGTAGCGAGGCAGAAATCGCTTACCTGAGGGGAATCAAGCAGGTATTCGATCCCAACGGAATCATGAACCCGGGTAAGATTTTCGACTGATGCAGGATCATATCGTAGTGCTGACAGGCGCGGGCATAAGCGCCGAAAGCGGTCTATCCACCTTCCGGGACAACGGTGGGTTGTGGGAGCAGCACAGCGTCTACGATGTGGCTACGCCCGAGGCGTTTACGCGCAATCAGGAGCTGGTGCTGCGGTTCTACAATGACCGACGCCGCCAGCTTGCCTCTGCCCAGCCGAACCGGGCCCATCAGCTGCTGGCGGAGCTTGAGCAGCGCTACCGGGTCACCGTGGTCACCCAGAACGTGGACGATCTTCACGAACGGGGTGGCGCGAGCAACGTCATTCACCTTCACGGAGAGCTTACCAAGGCGCGCAGTTCAAAATATCCGGAGCTGGTTTATGACATCGGTTATCGTGATATTAACCCTGGCGACACCTGCGACCGTGGCGCCCAGCTTCGTCCTCATATTGTCTGGTTTGGCGAGGAAGTGCCCATGCTGGACAAGGCTGCCGAAGTTGTCCGCACGGCCGATCACCTGCTGATCGTGGGAACGTCTCTGCAGGTATACCCGGCTGCAGGACTGGTTTACGAAGTGGACAAAAATGTCCCCATCACCGTGATTGACCCGGGCGAGCCGGCGTCAGTGTCACGGGCCCGGTTTATTCGCAAGGGTGCCGTCGAGGGTGTTGCCGAGTGGGTTGCCCATTACCTGTAGGGTTCAGGCTTTCAGGTACCTTTCCAGTTCTTCCCTGAACGCGGCCTGAACACCCAGCCGCTTCAGCATCCAGTAATGACCGGCAATCATCCGGTCGATAAAGATGCTTTCCACCGGCGGCTTGAAGTAGTCGAGGTATTTGAACACGGTGCTGGTTTTCTCGGCCACGCGCTTGTGGATGTCGGCTTCTGCGAAGTTATAGGGCACCTCCCGATCCTCAAAGGGCACCACCAGAATGTCCCGCCACATAGCGTAGTAGGCTTCATCCACGGCTGGCTGGCTTCCGACACGCGCGCCCAGGTCAATAAGATGACGGTCAAGCGCTTCGTAGTCTTCCTCGAGGGCAGAAACCAGGGCGTTGCGGTAGGCGGCGATGATTTCCGGTTTCAGCTTCTTTACGCAGCCGAAGTCGTACATGACGATGGAGCCATCAGGCCGGTAGGCGAAGTTGCCGGCGTGGGGATCGCCATGGATGCACTGGAAACGGAAAAGCTGGTCCGCCATGAGCATGAAGATCCGGTGACCTATCAGGTTGATGGTGTCCTGGTCGTACCGGTCTCTCGTAACCTTGCTGACGTGATCTCCCTCAACCAGTTCCATCGTCAGGACACGTCGGGTTGAGTGGCTCTTCGCCACGGAAGGGATGAGCACCCAGGGCTGATCCTTGTGAAACTCCCGAAAGAGTTCGATATTTCGTGCTTCGTTCTCGTAATCCAGTTCTTCTTTCAGTCGCTCCCGGATTTCGGCGAACAGCCGGTCGACCGACTCCTTGGGCATTTTCAGCAGGCCGCCCAATCTCAGTGCCATGCGCAGTTGTTTGAGATCTGAATCGCAGGATTCGTCCACGCCGGGGTACTGGATTTTCACAATGACATCGGTGCCATCGTGGAGTCTGGCGCGATGCACCTGGCCGATGGAAGCCGCAGCGTAGGGTGTCTCCTGCAGGTACTCGAAAAGCTCGGAGACCGGTTTGCCCAGTTCCGATTCGATCTGCCCCACGATGACTTCAAAAGGCATGGGCGGGGCTTCTTTCTGAAGCTTCTCGAGCGCGTCCGAGAATTCCTTGGGCAGAAAGTCCTGGGTCTGGGAAGCGATTTGCCCGACTTTCATGACCGCCCCTTTCAGCTCGCCCAGGGTATCGGCGATCTGGTCGGCCATGCGTGTGTAGCTTTCGCTCTGCGCGCCCTCGTCATTTTCTGAGCGGAACAGGCGGCGCGCACGCTGGCCGGCATATTGCCCTGCCACAGAGGCAGTCATGCCAGCGAGTTTGAAGAAGCGACCACGTCGGGAGGTTACCGGTTTCTTTGCCATAAACAGATGTACGCCTTTGACCGGATTTGGGTTTAGCCGGCCCTGCACGTTAAACCACTTTGGTCTCCACGAACAGCAGGTCTTCCAGTTCAAGCGACAGGGTCTGGCCAGAAACCAGCGGGCCCACGCCTTTTGGTGTTCCTGTCAGCACCACATCGCCGGGCAGCAGAGTGAACTGGCTGCTGATGTGAGCGATCAGGGGAATAATGGGGTTGAGCATATCGCCGGTATCGCCGGTTTGCTGGCGGTTGCCATCAATGTCCATTGTGAAGTGAATGGGGGCATCGGGAAACTTATCGGCCGCGACAAACGGCGAAAGCGGACAGGCACCATCGAACCCCTTCGCTCTTTCCCATGGCTGGCCCTTTTCTTTGAGTTTGCCCTGGAGATCCCGCAGAGTCAGGTCCAGTGCCAGACCGTAGCCCAGTATCGCGGATTTGGCTTCGCTGGCTGAAGCCCGGGTCAAGGGTCGACCGATCAGAACCGCCAGTTCGGTCTCGAAGTGAACCGCCCCCTGGTCTCTTGGAAAATCCAGGGGACGGGTGATATGCACCGCCGAGGTTGCGGGTTTGATGAACAGCAGCGGTTCATCCGGCACCGGGTTATTGAGCTCCCGGGCATGCTCGGCGTAGTTGCGACCAATGCAGACGATCTTTCCCAGTGGCAGATGGACGGGTGTGCCATCCTTCCAGTGGTGTTGGTAATCCGGCATGGTCGCCTCCTGATTGCTGTTGATTATTCCCCTTCAAACGAGCAAACAGTATAAACCTGAAGGCCTTCGTCCTGCAGCTTGCGGGAGCCGCCGAGATCGGGCAGATCAATCATGGCTGCCACTTCCACAATTTCCGCGCCAATCCTGCGGATCAGACGGGTCGCGGCGAGCATCGTGCCGCCAGTGGCAATCAGATCATCTACCAGAACCACGTTGTCGCCCGGCTTGAAAGCGTCCTTGTGCAGCTCCACGGAGGCGGTACCGTATTCAAGCTCGTAGTCCTCCACCAGCGTATCGAACGGAAGCTTGCCTTTCTTGCGTACCAGTACCAGGGAGGCGTTGAGCTCATAGGCCAGTGCCGAGCCAATGATAAAGCCGCGCGCATCCACCGCTGCCACGGCATCAATCTTGTGTCCGTGGTAGCGGTGTACGAAGGCATCAATCAGTTTACGGAAGGCAGTCTTGTCCTGCAGTACCGTGGTTATATCGCGAAAGGCCACGCCCGGCTTTGGCCAGTCCGGGACCGTGCGAATGGCCTTTTTGATGCTTTCAGAAAAATAATCCATAAACGTTCCGGTTAATGCCCTGGAAGTGGATCAGGCCGCATCCAGGAAAATGAATTTCAGAACAAACACAACCGCAATGATAACAACACTGGCGTTCAGATCTGCCCAGCGGCCACTGAGTGCCTTCAGAATGGCGTAGGTGATGAATCCCAGGGCGATGCCGTTGGCAATGGAGAAGGTCAAAGGCATCATCAGGGCGGTGACAACAGCCGGGGCTGCATCAGTGACATCCTCCCAATCAATCAGTTTGAGGCCGCTGGCCATCAGAACCGCCACGTAAAGCAGTGCCGGTGCGGTGGCGTAGGCAGGGATGATGCTGGCAATCGGTGACAGCAGCAAACAAGCAAGAAACAGCACGGCAACCACGACAGCGGTCAGGCCGGTTCGGCCGCCGGCGGAGATGCCCGCGGTGGATTCGATGTAGCTGGTGGTGGTTGAGGTACCGAGGGCAGCACCGGACATGGTCGCAACCGAGTCCGACATCAGGGCCCGGCCAAGGCGCGGCAGTTTGCCGTCCTTGTCGAGGAGACCACCGCGCTGTGCGGCGCCGATCAGGGTGCCGGATGTATCAAACAGATCGACGAACAGAAACGCAAAGATCACGCTGATCATGCCGATATTCAGGGCGCCCGCCAGGTCCAGCTGCATGAACGTCGGCGCTATGCTCGGGGGTGCTGAAACCAGACCGTTGTACTCCACCATTCCCAGAGCCATGGCTACGCCGGTAACCGCAATAATACCAATCATGACGGCGCCGGTTACCTGGCGGAAGGACAGTGCGCAAATCAGCACGAAGCCGCCGAAAAACAGCAGGCTCTCTGCCACTTTCACTTCGCCCAGCCCCACAAGCGTGGCGGGGTGATCCACAACAATGCCGGCATTCTTCAGGGCGATCAGGGCCAGGAAGAAGCCAATGCCCGCGGAGATGCCGAAGCGCAGGGACATGGGAATGCTGTTGATGATCCATTCCCGCACCTTGAAGATGCTCAGCAGGAAGAACAGGAAGCCGGAGATGAACACCGCTCCGAGCGCTATTTGCCAGCTGTAGCCCATGCTGCCGACGACCGTGAAGGAGAAAAAGGCGTTTAGCCCCATGCCTGGTGCCATGGCGATCGGGTAATTGGCCCACAGCCCCATGATCAGGGTGCCGATCACGGCTGCAAGACAGGTCGCAACAAAGACAGCCCCGAAATCCATGCCGGTCGATGACAGGATGCTCGGGTTGACCACGATGATGTACGCCATGGTCAGGAAGGTGGTAATGCCCGCAACCACTTCTTTACGAACAGTGGTGCCGTGGGCCTGGAGTTGGAACAGTCGTTCAAGCATGACGGGTGTCTGCCTCACAGGATGCTGAAAGTTTGTGTTTGGGGGTCTGGTCTGGACGGAATTCTTGAATTGCGTGAAAAAACGGCAATATTACCGGCTCAGCCTCCTGAGGCCAAGGGATGATTGACAGTTCGTCAAAGCGAATGTGGCGTTAGTTGCTGTGAGAGTCACGCTGGAGCCGGATATCGAAGCGGACCGCCAGCATCCGCACGATGACGATAAAAAGCAGGCCAATGGTCAGCGGCAGGACCTCGTTGTCGAGGAACCACTGGCAGACAAAGTACAGCCAGCATCCGGCGAATGAGATCGAGGCGTAGATCTGGTCTTTGCGAAAGATATAGGGGACCTCGTTACAGAGGGTGTCCCGCAGGGCGCCGCCAAAGGTGCCCGTCATCACTCCTAGCAGGGACGCGACAAACCAGGAATGTCCCAGATCCAGGGCCAGTTGGGCGCCAAGGATGGAAAAAACGCCGAGTCCGATGGCGTCGGGGAACACAATTCTTGACTCCCGCAGCCGCTCTGCTTTTTTCCAATAGCTGAAGACAACCGCCATGGCCAGAATCAGCATCGGTTGCTCTTCGTGCTTGATCCAGTAAAGAGGGTGGTTGTCCATGATCAGATCGCGCAGGGTGCCACCACCGAGTGCCGTGATGAAGCCGATGGTAAATACGCCCACAGGATCCATATTTTTGGAGCGCGCCACGATCATGCCGGAAATCGCAAACGCGACGATTCCAACCATTTCAAGCACGTAGATGATGTCGATCATGGGGAGCCCCGAGATAGGCCAGGAGTGGCCGGATGCCTAAAGTCAAAGCGCGCAGGATAGCGAAAAAGCGGATGGCTTTCACCTGAGGCCAGATAGGTGTTAGAAAGCGCGGGCCTCCGGACTGTGATCCATAGCGACAGTTCTGAACGTATCTTGCACTCAACTTACCTGTATCCTGTTGTACGGAGTTGCTATGTCCCTGATGCGTCTGGCCTATGCCAGTGAAGCCACGTTCGAAGCCAAACCGGTGGAAAAGGGTGTTGAACCCCACGTTGCACGAATTCTGATGACCTCCCGTAAGAACAATGCCAAAGACCAGTTGGTCGGTGGCCTCTACTACGGAAACGACCGGTTTTTCCAGTATCTGGAAGGTGAAGAGGACGCCGTCCGTCGCACGTATGACAGGATCCTGAAGGATGACCGCCACCGCAACATCGTCACCTTGATAGAAGAGCCCCTCAAGAGCCGAACGTTCAGTAACTGGTCCATGAAATACGTGCCGCTTTCGAGGGACGTTCGGGCATTTCTGGATGATCAGGGACTTGAATCCTTTGATCCGGCCGCGTTCACCTCTGAACAGTGTGAGAAAATGATCGAGCTCGTTCGCAACTCCAGCCAGGAACAGAATCTGTCTACCCGTGATGATCCTAAATCTGTCGGCGACGCGCCTCAGGTGCTGTCCTCAGGAATGAAAACTGGCCTGATTGTGGCCGGGGTGGTTCTGGTTGGCGCTCTCGTGATCGGCGGGACCATGCTCTGAATGGACTCGCTCTGAGAAATAAGCGCCGCTTATGCGCTTAGATAAAAGAACTTTATTTGCTTCATGTTAAGACTCTGTTTAGCTTGACGGATAACAATCACAGGCGCCTGTCGCCTGGAATCCGATCAAACAAAAACGGAGCACTCATGAAAGCCATCCTCTGCAAGGAATATGGTCCGGCCGAGAAGCTGGTCATCGAAGAAGTTCCCAGCCCCGAAGTGAAAGGCCGCGGTGTCAAAGTGCGCGTTAAAGCCGCCGGCCTGAATTTTCCGGACACCCTCATCATCGAGAACAAATATCAGTTGAAGCCAAGCCTGCCTTTTTCCCCGGGTGGCGAAATGGCGGGTGAGGTTATCGAGGTTGGCGACAAGGTAACCCGCTTCAAGGTAGGCGACCGTGTTGCTGGGCTGACAGGTTATGGCGCCTTTGCCGAAGAAGTCATCGTGCCGGAGCAGAATCTTCTCCCCGTCCCCGATGGCATGTCCGACGAGAAGGCAGCGGCCTTCACCATGGTTTATGGAACTTCCTATTATGCCCTCAAGCAGCGCGGCAACCTTCAGCCTGGCGAATCGCTTCTGGTTCTGGGCGCCAGTGGTGGCGTGGGCCTGGCAACGGTTGAGCTCGGCAAGGCCATGGGCGCGAAGGTTATTGCAGCCGCCAGTTCCGCGGAAAAGCTAGCGGTTGCCAAGGAAGCAGGCGCCGATGAGCTGATCAATTACGCAGAAGAGCCTCTTAAAGACGCGGTGAAGAAGCTCACTCACAGCAAAGGCGTGGATGTCATCTACGACCCCGTCGGCGGTGACTTCACCGAACAGGCCCTCCGCGCCATGGGCTGGAATGGCCGCCATCTGATCATCGGCTTCGCCGCCGGCGAGATCCCGAAAATCCCGGCAAATTTGACGCTTCTGAAAGGTTGTTCCGTTGTTGGCGTATTCTGGGGCAGTTTCACACAACGCGAGCCGGAGGCCAGTGCCCAGAACATGATGGAGCTGATGAAGCTCTATGCCGAGGGCAAGATTGATCCGAAGATCAGTGCCGTCTATGACTTCGAGGATTACGCCTCTGCCCTTGGAGCCCTTACTGAACGCAAAGCGACTGGCAAGGTTGTGCTTAAAGTCGGCTCCTGAGTTTTATCGAAGCCTGAAAGCTTTGGGAGGTTGCCGGTTGGAAGCACCTCCCAAAAACCGCTACGAGCACATCCATGTGCGCTTGGCGTCGGCCATCCATGGCCGCCGACATTTTTGGGAAGTGCTTCCAACCGGCAACTTCTGGAATCAGTGGTATCTCTGAATATCGAGACTATAACGCAACAGCCCGATGGTGAGGGTGGGTGCCTCCTCCCAAAAATGTAGAGGGCCATGGACGGCCCGAAACAAGCGCACACGGACGTGCTTGTAGCGGTTTTTGGGAGGAGGTGCCCACCCTCACCAATCCGCTAATCCATAAGGCTAGGGCCCAGACAAAAGGCCAATCATCAAAACCGGACCGAAGCCGAGTCAATCTCCGAAACCAGCTCTCGCGTCAGCAAGGTATACCCATCAGTCCTGGGCAGCCAGGCATAGACCTCCTCCCCATTCCGAAGCGAATAGCCCAGCTTCTGGATATCCACCTTCCGGTACTTGAACGTCCCCGTTTTCTCGATGGCGTGGGTTACCCGTACGAATACCGGAACTGCATAGGTCGGCAGATTGTCCCTCAGATAGGCGAACAAACTGTTCACGTCGAACTCTCCGCCATTGCTGTGGGGAACCAGGGTCACCATGCCGGCCTTGCCGTTGGTGCCCGGAATCTCGACGCCGTAGACGATGGCTTCCTCGACCATCCCCGAGCCGTCGATGATGTTTTCCACTTCCGTTGTTGAGACGTTTTCGCCCTTCCAGCGGTAGGTATCGCCCATACGGTCGACGAACTGCAGGTGGCCGCACCCGATCTCCTTCAGGACATCGCCAGTGTTGAACCAGGCGTCGTCCTTCTTGAAAGCGTTGCGGAGGATCGATTTTTCCGTGGCCTCTTTCTGGGTGTAACCCTCGAACGACCATTTCTTGGTGATCTCGCCGATCAAGAGGCCGGGCTCGCCTTTAGCCACTTCCTGCATGAAGCCTTTTTCGTTACGAATTGGATCCCGTGTGCCGTCGTGGAATTTCACCAGCTTGTAGGGGGCGGTGGAAAAGCCCACGGTGTTGTCCATGTTGAAGAAGTTGCTGAAGCCGATGTTGCCTTCGCTGGAGGCGTAGAGCTCTGCGACTGTCTCTATCCCGAAGCGCTCCTTGAATTCCTTCCAGATGGACGGGCGGAGGCCGTTGCCGATCATTTTGGTGAGGCTATGGTTCCGGTCCTGTTCGCTGGGTGGCTGGTTCAGCAGGTAGCGGCAGAGTTCGCCGACGTAGCCGAAGGTGGTGGCGTGGTAATAGCGAACGTCGTCCCAGAAGGCGCTGGCGGAGAATTTGCGGCGCAGGGCAATGGCGGAGCCGCCGGCCAGGACTGAGCCCCAGCAGACCAGCAGTGCGGTGCCGTGATAAAGGGGGAGCGTGCAGTAAAGAACGTCCTCCGGCTTCATGGCAAGAGACATCAGGCCAAACCCGCCGTAGGCCATTATGAATTTGCGGTGTGAGCCCGGGGCGGCCTTGGGCAGGCCGGTGGTGCCGGAGGTGAACAGGTAGATGGCGGTATCGCCCATTTTCGGCGCATCGCTGAGAACCGGGGCGTCGCTGTTGAAGGTGCTGACCTGCTCGGCCATGTTGGCGTAACCGGTTGGTGCGTCCCCAAAGGCGTTCAGCGTGTTGGTGTCTGCCAGAAACTGGAATGGCTGGGGATGGGCGGTCTTGAGATCTGTTCTTATGCCGTCGAACGCCTCGACCAGTTCCTCGCCAACCACCATCATTTTGGGCTCGATCAGGTTGATGCTGTGTTCGAGTACCTTGCCTCTCTGGGAGGTATTGAGCATGGCGCAGGCAACGCCGAGTTTGGCTGCGCCGGCTACCACGGCCAGCAATTCGGGGCGGTTTTCAAGGAAGATCGCAATGGCATCCCCTTTGGCAAGCCCCTGGTCCTGCAGGTAGCGGGCAATGCGGTTGGCCCAGCCATCCAATTCGCTCCATGTGATCGAGCGGTCTTCAAACAGAATGGCGGGCCGGCTTCCCAGGTTCCGGGCATTGCTTTCGATAAGAGTGCCGAGCGTAAGCTCACGGTTCTCGTTTTTCAGGGCATAGTAATACAGCCCCCGGGTTATGGCCGGCAAGCGCCGGAATATTCCGGGCAGGCTGCGGGCAATGTCCAGTGCGGATACGTTGTCTTGGCTCATGGTGTTTCCATTGGTCCCTTTTATTGTGTGGACGTTGAACCCGGAACAACGCATGCCTCGGGTTCAGTCCAGAAACAGGTCCGGCATCAGGGGCTTATCGCCCGGCTCATACCGGTAATGCTCGAAGTCGGTGATACCGTCCTGCCGTAGCAGGTCCTCGTCGATCAGGGTCTGACCAGTCATAGTCTCAGACGACCGGTTGAGGATGCTGACAGCAGCATCGGCCATGATGTCCGGCTTCCTGCCCTGGGCCATCATCTGGGGCCCGCCAACCTCAAATTCGATGGCTGCCGTGGCAATCAGCGTTTTTGGCCACAGCGTGTTAACCGCAATGCCGTACCGCCTGAACTCCTCCGCCATGCCCAGGCTCAGCATGGTCATGGCGTATTTTGTGGTGGTATAGGGGCCATATTGGGCGAACCACCGGGTATTCAGATTCAGAGGCGGCGACAGGCTCAGGATGTGAGCCCGGTCTGACTGTTTCAGCCAGGGCAGTGCGGCCTGGCTGCAGGCCATGACGGCCCGGGCATTGACCTGATGCATCAGGTCGTACCGGCTGACCTTGAGGTTTTCCACACCGGTTAGCCGAATGGCGCCTGCGTTGTTTACCAGTGCGTCGATGCCGCCAAAATGCTCGCCGGCCTCATCAATGCGCTGGCGGATCTGCTTTTCATCCCGGACATCCAGAACCAGCGGTAGCGCTTTGCCTCCAGCATCCCGAACTTCCTCTGCCACCGTATGGATCGTGCCTGGCAGCTTCGGATGAGGCGTGTCTGATTTGGCGGCAATCACTACGTTCGCGCCCTGACGGGCGGCGGCGAGGGCGATGGCCCGGCCGATGCCACGGCTGGCGCCGGTGATAAAAACGGTACGATCACGCATGGTACTCATGCCTCGTTCTCCTGTTCGGCCGTCTCGTTGGCGGTTATCTGGACCAGTAACTGACTGCGTTTCACCTGGTCGCCCTTGCTCGCAAGAATCTCGGCGACTCTGCCGTCCCGGTCTGCTTTTACCGGATGCTCCATCTTCATGGCTTCCAGTATCACCAGCGTATCGCCCTGGTGAACGCTCTGACCAGCCTCAACCAACACATCAATGATGGCGCCATCCATGGTCGCCTGGATGCGACCGCTGCCCGCGCCGCCAGCAGTCCTGGCTGGTTGGTGGGTAACATCGCGCACCGACCAGGATTGCCCGAACGCCTGCAAATATAGGGAATCGCCCTGGCGGTGATATTGGCAGGCCTGACGAACGCCGTTGTCGATAATGCACAAATGGCCATCCCTCTGGCTTTCAAGTACCAGGGAATGCCGGGTTTCGCCCATACTCACAGACAGCCGGCTGCCGTTGCGGGTCACCAGTAGCTCGACAGTGGTGTCGCCGGTTTCCAGCTTGATGGGCGTCATGGTGGCCGGCGCATTGCTCCAGGCGCTCTGGCCCGAAATGCCATGGTCGAGCACGCAGGCGGCCAGGGCCAACTGGCGAATGGTAAGGTTTTGCGGCTTAAGGGACGGATCGTCCTTGAAGGCCTGCTGCAGGAAGGCCGTGGTCGCCCCGCCGGCCCCGAAAGTTTCGTCTGCGATAATCCGGCTCAGGAAATGGCGGTTGGTGGTCACACCGAACACGGTCGTGTCCTCAAGCGAGCGGATCAGCCGCCGGCGGGCTTCATCTCGGTTTTGGCCCCAGGCAATTACTTTAGCCAGCATGGGGTCGTAGTGGGGAGTGATAGCATCTCCAGATCGTACCCCGGTATCAAACCGTAAACCTTCGCCTTCGGCTGGTTCAAAGGCGTATAGCGATCCGGTCTGGGGTGTGAATCCGTGGGCAGGGTCCTCTGCATAGAGTCGAACCTCAATGGCATGGCCATTCAGGTGAATATCGTCCTGGCTGAGCGGCAGCGGCCGTCCCTCAGCCACGTTGAGCTGCCAGGCGACCAGGTCCTGGCCGGTAATGAGTTCGGTGACCGGATGCTCTACCTGCAAGCGGGTGTTCATTTCCAGAAAGTAGAAGCTTCGGTGCTTGTCGACCAGGAACTCGACGGTGCCGGCGCCTTCGTAGTTGCAGGCCAGAGCCGCTTTGACTGCAGCCTCACCCATGGCCTGTCGTAGTTCCGGCGTGACAAAGGGGGAGGGTGCTTCTTCCACTACTTTCTGGTGTCGGCGCTGTACTGAGCAGTCCCGTTCGCCGAGGTAGACCGCATTGCCGTGGCGATCCGCAAACACCTGGATTTCCACGTGGCGGGGCTCAATCACGGCTTTTTCCAGGATCAGTTCGTCGTCGCCGAAGGCCTGTTTTGATTCGGAACGGGCCCGTTTGATGTTGTCGGCCAGTTCGGATTCACTCTCAACCAGGCGCATGCCGCGGCCACCACCGCCGGCAGAGGCTTTGATCATGAGGGGGTAGCCGATGTCTTTGGCGGAGGCGATCAGTTCGTCGTCGTTGGCGTTGTCGCCTTCATAGCCAGGCACCACTGGCACGCCGGCTTCCTGCATGGCAATTTTGGATCGGCGCTTGCTGCCCATGAGTTCGATGGCCGAGGCGGGAGGGCCAACAAACACCAGGCCGGCGTCTTTGCAGGCGTTGGCGAAGGCGGCATTCTCGGAGAGGAAGCCGTAACCCGGGTGGATGCAGTCGGCGCCGGTTTTGCGGGCGGCTTCAAGAATTGCATCGCTGTTCAGGTAGGAGGCGGATACCTGTGCCGGGCCAATGCAGACGGCCTCGTCGGCGAGTTCCACGTGCATGGCCCTGGCGTCGGCCTCTGAGTAGACGGCCACGGTGCGGTAACCCAGGGCTTTCGCGGTACGGATCACCCGGACTGCGATTTCGCCTCGGTTGGCTATTAACAGTTTTTTTAGCATGTTCTTGTTTTCCCCTGTGGAGTTCGCCGCGAGGCCGGAAGCCGTCTGGCTTCCAACCTCGCTCCGCATCATTCGGATTCGCCTGCCCAGGCTGGTGGACGTTTTTGCATGAAGGCCATGGTGCCCTCCGTTCCTTCGCTTCCCCGGATGGCTTCCGCAAATTTTTCAGCCGCGCTGTCCAGCAAACCGCTCATGGGTTCATGGCCAACCCTGTGTAGCAACGCTTTGGTTTCTGCCGTGGCAACCGGTGCGCAGTGGCGGACACGATCCAGAGCGCTTGTCAGCATCTCTTCCAGTTCATCCTCTGAAGAAGCCGCCTGGTGAACGATGCCAAGACTGCATGCTTCGTTCGCATCGATTCTCAAACCGAGCAGGGCCAGCCGCCGGGCCTGAGTGAGGCCGATTCGTTCAACCACAAACGGCGCAATCTGGGCTGGAATCACGCCGAGGGAGGTTTCCGGCATGCCGAACTTGGCGCTCGGCCCGGCGATGGCGACGTCGGAAACGCAGGCCAAACCGAATCCACCGCCCATGACGGCGCCTTCGGTGATCGCGATGACCACTTTCGAGGATTCGTTGACCTGTTGAATCATCTGACCGAAAGCGCGGTTCAGACGATAGAACGGGTCCGCCTCACCCTCGGCCGCTTTCTGGCCGCGGGCTCCGGCCATGTCTTTGATATCACCACCGGCGCAGAAGTGCCCACCGACGCCCCGGATGACGACGGCGCGAATGTGCAGGTCGTTTTCAATCTGGGTGAACACCGCGGACAGTTCCGCCACCATCTCGAGGCTCATGGCGTTGCGCACGTCTGGTCGGTTGATGGTGATAAACAGGGTGGGGCCCTGTTTTTCCAGAATCAGTGTTTCGCAATGTGGTACCTGGCCCATAAATGACTCCACCGTCCGTTTCCTAGTCGCGTTTCTTGCCCGGAAGGGTTCCCATCATCTTGCAGATAATCCCGAGCATGATTTCGTCGGCACCACCGCCAATAGACACCAGTCGAACATCCCGGTGCGCGCGGGAAATCGGGTTATCCCACATGTAACCGTTACCGCCCCAGTACTGCAGGCAGCTGTCTGTGACCTCACGCCCAAGACGTCCGGCCTTGAGTTTGGCCATGGAGGCCAGGCGGGTGACATCCTTGCCTTCAACGTGCAGCTCGCAGGCCTGGTAGGTGAGGGCGCGCAGGGCCTCGACTTCGGTTTGCAGTTCGGCCAGGCGGAAGTGGATTACCTGGTTGTCGATCAGCGGCTGGCCGAAGGTCTTCCGCTCGCGACAGTACTCGATGGTCTTGGTGATGCAGTTTTCCAGCGCCTTGATCACGTTCGCCGCACCCCAGATTCGCTCCTCCTGGAACTGCAGCATCTGCATCATGAAACCGGTGCCCTCGGCGCCGATCCGGTAGCGCTGTGGCACACGGACGTCGTCAAAAAAGATCTGGGCGGTTTCGGAAGAGCGCATGCCGAGCTTGTTCAGGTGCGGGCTGAAGGAGATGCCCGGCGTTTTCGTGGGCACGATGATCAAAGACTTGTTCTTGTGGGGCTTGTCGTCCGAGGTGTTGGCCAGCAGGCAGATAAAATCCGATTTGGGGCTGTTGGTGATCCACATCTTGGAGCCGTTGATGATGTAGTCGTCGCCGTCTTTCCTGGCGGTGGTTTTCATCCCCGCCACATCCGAACCTGCGCCAACTTCACTGACGCCAATACATCCCACCATGTCGCCGGCAATGGCCGGCGCGAGGAAACTGCGTTTCAGTTCATCAGATCCAAACCGGGAAATGGCCGGGGTACACATATCGGTCTGAACCCCGATGGCCAGCGGCACACCACCACAATGGGCCATGCCAAGCTCTTCCGCAGCCACGAGGTTGTAGCTGTAATCCAGCCCCATACCGCCGTATTCTTCGGGCTTCTGGATACCCAGGATGCCGAGGTTTCCGAGCTTTTTGAACAGTTCATGAATCGGGAATTCCCCGGCGGCTTCCCATTCGTCGCAATGGGGGTTGATTTCCTTCTCCACGAAATCGCGGACGGTTTTTCTGAGGGCTTCGTGTTCGGCTGTGAATTTCACGTTCTTGTTCTCCTGGATGTTAGTTCGTGCCTTCTGTTTGCTGGTGCACGTTCACTAGCTTGGGTGGCGGCTGTGTGGGATCGGTTTCAGAAAACCGCTACGAGCACATCCATGTGCGCTTGGCGTCGGCCATCCATGGCCGCCGACATTTTCTGAAACCGATCCCACACAGCCGCTTACGTCTGCAAACTGGTTGCTGCCTGCTGGCAGGCTTGTTGTTTTTGTAGGTCGGCTTAACCGAAGGAGTAATCCGACCTACCGTTGTTTTTTGCATGCTGCCGCTGAAAAGCATGCTGGTTTTAAGCGTTAACTCTGAATCTCGAAGAGCCGGTTGGGACACCCTGTCCAAAAATGTCGGCGGCCATGGATGGCCGACGCCAAGCGCACATGGATGTGCTCGTAGCGTTTTTTGGACAGGGTGTCCCAACCGGTTCCTCCCGCAAAACAAGCAGACCTACAGGCGGGCCACCCCAAACGTATTAGGCCGCAACTGCCGAGCTTCTGCCTCCCGGCAAACGTCCAGAACCAGAGCCAGAACGCGCCGCGTATCCCGCGGGTCAATCAACCCGTCATCCCACAATCTGGCCGTTCCGAACAGCGCCGTTGAGCCTTCCTCCAGTTTCTTCGCCGTGGCCTGCTCCAGAAAATCCAGTGTCTTCGGATCCGGCTCCATGCCGCCGCGGCGCTGCTTGTCTTCAGCTACGATACGCATCACCTTGCCTGCCTGTGCCGGCCCCATAACCGCGGTTCGGCTGTTGGGCCAGGCGAAGATGAACCTCGGGTCCAGGCCACGTCCGCACATGGCGTAGTTACCTGCACCATAGGAACCGCCGATGACAATTGCGACCTTTGGCACCCGACAGTTGGCCACAGCCTGGATCATTTTCGAGCCGTGTTTGATGATGCCGTTCTGCTCTGAGTGAGTACCCACCATGAAACCGGTGGTGTTATGCAGGAACAAAAGGGGCGTTCCGGCCTGGTCGCAGAGCTGGATGAACTGGGCGGCCTTGGCGGATCCAGCCGGGGTGATCGGGCCGTTGTTGCCGATGATGCCGACTGAATGACCTTCAATTCGGATGGTGCCGCAGACGGTCTGGTCGTCGAACTCGTTCTTGAAGTCCATGAACTTTGAACCGTCGGCAATGCGGGCGAGGATTTCGCGCACATCGTAGGGCTTTTTGGAATCCGCCGGGATGACACCCAACAGCTCCTCGGCCGGGTAGAGCGGTTCCTCCCATTGAAGTTCGCGCCGGGGTGGCAGCTGCTCGTTCCAGGGCAGGGCTTCGAGGATGTTTCTGGCCTGGCGGATGCCGTCGGCGTCGTCTTCGGCCAGGTACTCTGCCGTTCCTGCCACGGTCGCATGCATCTCCGCGCCGCCAAGTTCCTCATCGGTTGCAACTTCGCCGGTTGCTGCCTTCAGCAGTGGTGGGCCGGCCAGGAACATCTTGGCTTGCTCGCGCACCACGATCACGTAGTCGGACAGACCCGGCTGATAGGCGCCTCCGGCGGTGGCGTTGCCGTGGACAACGGTGACCTGAGGAATGCCGGCCGCGGACATCCGCGCCTGATTGGCAAAGCCCCGGGCACCTAGCACGAAAATATCGGTGGCGTAGTTCAGGTTGGCGCCGCCGCTCTCGGAAAGGGATACCACCGGCAGCTTGTTTTCCATGGCGATCTGCTGCAGGCGCAGCGTCTTGTCCAGGCCGGCAGGGGTAATGGTGCCGCCTTTGATGGCGCTGTTGCTGGCCACCACCAGACAGCGGATGCCGCTTACATAACCGATGCCGGCGATGATCCCGCCGCCGGCGAGGCTGCCGTCCTTGTCGTCGTGCATCTTGTAGCCAGTCAGGGAGCAGAGTTCTAAAAAGGGCGTGCCGCGGTCCAGCAACCGGTTGATACGGTCTCTTGGGAGCAGCTTGCCCCGTTTGGTGAACTTCTCCCGGGCGGCTTCCGCCAAATCCAGAACCTTTTGCTCAACGTCCCGGAACGTGGTGATGTGGGCGTCCATGGCTTCGGCGTTGGTGCGGAAGTCCTCGGACGTGGAGCTTACCGTGGATTCAAGTACCTGCATGGTCGGCTCCTTAGTCGTCGCTCAGAACTTTCGGGGTGATGGCCCGGTGAAAGCCGTTGTAGGGTTCGTTGTTCTTGGCTTTCGGTAACGGCCAGACTCGACCTCCCTGTGACGCACCGCCGTCTATCCGCAGACAATCCCCGCTGATAAACGCCGCGCCCGGGCTGAGGAGAAAACAGATTGCAGAGCTGACTTCTGATTCGGTGCCCATCCGCTTGATAGGCACGTTATCGCCGAGGCTGCGGATCCACTGCTTCATGTGTTCGGGGTAGTTATCCATGCCGCTGGAGGCAATCCAGCCCGGAGCGACCGCGTTTACACGAACCCCTGACGCGCCCCACTCAACGGCGGCTGTCTGGGTAAAGTTCACCATGCCGGCCCTGGCGGCGCCGGAGTGTCCCATGCCGGGCATGCCGCCCCACATGTCGGCGACAATATTGACGATGGCGCCCCCGGTTTTGGAAAGAGCCTGAGTGTAGGCTTCCCGTGCCATCAGGAAGCCGCCGGTCAGATTGGTTCGAACCACCGTCTCCCAGCCCTTCTGGTTGATCCCGGTCAGCGGCGCCTGGAACTGCCCTCCGGCATTGTTCACCAAACCGTTCAGGCCTCCGTGTTCGGCAATGATCGCCTTTACCGTGGCCTTGACCGAGTCCTCTTCACGGATATCACAGACATGGGCGGACGCAATGCCGCCGTCCTCGGTGATCTCTGATTTCACAGATTCCACTTTCTCGGCCTTGCGGCCCACCAGGGCAACCCGCGCGCCCAGGGCAGCGAGTTCATGGGCCGTACACCGGCCGATGCCAGAACCGCCGCCGGTAACAATAAACACCTGGCCTTTAAACAGGTCCGGATGAAAAACAGATTGATAGCTCATATCTCGAAGACCTTTCCCAATTTTCGGGCGCTCGGGCCGCTGGCCCCTCCCGGGACTGTGAGCAGCAGGGATGCTGCGATCAAGCGTACAGGGACGTATCTACAGCGTGTCCCGGGAGGGGCCAGCGGCCCGAGCGCGTGCTCCATGGTTTATTCGTTGATGATTTTTGACGGAACAGGCACTGGAAACTCCAATAGCTGCTGGGCAAACGCCTTTCCCTGGGGATCAATCCGCAGGCTGGCCACGCCACCGCCGCCAAGGCTGTGCTCCAGCAGGAAATTGATGGCCTGCAGCCCGGGCATGGCCCAGCGGGTCACCCGGCCGGTTTCCGGATTCAGGGTATGGGCCATCCAGTCCGCAACCGCCGCTTCCGTCAGCGCGGTTTCAATGAACGGCAGAAATTCTGGTTTGCGGGCGATCACGCCAATGTTGGTGTGGTCGCCCTTGTCGCCGCTGCGGGCCCAGGCAAGCTTCACCAGCGGCACAGTGGTATCTGTTTCGTCTGTCTCGTGTGTGAACGACTGGGGCTGGAGGTCGCTGTTATCGAAACCGCCGCTGGTTTCGACTCCAACGGTTTGCCGCTCGCCGCCCAGATCCACGGACACATCGACTTCCGTTTTCGGCACCAGGCATGAATACAACCGGATCTTCGGCCACACGGTCGGTCGGCCACCCACAATCCCGGTGATGCCCGGTGCCATCCCCGTGGCTGCCTGGGCAATCTCGCGGGAAAACAGTACAAGGGCCTCTTTCTTGGGATGGGCGGTGCTGATCTTGACCACTACTTCGCGGCAATCCTCGCCACGGCCATGAGCACCGTAGGTCGTTTCCGTACCCAGAAGCTCAATACTGGTTTCGCTGTAATCAGGCAGGCCACGTTCGCTGAACATGCGTGAGGTCTTGGCCAGAATGGCCTGTGCGACAGTCTGGGCCTTGGCCCTGGCATTCATGCCTGCCAGCAGGAAGGTAACCGTGCACTTGAAACCATCCGGCCAGGTGCCCGATACCTTGTAACTGTCGGTGGGTGGTAGCCCCCGTGCGCCCCGCACCTGTACACGGTCTTTACCGGTTTCCTCCAGCTCTACACCTGTGAAATCGCAGGTAACGTCAGGCAGCAGGTAGGCCCTTGGGTCACCGATTTCGTAGACCAGCTGTTCCGCAACTGTGCCACGACTAACCAGCCCGCCGGTGTCTTCGGGCTTGGTGATAAAAAAGTCGCCGTTGGCACTCACTTCGGCTATCGGGAATCCCATGTTGGCGTAGCCGCCAGCTACCGCTTCCCAGTCGGTGAAGTTGCCGCCGGTGGCCTGGGCACCGCACTCGAGCAGATGCCCGGCCAGGCTGCCCTGCGCCAGTTTGTCGTAGTCTTGCCAGCTCCAGCCGAACTCGTGCACCAGCGGTGCCAATACCAGGGCACTGTCTGCCACCCGGCCGGTAATAACTATGTCCGCGCCCTGTTCCAGAGCCGCAACCAGACCTGGCGCTCCCAGATAGGCATTCAGGCTGACCATCATTGGAGGCATCGGCTGGCCGGAACCCATCTCGTTGATACCCATATCGGCCAGCTTTTTCTTCTTCATCAGCAGGTCGTCGCCCAGCACCAGGGCAATCTTCATGTCCACACCTGCCTTTTCGCAGAGGGCCTGCAGGGCGTCGCGGCAGGCGACCGGATTTACGCCGCCGGCGTTGGCAAGAACGCGGATACCTTTTTCCTTGATCTCTGCAAGCAAGGGGCCCATGACCGTCTGGACGAAATCCCGCGCATACCCCTGGGTCGGATCCTTCATTTTCTGGCCAGCCATGATCGACATGGTGATTTCGGCCAGATAGTCGGCCACCAGATAGTCGATGTTGCCTTGATGAACCAGTTGCCCGGCGGCGGTTTCCGTATCGCCCCAGAAAGCGGCGGAGCATCCGATGCGAACGGTTTTTGGGGATTCAGCCATGTTTCTGTGCCTTGTCTATGATTACCGATTCGATGCCAGTGGCAATCGCGGTTTTGTCTCACGATGGAGTTGACAATACCAAGCAAGCGCTTGGTTTGTAAACAGGCAAGTTTAAGGTAGAATTAAAGGCCTCTTATGCCAACCGGATAGCTTTAGTGAGCCAGAGCCAGATTCTCCAGTCCCTGATCGCCGAAAACCTTGTGTCAGACCCCAGTGGTGCCCGGGGTCGCCTGCTCACTGAGGCCGCCCGGCTGTTCCGGGAAAAGGGCTATGAACGGACCACGGTTCGCGATCTGGCCGCCGCCGTCGGTATTCAGTCTGGTAGCCTGTTTCATCACTTCCGGACCAAGGAAGAGATCCTCAAAGCGGTGATGGTCGAAACCATCCGGCTGAATACGGCGCTCATGCAGGCGGCTCTGGAGGCTGCCGATACCAACAGAGAGAAGCTGCGGGGTCTGGTCCGTGCCGAGCTGGAGTCGATCAATGGCCAGACCGGTGAGGCTATGGCGGTATTGGTATTCGAATGGCGGAGTCTGTCGGCCGCTTCCCAGGTTGAAGTGCTGGAACTCCGGGATATCTACGAGAAGCTCTGGCTGGATGTACTGGAATCGCTGAAACACGAGGGCGCCCTGGAGGCGGATCCCTTCGTTGTTCGACGGATGTTGACCGGCGCCCTCAGCTGGACCGTAACCTGGTACAAGCCGGAGCGGGGAGGCCTGACACTGGATGGCCTGACCGATCAGGTGATGGCGATGATGGCACTTTGAGCAGATTGCTATTTTTAAAAGTCATTGTTTTAAATCAAGAAAATCTTCCGAAACCCCTTTCCTTCCGGGCCATTGGCCCGATCGGCATAACAAAATCGGCATTCGAGCCATTTTTGTAGGACAGTTTTCACAGCATTCTTGCACCCGTTGACAAAAACCGAGTTCAGATCGGGCAAACAAAAACAACGTGATGCAGGGTGAAATATGATCTCCTCTCTGGCAAAGCTCGGACCGCATGTCTTTGCGGCTCGCCTCAAGGCTCTCTCGCTGGCAGCCGTTGCCATACTCACAGGTTGCTCGGCCAACCCCATCTACACCACCACCGGCGTTGTGCTCTCCAATTATTCGGAGGGCGAAGCCACGCCCTACGTGTTGCAGATGTCCGACACCCAGATGGCGTGTGCGCTGGGCGAGGGCGTGGATCCGCTGCTCTATTCCTTCTCGCGGGTCACCGATGCACCTGACACCACCGGCTCCCTGTTGATGCTTCTGGCAGGCAATTGTGCGGAGTACAAGGCCTGGGAGGCTGAGCTCGCCTATCTCAGAGCGGATTATGAGGGAGATGTGGAAGCGGCAAAGGACGCCAGGGAAGTGGCAAAGCGATTGAATGCGCTGACCGCGAAACGTCGGTATGCCTCCTTTAAGCGAGCAATGGCCGCCTACGAGTTCGATCCCGCTGCTGAACCCCTCGAGTGCCCCTTTCTGTTCACCGAACAGGACGAAATCACCTTCCTGCTGGGCTTGCTGACCGGTATGCAGGCAATCGTAAACGATGCCAATTCCGGCGCCATGGCCGGAGTCCCCAGGAATATCGCTCCCCAGGCCGAGCGTGCCGCTACCTGTCTGGACAATGAAAAGTGGGGTGGTATGCCAAACGCCATCCGGGCCCTGGTCTGGCTGCTGCTGCCCGACACCCGTCCGGCTCTGGCGCCGGACCCCTGGCAGGTGCTTGAGCACAGCCGGGAACTGGGGGTTGAGAAAGGCATGCGGGTTCCGCACGCGCTTCAAGCGGTCGCCGCCGAAACCTTTGGTCGCCCGGAAAAGCTTGAGCAAGCCATCGCCAGTTTCGCCGCGGCCGATGCAACTATGGAGGTCTGGGACGAGTATCGTCTGGTGGATGAAGTCGCGGCGGGCGTGGTGCGCTTATCTTCTGACAAACACTGGACCGCCAATTACGGCTACCGGACGCCGCAATCCTTCTTCGGCAGGATGAGCCCCGAGCGGCAAACCGACAACGTCGAAACCATGAATCTGGACGACCTGCTCTAAGGCAGGTTGCCGACATCCTCTGAAAACTGACAAACACAAGAATGACCCGGAGGTCGATATGATCCGCAAATCCCTCGCTGCCATGGCCCTTGTGGCCGCCGCTCCGCTGGCATCGGCACAGTCTGTTTCCATGTGCGTGTTCGATGTAATCGGCGCCAATGGCGACTTCTACAACTTCGTCAAAGACTATGCGCTAGAGATGAAGGGCCACGGCGTGGATTTCGAGCTGAAACCCTACACCGATGAGGGCGTGGCGATCGGTGATTTTAACGCCGGACAATGCGATGCCGTTGCCGCCACAGACATCCGGATTCGTCCATTCAACAAGTTCACGGGCAGCATCAGCGCTGTGGGAGCGCTGCCCACCTACGACAACCTGAAAACCTTGTTGGCCACGCTGGCGCAGCCGAAAGCTGCGCCATTGATGAAGGATAACGGTTACGAAGTGCTCGGCATCATACCGGTGGGTGCCGGTTACCTGTTTGTAAATGATCGCAGTATTGATACTGCCGGCGAGCTGGCGGGCAAGCGAATGGCAACCCTCGACTATCAGAAAGACGCGATTCACATGGTGAACTTCGTCAAGGCCACGGTCGTGCCCTCTGACATCACCAACTTCGCCGGCAAATTTAACAACGGTTCGGTGGATACCGCCTATGCGCCGGCCTTTGCTTACGAAGCTCTGGAACTCTATAAGGGCATCGGCGAAAGCGGTGGGGTTGTGGACTATCCGCTGGCACAGCTGACGCTTCAGATGGTTGCCCGTGATGACGTGCTGGACGACGACACAGCCCAGAAAGCCCGTGAAGTTGCCTGGAATATGTTTCCTCAGGCCATGGGGCTGATTGAAGGCCAGGAAGCAGCCATTCCCGAAGAAAAATGGGTGCGCATTCCTGAAAAAGACATCCGCGGCTATCAGGAGATGTTCCGGGAGAACCGGATCGAGATGCGCGATGGCCTGAACGGGGCGCCGGATGTGTATCACCCGAAAATGATGGGGCTGCTCAGCAAGATCCGCTGTGCAAGTAACCCTGCTGCAGCCGAGTGCACCGCGGACAACCGCGAATAACGGGGCGGAACCATCATGAACTGGCGAGCAATTACCGCTCCGGCAGCACGGACCCTATACCCCGTACATCGCATGTACGGGGCGGTTCTGCTGCTTCTCCTGCTGTTTACCCTGCTGCTGGGGATGGGCAACTCGCTCCATTCCCGGTTGCTCTGGGTCGGAGAACAGACCTGGCCGAACTATTATCTGCTGAATCCCGATGCGACAGAGCCGTCCTGTCAGCTGGAAATGGATGTTGATGCCGAAGTGGCTCGCCGGGTGGCCAATTACAAGCCTGACCCCGATGATCTGTTCAGCTCACCGCCCAATCCCGATGCCATCCGCAAATCGCTACAGAGCAATCTGGAACTCTGCCAGCAGCAATACGACGTCTATGAACAGAACCTGGCCCACGCTACGCCAGCCCTAGGGGCGTTCAAGACGCTAGAGCAGGGACTTGCGAACTTCCTGCTGGAGAACATTGAGCTGACCAAGTACCTGTTCATTGCGATGTTCGCGATGGCTGCGGCAATCGCTGCGCTGGACACGGACCACATAGCGTTGCGCCTGCCCCGCAATCGAGCTGAATGGCGGCTGAGCCAGGGTGTGCAGTTTGTG
This sequence comes from Marinobacter sp. L-13, assembly GCF_056857715.1. Classification (NCBI taxonomy): domain Bacteria; kingdom Pseudomonadati; phylum Pseudomonadota; class Gammaproteobacteria; order Pseudomonadales; family Marinobacteraceae; genus Marinobacter; species Marinobacter sp. L-13. The sequence continues at coordinate 43,176 of NZ_JBSXNQ010000044.1, forward strand.
GTTAATGGTCTGATGGTGCTGTCGCTGAATGCTTACCTGGGCAAGCTGGCCACGTCGCCGGGTTCGGAGGGTACGATGAGCCTTCAATATGCCTGGGGCGGGGTCTTCGGCCTCTTTATGGTGATCAATGTAGTGCGTTTCCTGAACGTTCCGGAACGTATCCGCCCCGGCGGTCTTTCCGCTTCGTCCGGTCTGGTGATTCCTCTGTACTGTGCCATGGGCCTGATCGCCATGAGCTATTTCTTCCTGGTAGACGGTTACGCCTCGGGCCTGGCCATCTATTTCGGGATGATGTCCAACCTGTCGTCCATGTTCATCAACATCGGCCTTTACGTGCTGGTGGGCATGATGCTGAAGCAGACCCGGATCCCGGAACTTCTGCTGAATCTTATCAAACCTTTCAATCTGCCAGCACCGCTGCTGGCCTCGGTGATCATCTTCGCAACTGCGTTTCCGACCGCGTTCACCGGCGCATCGGGCATTTTCATCCTGGCCGTGGGTGGCGTTGTTTATGACGAACTCCGCCGTGCCGGTGCAGGACGGCAGCTGTCCCTGGCAACGACCGCCATGTCGGGCAGCCTGGGCGTTGTGCTGAATCCTTGCCTGCTGATTGTTGTCGTGGCTGCGCTTAATAAAGAAGTCACCACCACAGAGATGTACAGCTGGGGCTTCTGGGTCTTTATCATGTCGGCAACGCTGTTTTCGCTGATTGTCTGCAAGACCCAGGGGAACTGGAAGCCTCGTCCGGCGCCGGGCGCGTTCCGTGCTGCTCTCTCGGAAAGTCGTGCCTTGCTGCCTTATGCGGTTGTGGCTGCTCTGGTTATCCTGTCGATCTGGGTTGTCCTCGGTTTGAAATTCAACGAGTACAGCGCTCCGCTGATCCTACCGTTGGTCATGCTGGCCCTGGTCCTCCTCGATTCCGGCCGGAGCCGTGAGGCGCAGGGCCAGCCCCGCTCTCAGGCTTTCTGGAGCCGAAGCTCCGCCGCTGCCAGCGATTCAGCGGTGCATATCGGAGCCCTGCTTGCGCTTATCGGGTTTTCGATCTGCCTTGGGGGTATCCTCGAACGCTCGGATATTGTGCACGCGCTTTTCCCGGAGGACCTGACCAGTCCCTGGATCGCCATGCTGGTGATTGTGGTTATGCTCACGGTAATCGGCATGGTGATGGACCCGTTCGGCGCGGTAATCCTGGTGTCGGCCACCATTGCCCAGCCGGCGATCCAGCTGGGTATCGATCCGCTGCATTTCTGGATTGTCTGCCTGGTGGCGTTCGAGCTTGGCTATCTGAGTCCGCCAGTGGCACTGAACCACCTTCTTACCCGTCAGGTTGTGGGCGAAACGGAAGTGCTGGCGGCAGAGCGCACCGGCTCGTTCTGGCATCGCTATGAGCGTCTGCTGCTGCCTCTGGCTGTGATGGGGCCAACACTGTTGTTCGTGGCCTTTGTACCGATGCTCTTCTACGCGTTGTAATGTTGAAATGAGATAAAGAAGGCCGCCTGAGGGAAACTTCAGGCGGCTTTTTGCATCTGGAATACAAGAGGAAACGTAGTTTGAACGAAACCGAACACCCGGGAAAAGCGTGTTTGGTATACCCTAGGAAATAAGATTCATCTGTAGCCAGTGGCCTGACCTATGTCTTCTGATGCCCTATCAAAATTGATCCCAGTTTTTTCCGTTCTGCTTCTCCTCATGGGGTGCGGTGGAGGAAGCTCTGGGAATGGAGAGACTACAGAGCCTATTGCCTTGGCTGGAACTATCGATATTGAGGCGGGTACCCGTGTTGACGCCGATAATGCGGATGCCCTTATTGGTAGAGCTCCCCTAACTACTCCCCAGGAACTTCCTCCGGAGTTTGTGCTCGCTGGTTATGTCAGTGATACGGAACAAGAAACCGCGTATCCACGTCTACAGTTTCAGACTGATGAATTCCTGTATTTTCCCGATCCCAAGGATAATTATGTCGCATCTTTGCAGTCGGGCCTCGAGATAACTCTCCAGAGCTTCACGACTAGGCTCGGAACAGCGTCGGATTTGTTGCTAACAATAGAGGCGCCTGACGGCACGACTGTTGGCCAAGCCACTGCGCCTGGTAACGGCGCGGCGGTCAATATAATTATCGAAAGCGAACAGGTGGGTGACTACGGAATAACTGTAACAGCGCTTGGCGCCTCGCCAATGCTGTATATCCTCTCCTCTTCGAGGGCTGAAGCATCAAGCGTAACAGGCTACGACTGGCCAAAACACGAATTCGTTGAAAACGAAGCGATTGTTTCTTTGCTTGGCCCTAGTCTGCAAAACAATAGTCTCCCCCGCACTTCGATAATGGAAGCGGGCCGACAGATTGCTCCTGGAATCTGGAAAGTGAGAAGACCAGCCGGTATGGCTGCGTTAAGCCACGGAGACGAAGCAGATCAGACGCTCGCCTGGGTCCGAAGTCTACGAGCTGACCCGTCCATTCGACACGCATCACCCAATTACAGGGCTCGCTCCATGCTGACGCCGGTGGACGAGCCTTTCTATACCAGCGGAGTGCTGGCTCAGCAATGGCATTACAGCCTGATCAACGGGCCGGTTGCCTGGCAGTTGGCGCCCGGTGGTGGGAATGGTGTCAACGTCGCTGTTTTGGATACTGGTTTGTTTTGGGACGGGGGGCAGTGGCATCCGGATCTTGCGAGCAATGTTATCGCTGGTTTTGATGCTGTGGACGGAGATGAGCTTCCAGCTGACCCAGGCAATTCGGTAGGTGGCAGTGTTTATCATGGTACCCATGTGTCAGGCACTGTGGCTGCTGCAGTTAATGGCAGCGGTGGCGCGGGCGTTGCTTTTGGATCGAGGCTGATGCCTGTGCGGGTTTTGGGTGAGGGCGGGACTGGAACGCTCAGTGACCTCCTTGAGGGGATGCAGTGGGTACTAGGGGATCAAAATAGGTCTTCAGCAGACATCGTTAATCTGAGCCTGGGGGGATTGCCTTGTGGTGACCCTGGCGTAGCTGTGACGCTGCAGCAGCTAATTGACGAAGGCGTAGGGAGAGGAATCTTGTATGTGGCTGCCGCAGGTAATTCCGCTACAAGCGAACCCTCCTGTCCCGCGGCACTCGAGAATGTATTCTCGGTCAGCGCTGTGGATGGTGCTGGAGTACCCGCATCGTATTCTAATTTTGGTAGTACGATTGATCTGGCAGCTCCAGGCGGAGACGCCAGCCGCGACGGGAATGGTGATGGAAGGGGTGACTTAGTCAGCAGCACAAGTGCGGCCATCGTCGATGGCCAGCTTCAGCCTGTCTACCGGGGATTACAAGGAACGTCTATGGCCGCTCCGCACTTCTCAGGTGTACTGGCACTTATGAAAGAAGCCAATGCAGCCCTTGATTCCTCTGCGGTTGAGGGATATTTGCGAAGTGGGGCATTAACCGAACGGCCCTGCGAATCGGGCTGTGAACGAACCGACCAGTTGGGCTATGGTGTACTTGATGGTGGCAAGGCAGTTCAAGCGGTGCTTTCTGGAAATCCGCCGGAACTACTTACTTCCTCTCCGGCCATCGTAAATTTGTCCTCGGAATCCGGGCTTGCTGCAAACGATTCAATTGATTTGTCTCCGTTGGGCAATTACTCGGTAACAATAACCGATGTATCTGCTTCCCAGGACTGGTTTACTGCTTCGCTAACTTCTGCATCCTTACCATTGGAGATAGAGGCGAACCAGGTTGCTCAAGTAGAACTTGTTCTGGATCCGGACAAACTTGACCCTGGAGTTTCCTCTCGGGGTAATCTGGAAATCACATATGATTCGAGGACTGAAATTCAAGCACGATTGACAGTGCCCGTGATAGGTCAAAGGATCACTGATCAGCAAGCCCGAGACGCAGGTCGGCATTTCGTGTTGTTGGTTGAGCCTGAACCTGATCCCCAGACTGGCTTATATGTGACGGTCGGGCAGACTGTCGCCACTGTGAGCGATGGCCAATACACGTTCGAATTTGTTCCGGATGATGGTTTAGCCCCTTTGCTCCGGAACGAAGTGCCACCTGGGAGTTATGTCTTAGTGGCAGGGACGGATCTTGATAACGATGGCCTGATCTGCCACGCAGGAGAAGCCTGCGCCGAATACCCTGTTTCCGGTTTGCGCCAGGAAATTGAAGTGATTGAGGGCGGGTCTATTACCGGTATTCGCATGACCACTAGTTACTCAAGGCCAGCCTTATCCGTGGGTTCATCGGACCTGCTGCCGAGGCCAAATTTTAGGGGTTACCAACTACTACCAGAACAATCTGGTAGTCAATCAAATGCTAAAAGGGTTTTGCGGAATTGATGTTCTCGACGCACCTGCCTAAGGTCTGTTTAATTGTTTTGGGTGTTTTAGCGTCCGGGTGTTCTGTCAGTCAAACTGAGACTGAAACCGGTGCTCCCCTAGCGAGACAAATAACACAGTCAGCGCATTGCGGCTTAGTTGCTCCCGGATCCATACATATCGAGAGCCTGAAAGAGTTGCGACGTCTGGAAACGATGCCCATGAGAAATCTTTCATTAGAGTCAATGAAGGGAATTGATTATCAGCGTGAGCATATTGTGCTTGCTTCAATTGGCCAGAAGCCAACCGGCGGCTACAGTGTCACCCTTGACTTCTCTGAGATCCGTGGCGGAACCCTGGAGCTGAGGGTCAGAGTGGCTGAACCCGCCCCTGGCACCATCGTCACACAGGCGCTCACCACCCCCTGCGCGGTCATCGCGGTGACCGCTGAAGGCTGGGATGATATCCAGATCACCCGCGCCGAAAACAACCGTTGATCTTTCCTCACGAATCCCTAAGCTATGGCTCAGCTTTTCATATCAATCGCGGAGTCAGTTCCTGCCCATGAGCCAGCAACAATATAACGCCGATGCTATTGAAGTACTGAGCGGCCTGGATCCGGTGCGCAAGCGGCCGGGGATGTATACAGACACCAGTCGGCCCAATCACCTGGCGCAGGAAGTTATCGACAACAGTGTGGATGAGGCGCTGGCAGGGCACGCCAAACGCATCGACGTGGTGTTGTACAGCGATGGCTCGCTGAGCGTTGAAGATGACGGCCGCGGCATGCCCGTGGATTTGCACAAAGAGGAAGGCCTGCCTGGCGTTGAACTGATCCTTACCCGCCTGCACGCCGGCGGCAAATTCTCTCAGGGCAACTACAACTTTTCCGGTGGTCTCCACGGTGTCGGTGTATCCGTAGTCAACGCACTGTCCACCCATCTGGAAGTAACCATCAAGCGCGATGGCCAATTGCACCGGATGACGTTCGCCAATGGCGACAAAGCGTCCGAGCTTGAAGTGATCGATACCGTGGGCAAGCGCAACACCGGTACCCGCCTGAAGTTCAAGCCCGACGTAACCTATTTCGACAGCCCCAATTTTTCCGTTAGCCGGCTCCGCCATAACCTGAGGGCAAAGGCGGTTCTGTGTCCGGGCCTGACGGTTACTTTCCTCCAGGAAAAAACCGGGGAAAAAGACGAATGGTTTTACGAAGACGGGTTGCGGGACTACCTGCGCACGGCCCTTGCCGATATCGAGGTTGTGCCGCTTGAGCCGTTTACCGGCAGCTTTTCCGGAAACAAGGAAGCGGTGGACTGGGCCATCCAGTGGCTGCCCGAGGGCGGCGAAGCGATCATGGAAAGCTACGTAAACCTGATTCCCACGGCCCAGGGCGGCACCCATGTGAACGGGCTGCGTACCGGCCTGCTTGAAGCGATGCGCGAGTTCTGCGAGTTCCGCAACCTGCTACCCCGGGGCGTTAAGCTCTCTCCGGAAGATATCTGGGAACGGGCAGCCTATGTCCTGTCCTTCAAGATGCAGGAGCCCCAGTTCTCAGGGCAGACCAAAGAGCGTCTGTCTTCCCGTGAGGCCGCGGCCTTCATCTCCGGCGTGGTCAAGGATGCCTTCAGCCTTTGGCTCAACCAGCACACCGATGTGGCAGAAGCACTAGCTGAGCTCTTCATCAGCAATGCCCAGCGTCGGCTGCGAGCCAGCAAAAAGGTGGCCCGCAAGAAAGTCACCTCGGGCCCCGCACTCCCGGGTAAGCTGGCGGACTGTTCCGGTGGGGATACCGCCCGGTCCGAGCTGTTCCTGGTAGAAGGTGATTCTGCAGGCGGTTCCGCCAAGCAGGCCCGGGACCGGGAGTTCCAGGCGGTGATGCCGCTTCGGGGGAAAATCCTCAATACCTGGGAGGTTGATTCGGGCGAGATCCTGGCGTCCCAGGAAGTTCACGATATTGCCGTTGCGATTGGTGTAGATCCCGGTTCTGACCAGCTGGATGGCCTTCGGTACAACAAGATCTGCATCCTTGCTGATGCGGACTCGGATGGCCTTCACATTGCCACGCTGCTGTGCGCGTTGTTCGTCAAACACTTCCGCCCTGTGGTTGCCGCCGGCCATGTGTTCGTTGCCATGCCGCCGCTGTATCGGGTAGATCTGGGCAAGGAAACCTTCTACGCCCTGGATGAACATGAAAAGCAGGGCATTATCGACCGTATTGCCGCGGAGAAGCGCAAGGGCAAGATTTCGGTGACCCGCTTCAAGGGTCTGGGTGAGATGAACCCGCTTCAGCTGCGTGAGACCACCATGGCCCCGGACACCCGTCGCCTGGTCATGCTGACCATCGAAGACGGGGATGATACCGATAGCCGGATGGACATGTTGCTGGGCAAGAAGCGCGCATCCGATCGAAGGGCGTGGCTCGAGACCTACGGCAACATGGCGGACATCGAAGTTTAATATTCTATAAGATGCTATAAAAAGCATCCTTTATTCTTTCTCTGTCTTCTGCAAAGTCGTTATCCTGCCAGTTTTCTGATCGGGAAGAACCGTTGATGGACTGGCAGGGCTGGTTTGCGCTGGGCCTCGCAGGCACCGCGTTGATACTGATGAGTGCAGGGCGATTTGCGCCCCATCTGGTGATGATGGGTGTGCTCGTGGTGCTCAGTGCCAGCGGGATTGTGTCCGCGGACCAGGCGCTCGCCGGGTTCAGCAACAGTGGTCTGATCACCGTGGTTGCCATGTTTGTGGTGGCTGCGGGCATTCATCATTCCGGCGGTGTCGATCTGCTGGTGCATCACCTGCTTCGCAATCCCAAGACCGTTCGTTCTGCCCAGGCACGGATTGCCCTCCCGGTGTCCCTTCTCAGTGGTTTTCTCAACAACACCCCGGTTGTCGCCACCATGATCCCGGCGGTGCATGCGTGGTCCCGCAAGATCGGTATCTCACCGTCCAAATTGATGATTCCCCTGAGCTACTCCGCCATTCTCGGGGGTACCCTGACACTGATCGGCACCAGCACGAATCTGGTCGTCAACGGCCAGTACCAGCAGCTAACCGGCGAAGAGGGCTTCTCCATTTTCTCGATCACGGCGGTCGGGCTGCCGGTGGCGGTGATCGGCGTGGCCGCTTTGCTGCTGGTTATGCCCCGTGTGCTTCCGGATCGTAAGGATCAGCAGAAATTTGGCTCCATGAGGGAGTTTACCCTGGAGGTCGCGGTGTCGTTTGACGGGCCGCTGGTCGGCAAGACTGTTGGTGAAGCCGGGCTCCGGGAGCTTGAGCGGTTGTATCTGGTTGAGATCGAACGCGATGGCAGCGTGGTTACGGCGGTGCCCTCGGAGGAGCGACTCAGGGGTGGCGATCGTCTGGTGTTTGCCGGTGATACCCAGGCCATTTCTGACCTCCTGCGGATAAACGGTATCGTCCCGTCAGTCCATGAAGACGAGCCGAGTCTGAGCAAGGATCGGGCGGAACGGCGTCTGGTTGAAGCGGCATTGTCGCCCCAGTCCGATGTGTTGGGGCTGACCATTCGCGACGCCCGGTTCCGGGACCGTTACGGTGCGGTTGTGCTGGCCGTTGCCAGGGGTGGGGAGCGTGTTTCCGGCAACCTGGGGAATATCCGCCTCAAACCTGGCGATGTGCTGCTTCTCGAGGCCCGCCCCGCGTTTGTCAGCCGACAGCGCTATAACAAGGACTTCCTGCTCATTAATGACCTGGAAACCGAGACACCCCGGCATGACCGGGCGTGGCTGTCCTGGGGAATCCTGTTGGTGCTGGTGGGTCTCGCTGCCTGTGGCACCTTGAGCATGCTTAACGCGGCCCTGCTGGGCGCCGCAGGAATGATTCTGACTGGCTGCTGCTCGGTGGGCCAGGCCCAGAAGTCCGTGGATGTGCCGGTGATCCTTACCATTGCGGCCTCCTTTGCCATGGGCGCGGCCCTGGAGCAGACCGGCGCGGCAGGCTTTGTGGCTGCAGGCATCCTTGAATTCAGTCAGGGCGACGTACTGTTAACGATCCTGCTGGTTTATCTCGTGGTGTCGGTCCTGACCGAGGTTATTACCAACAATGCGGCGGCGGTCCTGGTCATTCCCATCGTTCTGTCGATGACGAACAGTATGGGCGTGGCCGCCGAGCCGTTTGTGATTGCGGTGATGATGGCCGCGTCCGCCAGTTTTGCCACGCCGCTTGGGTACCAGACCAACATGATGGTATTCGGGCCTGGTGGTTACCGGTTCGGTGATTTCGTGCGGGTCGGTTTACCCATGAACGTGTTTGTTGGCGCCGTTACCGTTGTGGTTATTGCCGTGGTCTACGACATCACTCCCGGTCTATGAGCGCTGTTCGGTCGGGTTGGCGAGAATGTCGCAGCACAGCACCTGAAGCTTGCCGTCCTGGTAGTACCCCAGTGACAGGGTCACGCACATATAGGCTCCGGTGACGCAAAGGTAGGGGGCGGTTACGTGCAGGCTTTCCGGTTGAGCCAGCGCCTGGCGAAGGAACTGCTGGCGAAACCAGTCGGCGCTGCTGGTGCTCTCCAGGGGTTTGAAACGCGGGTCCATACTGCGTGTGCCCGCATCGGAAACCAGGGTGTCGTCCATCTGAACGCCCTTGTCGTCGACCAGGTAGCAGCGGGAAACGGCTGGGTGGTTCAACAATTCCAGACAGGATTGCTGCATGCTCATCCCGCTGCGAAGCTTCGTGATTGCGTGGTCGAAGAAGCCACTGAAAAACTCCACCAGTTGCCGGGTGGGGTCCAGGGTAACCTGGTTGCGGGTTTTGTATTCCTGCAACAGATGATCGAAATCGGCGGGTGAGTGACTCAGTTGGTCGAGGTCTGTGCTCGGTCTGCGGAAATAGAACCCCTGAACGAAATCCACGCCCGCATCGATCGCAATCATTGCCTGATCACGGGTTTCCACGCCTTCCAGAAGAACCAGGCAGCCGGACTGGTGCAGCAGTGACACGATGCCGTTCAGAATCTGGCGTGCCTTGTGATCATCTGTCGCACGGGTAAGCAGTTGTCGATCCAGTTTCACGATGTCGGGTGACAGGTTCCAGATTCGCTCGAAATTGGAGTGGCCGGCACCGAAATCATCAATGGCCGTCAGACAGCCCAGTTTCTTGTAGTAGGCAACCGTTTCCCGAAGCCTTTCGGCGTCGTCTGTGGGTTGCTCAACTATTTCCATAACAATCCGGTGTGGAGGTAGGCCGGTTTTGGCCAGAAGCTGTCCGAAGAACGAATCGGCCTGACTGCCGCTGGTTACCACCTGGGGCGAAACGTTGAGGAACAGCCAGTTCAGCTGATCGCGAATGCCGCTGTAATTGCGTATGTGCAGATAGCGGCAAAGGCGGTCAAGGAGAAGGTTCTCAGCCTCGGAGGCCGGTAGCTGGAACAGGTGCAGCGGCAGTACCGCGGAGTTATCCGTATCAAAGGCCCGGATCAGGGCCTCATAGCCGACGATACGTTTGTGTGAAATGCTGTAAATCGGCTGGAGCGCTGTTCTCAACGTCAGTCCGCGAAAATCTGCGGTCCATGTGTCATCGTCCCTGTTCAGCATAGGAGACAACAGGTCCACTTCCGGAGCTGTCAGCTTTTCAGGGAGGCGTCTCGACATAGATGATTCTGGTTGATTGAACGAACGCATCAGTCGCCCCACTCTGGCGCCTGAACTGTCTTTTATCAGTACAGGTTTCGCCTGAAAAATCGAGAAGTTACTGATAGTTGGAAGGAAGATTGCCAAAAAACCGAGTTTATTACCACTGTTTCATGTAGAAACTGGAAACGGTTTGTATCTTTGAGGGTCTGCAAGAGGAAAGAAGAGAGGGGAGCCCAGCGGTCCGGACGGACCGCCAGAGAATCAGTTATTACTGGGTACAACCACGCTTTCGTCGAATTCGAGTTCCATGTCCTGTCCTCTCGGTCAATGAGGCCCCAGACGGGGCATTCAATTATGAGCCAAGTTTATCGTTGCTATAATTTTGAACAATCCGTAAAACCCCTATGCGACGAAAGGCAAAAGCCCCGGCGGATGGTCAGAATTTCTGATGTAGCGCTGCAAAAGATTTTGATTTTCTTCATCGGGCCAAGTTTCTAGACTTGGTTGCATTGTTTGAACCAGGGAACAGGGTGATTTCTCGTCATGCAAATCAGGAACACGTCAGCCAGCTACGGTCTCGTGGCGATTATTATCCACTGGCTTGTAGCGCTGGTTGTCTTTGGCCTGTTCGGGCTTGGCTATTGGATGGTGGAACTGTCCTATTACGATGACTGGTATCGCAGAGCCCCGGACATCCACCGAAGTATCGGTATTCTGCTGTTGATGGTGATGGTTTTCCGGGTGGTCTGGCGAGCGGCGAATGTTTCGCCGGAGCCGTTGCCTGGCCACACACGCTGGGAAGTGCGCAGTGCCCACATGGCGCATTTTCTGCTCTATGTGCTGATTTTCGTCGCCATGGTGAGTGGCTACCTGATATCCACCGCGGATGGCTCTTCAATCAGTGTGTTCGATTGGTTTGAGGTGCCTTCAGTCACTGGCCAGATCAAGGGTATGGAAGACACCGCGGGGACTGTTCACTATTGGTCCACCTGGGCAATTGTTGGCCTCGCCGCAGTTCATGCGGCGGGCGCTTTGAAACACCATTTGCTTGATCGCGACCGAACATTGCGGCGTATGTTAGGGAAGTGATCCGACTGCGGCCTGTGTATTCATCTTGTAACGTCCGGAAGCCGGGCACCAATGAAATAAGGGAGATAACCATGAGAAAAGTACTGCTTGCCTCTGCCGTGTCGATGGCACTTGTCGGTGCAGTCCAGGCCAACGAGCACAGCGGCACCTATGCGTTTGATACCAAGGGCACTCACCAGTTCATTACCTTCAAGATTTCCCACCTTGGCTACAGCTGGCTGTACGGTCGTTTTAACGATTTCGACGGCGAGTTTTTCTACGACGCCGAGAATCCGGAGAACAGCACTGTCAACGTGACGATCGATACTGCGAGTGTGGATTCCAATCACGCCGAGCGCGACAAGCATCTGCGCAGCGAAGATTTCCTGTATGTGGACGAATTTCCGCAAGCAACGTTCAAGAGCAAGCGCGTGGTGCTGGATGAAGAAGGCGAGGCCGATATCATCGGCGACTTCACCCTCCGAGGTGTGACAAAAGAAGTGACCCTCGATGCCGAAATGCTTGGCCACGGGGACGATCCCTGGGGTGGCTACCGTATGGGTTTTGAAGCGGAAACCGAGCTTCGCCTGACAGACTTTGGCATCCCGATGGATCTCGGCAAGGCCTCCGAGACTGTCGAGATCATCATTTCTGTCGAAGGTATCCGGCAGTAAAACTGGCTGACCCTGTCAGAGGGGGTTCCGGGCGCAGGCCCGGAACCTCACTTCAGGATTCCCCTCTACGATGCATCATGATTGTCCGTGAATACAAATGCCGCATTCTGGCTGGTTCAGAGCGTGGATTCGCTCTGTGGATGATCTGACGATGACCTGTCTGTTTCACAAGATTTGCACAGGTGCCTTTGGCGCCAGAATTGTCCCGCGAAGATGACCAGCCAGATCAGCAAACCCGCCCAAAGGTAGGGCTCGGGAATCTGGAAGCTGCCGCTGATTGCAAACTCCACGAGGAGCATCAGTGCCACCGCCAGAACCGCATTTACCATGGCTGTCACCATGGCTTGCCCGCAGGCTTTGATGTTGGGTTTCATAGTGTTCCGCTTGTCAGAGAAGTAAAACGGTCTTCTATTCACTTCGACGGAGCATACGGCTCACCTTACGGACTCTCCATGCGGGAATTCCGCTATTGGAATCAGACGTCTGTGCGACACCTCGGCAGTTTTGGCCAATAAATCCGCAGGTTGTTGGTGTATCGGCGCCTTGCTCCATATAATGTGCGCTCCTGCTAACCGGTGATTATTCCGGGGCCAGGGCGTAGCATCACCGACGGTATTCAAATCAGGCAACACAGGCAATCAAAGAGGCATCCATGCCAGAGTTTCAGACAACGGATGAAGGCTTCGAGCGGGTTTCGCTCCGGGATTACACGGAAAAGGCCTATCTCGATTACTCCATGTACGTCATTCTTGACCGGGCACTTCCGAATGTCGGCGATGGCCTGAAACCGGTTCAGCGGCGAATCGTCTATGCCATGTCCGAGTTGGGGCTCAAATCTACCTCGAAGTACAAGAAGTCTGCTCGTACCGTGGGTGATGTGCTGGGTAAATTCCATCCCCATGGCGACAGCGCCTGTTATGAGGCCATGGTGCTCATGGCTCAGCCTTTTTCCTACCGCTACCCTCTTGTAGACGGGCAGGGTAACTGGGGCTCTCCGGACGATCCCAAGTCCTTTGCTGCCATGCGCTATACCGAATCTCGCCTGGCGCCGTTTGCGGAAGTTCTACTGGGAGAGCTGGGGCAGGGAACGGTGGACTGGGTGCCCAACTTTGATGGCACCATGGATGAGCCGTCAGTGCTTCCGGCCCGGTTGCCCCATGTTCTGCTTAATGGCACCACCGGTATCGCCGTTGGTATGGCCACGGATATCCCGCCGCATAACGTTCGGGAAGTCACCGCAGCCTGCATACGCTTGCTGGATCAGCCGGAGTCGACGGTTGATGAACTCTGCGAGCACATCAAGGGCCCGGATTTTCCGACTGAGGCAGAAATCATCACCCCCCGGAAAGACATCCGGCAGATGTACGAAACCGGCCGCGGGTCGCTGCGGATGCGGGCCCGCTGGATCCGCGAGAGTGGTGAGATCGTGGTTACGGATCTGCCGCACCAGGTCTCTGGCAACCGGGTTCTGGAGCAGATTGCCCATCAGATGCAGACCAAGAAGCTACCGATGGTGGCGGACCTTCGTGACGAATCCGATCATGAAAACCCGACCCGCCTGGTGATCGTGCCCCGATCCAACCGGGTTGATCTGGATGGTTTGATGGCGCACCTGTTTGCCAGCACCGATCTGGAGAAAACCTATCGGGTCAACATCAATGTGATCGGCAACGATGGCAGACCGGGCGTGAAGGGATTGCACCAGATCCTTACCGAGTGGCTGACCTTCCGGCGCACCACTGTCATCCGCCGTCTCCAGCACCGCCTGGACAAGGTGCTTGCACGCCTGCACATTCTGGAAGGCCTGTTGATCGCCTATCTCAACATCGATGAGGTGATCGAGATCATTCGCACTGAAGACAAGCCCAAGGCCGAATTGATGGCCAGGTTCGGTCTGTCCCCGGACCAGGCGGAAGCCATCCTCGAACTCAAGTTGCGCCACCTGGCCAAGCTTGAGGAAATGAAAATCCGGGGCGAGCAGGATGAGCTTGCGGCTGAACGGGATGAGCTCCAATCCATTCTGGGTTCCGAGGATCGCCTGCGCGAACTGATCAAGAGCGAGATGCAAGCGGATGCCCAGACCTTTGGCGATGATCGCCGCTCACCGATAGTCGAGCGTGAGGAGGCCAAGGCATTCAGTGAAGTGGACCTGATCTCGAACGACCCCGTTACGGTTGTGCTGTCTGAAAAAGGCTGGGTTCGCGCCGCCAAGGGGCATGACATTGAGCCGGAAGGTCTGAGTTATAAAGCCGGTGACCGTTTCTCCCTCGCGGCCCGGGGACGGAACAACCAACAGGCGATATTCCTGGATTCTACCGGGCGCGCCTATTCCTTGATGGCTCACAGTTTTCCATCTGCCAGAGGCCAGGGTGAGCCGCTGACGGGGCGCATCAACCCGCCCTCCGGTGCCAGCTTCTCAGGCCTGTTGATGGGAGATCCGTCCCGTAAGGCGTTGCTGGTTACCGACGGTGGCTACGGGTTTGTTACATCGCTGAACGACATGATCAGCAAGAACCGCAATGGCAAGGCAGTAGTCAGTGTTCCCAAGGGCGCGAGGATCATGCCTCCACTGACCATACCGACGACCGAGAAAACGCTGTATCTGGGGGCGGTGTCCAACGAGGGACGGATGCTGGTGTTCCCGCTTAGCGAATTGCCGGAACTGGCCAAGGGTAAAGGCAACAAGATCATCAGCATTCCCTCGGCCAGGGTTCAGAGCCGTGAAGAATATGTGGTGGCAGTAGCAGTATTTGCCGAGGATGACCAGCTGGAAATACGGGCCGGCAAGCGCAAGATGGGGTTGCAGTTCGCGGACCTCGAGCACTACCTCGGAGAGCGGGGGCGCCGCGGCCACAAGCTGCCAAGGGGTCTGCAACGGGTTGATGGCATTGACGTGATTCCTTCCGCCGCACGAGCGCAGGAAGAGGCGGGCTCTGACAGCGAGGGTACCGACAGTGAGTGAACTGGTACTGATTAATGTCTCCGGGCGTGACAAGCCCGGCCTGACGTCGGAAATCACCGGCATCATGGGGCGCTATGATGTGCGCATTCTGGATATCGGACAGGCGGTCATCCACGACCACCTGACGTGGGGCATTCTGATCGAGATTCCGGATGAATCCAAATCCTCGCCCGTCATTCGTGACTTGCTGTTCCGGCTACACGCTCTGGATCTGCAGGTCAGGTTTGCGCCGATCACCGTCGAGGAGTACCAATCCTGGGCCGCGGCCCGGAACCGGGCCTGCTACATCGTGACGCTGCTTGCCCGGGATATCAAAGCCGAGCAGATTGCCCGGGTTTCCGCCATCACGGCGCGTCATGGTCTGAACATCGATAACATCTCACGCCTGTCTGCCAGGCCCTCGCTGAATGCCGCAGACAATCGTATCGCCTGTGTCGAGTTCTCGGTAAGAGGCACACCATCAGATCTTGAGAAACTTCGGGCGGATTTCCTGCATATCGCTGGCGAAATGAATGTGGATATCGCCTTCCAGGAAGATTCCATCTTCCGCCGCAATCGCCGGCTGGTGGTCTTTGACATGGATTCCACGTTGATCGAAGCCGAAGTGATCGACGAGCTGGCTGCGGAGGCCGGAGTCGGGGAGCAGGTGGCAGAGATTACCGAAAGGGCCATGCAGGGCGAGCTGGATTTCAGCCAGAGTTTTGCCGAGCGCCTGGCACTTCTGAAAGGCCTGGATGAATCGGTCCTCGAGGGAATCGCCTCGCGGTTGCGGATGACCGAGGGTGCAGAGCACCTGATCCTCAGTCTCAAGGCGCTGGGATATCGCACCGCAATCCTGTCGGGCGGCTTCACCTACTTTGCGCGCCACCTTCAGCGCAAACTCGGTATCGATTACATCTACGCCAATGAACTCGAAATTGAGGATGGCAAGGTCACAGGCAAGGTTTCCGGGCAGATTGTCGACGGCAAGCGAAAGGCAGAACTGCTTTTGGAAATCGCCGAGAAAGAGCATATTTCCCGGGAACAGGTTATTGCCGTCGGTGATGGCGCCAATGACCTTCCAATGCTGAGCCAGGCCGGCCTGGGGGTGGCTTTCCGCGCCAAGCCCCTGGTCAAGGAATCAGCGCGCCACGCGATTTCGACGCTGGGGCTGGATGCGATCCTGTACCTGATTGGTTTCCGTGAGAGCGAAACCAATCAGAGTCTGGAAAACGCCGACTTCTGAGCCGTTCAGGCTCAGTTGTCGCCGAAGTCGTAGTTCATTTCAGGTACTGGTGCCTGCAGGTAGTAGCCCTGAATATAGTTCACGCCGGCCTGCCACAGGGTGGCGAGAACGCCGGCATTCTCCACAAGCGGGATGATGGTGAGCTTGCCGCTGGACTGCAGGCTCTTGACCATTTCCTTGACCTGTTCTTTGGCCTCGTCGCTCTTCTGGATTTCTTCCGTGAAGGAACCATCGATCTTCACATAGTCCGTATCGATGTGTTTCAGGGTGTTGAACGGATTGAGGGCGCAGCCGAACTGGGAGATGGATACCTTGCAGTGAAGCTCGTGCACCGCCTTGGTGAAGTCTTTCGCCTGCTTCATGTAGTTGTTGGCATCGCCTTCCCGGATCTGGAAGATCAGGGAATCGCCCGGCAGCCGTGCGGCTTTCAGGGCAACGCTCAGCCAGGGAGTGAAGGTTTTATCCTGCAGGGTTTCGGCCGTCACATTGAGGAACAGGCGGGTATCGTGGCCCCGTGAGCGATGGCTGGACAGCTGTTTGATGGTCTGCAGAATAACCCAGCGGTCAATCTTGATCGCGGTGTCGCTCGGACCTGTTGGCGGCAGGAAGTCATAGGGTGAGACTTCCTCATCGTCCTTGTCGAGCATGCGCACGAAGGCCTCGTAATGTTCCTCGCCTTCGCCACGCAGGTTGATTATCGGCTGGAACAGCAGCCGGAAGCGGTTTTCTTCCAGAGCTTTCTGAATCGCTTCCACCGAATTGCTTTGATCCAGAGCCTCGAAGTCGGCGGGGTTGTAGACCACCACACCGTTGCCCTCTGCATGACCTTCGAGCTTTCGTACTTCCGCCGATGCCGTATGGGCCCTGGCCATGAGTTCCTCGGCCTTCGGCGAATTCTCGGTAATCGCGGCGACACCGATGCTCACGGTCAACTGGACCGTGCGGCCATTGATATCAAACAGATGGTCCTCAACCGCCTTGCGGATGCGCTCGGCGTGCCCTGCCATGGTAGATTCATCGCAGGGCTGGCTGAGCAGACTGAAGGCATCATCGCTCAACCGGGCCAGGGCAAGGTCGCCACCGGCCTGCTCTTTGAGCAGGTTTGCCAGATCACCAAGCAGCAGGTCGGCGCCGGAAATGCCCACCTGGCCCTTCATGCTCATGAAGTTATCGAGGGCGATGTAGGCGAGTGCACCGGTTTCATTCTTCTTGCCGGCGTTGGCGATTGCTTCAGCGAGTGCATCCATCAGGTACTGACGATTATACAGCCCGGTCAGAAGGTCCTGGCTGCTGATCTGGCGCAGCTTTTCTTCCAGCTCTGCGTCGCTGTGCTCCGGCTGCAGAACGATCTGCGTGCATTCCTCACCGTCGTAGGTGGCGGCCGAGACCGACATGGTCACGTTCAGTTCGTGGTCGTCGCTGCGTCGAGCCGTGCAATTCATGGTCATGCCGTCTTCGCCCTTTTCGGCAAACGACTTCATGAATTCCTTGTACTTCTCCTGGCTTTCCGGGGTGAGGGTGTCCAGCACCGGAACGCAGATTAGATCGTCGATGTCATCGTACCCGAGAAACTCCATGTACGACTGGTTGGCGTAGATGTGCATGCCATCATTGATGTAGGCAATCGCATCCTTGGAGCTTTCCAGCAGCAACTGGCACCGCTGTTCCGCTTCCCGCAGATGGGACTCCAGAACACGGCGCCGGCGACGTTCGTCAAGAGCTGCCAGCTCACGATTGACCTTCAGCACAATAAGATCGGTGTGCTCGAACGACACCGTATCCTGGGCGCCTGCCTTCATCATGCCTACGGTGCGCTCCCGGCTTTCTTCTTCCGTCAGGAGAATGAACGGAATGTCCTTGTCCATCCGGCGGATCATGGCGAGGGCGTCGTCGGCCGAAAATTCCTGCTCCAGGTCGCGGGCCAGAAGCAAATCCCAGTTTCCGGCCTTGAGCGTTTCTTCCAGATCTTCTTCCGAGGTGATTCTGTGGGCTCGGGTAGCCTTGCCGGAGTTACGGAGCAGGCTGACCAGTGATTCGGCATCGTTTTGCGATGGATCCAGAATCAGCAGGTGTACGGTCGCGTTCTTTTTCTGCATTCGAAGGGCATCTCGTGATACACGGTTCATTCACTAACGCTGAATGATGCAGGGGTTGCCGATCAATAACAACCCTCTGAAGGCTTCCGGTGTCTCAGTTTGGAGACCTTACAGAGATGGCCAGAGCGAGTCGAATTCGTCCTCGCTGGCTCCGGATGATGCAGGCGGTGCGCCAGCATTCAGCGTTGCCGCGTTCTGCAGCTTGAGTTCGAACTGGCTGATGCTGCCAGTAGAGGACACTTTGCGAGACAACTGACCCTGATCTTCCCGGCCATCATGGAGCAGGGAGATGCGGCTGCCCGACTGGAATGGCAGGCGAGGCGTGATCAGTGTGGCGGATTGGTCGACCACGCTGATTTCCGGCAACAGCAAACCCCTCAGGTACTCGCTGCTATTCCCCACTTTCTGGATCAGCCGCACACCGCAGGGCGAAGCGCTGGGTGCCAGCAGCTCAATGCCGACCTGGGTGCCCTGGTTCTTGATCTGGCGAATCCAGCGCACCACGGCCACGCTCCAGGGGTGGGTTCTCTGCTCCCGAACGCCCAATACTTCGCCGGCCTGCAATGAGGGGGGCACATTGCTCTCCCATGCAACGCAGTAGCCGCCCGGGCTGGTATTGATCAGCAGGGAATGGTGCGATTTCGGCCGGTTCCTGTCCGTCGACGGGGCCTGCGAGTTGCCATAGGAGCCCTTGAAGTTGATTGGTGTATCGCCAGAGTGGAGCCTCTCGTCACTGGGGGCGGCATCGTGGGCGCTGGACCAGGCATCCTGTTTCTGACGAGAAGACCGTATGAACAGGTTCTCTTCTTCCTGATGGCCGTTGTCATTGCCATTGACGAATTCGGTAAAGGTTTTCTCGCCGGCAATGAAGTAGTGGGCGGCTGTCAGGCCGACGCAGACCTCGAGGGTCCCCTGGCTGGCGATGCGGTTGAAGTTTCGCTTGGCGAGAATGCCCAGGGCCTGGCTCAGGTGGGTAAGCAGGGTATCGCTTACCTTGGCCGGCACCCTCAGATCGTGATCGGTTTCTTTATGCTCGCGGCGGGCATGGAGGGTTTCAGAGAGCATGGCAGAGAGATCCCGGGTGTCAAAGCCGAAGCTCTCATCCCCGGGCTGCTGCTCAAGCAGGCTGCGATAAAACGGGGGGTTGTCCCGCTCCATGTTGATCACGAACAGGCTGTCGTCACCAATATCCGGGCCACATCGGGTGTGGTCAGTCCAGGATTCAAACAGCTCGTAGACATGCAAAAGCTCGGCTTGCCGCAGCTGATTGGGGCGCGCGCAGCCCAGCAGGAGGATTCGCTTATAGGCGTCGGCGACCGAGCTGGCGCGACGATGTTGAAGCGTATCGTCGTCCACCTGAATCACAGAGAGTTTGTTGCGATGCGCAAACCGGAACAGCCGGTGACACTCCAGCCAGCTCTGGGCGGGGCTTGGGCAATACAGCTGATGCGATCTCAGAATGGTGGCCGACAGCTCGGAAATGGCCCGATGCGTGGCGGTGGCAATCTGGCGACGATTCTTGTCCAGGCCGCCATTGTCAATGAACTCCAGGACGCACAGCTTGTAGCCGCCGGCCAGATGCAACTGAAGCGCCTGGGACAGGTTGGCGATCTTCCGTTGTTTTTCAGGAAGCGCCACGGCCAGGCCAAGGTAGTGCCGGGAGAGTTCATTACAGACGAAGTGAATCTTCTCCCGGACAAGTTCCAGGAACTGCATGCGCTGCTGGGGTGCCAGGAAAAGGTGATTCAACTCGATAATGGCATGGTAGAGCTGCCGTGATACCTCGCCGATATTGGCCATCGGCAACTGGTCGATCCAGACCCGGAACGCCTTGGGCGTCGTGTCACAGAAGGACAGGCTGGCCGTTTTCTGTTCGGGAACGCGGAGATCAGGTTTCAGGGTCTTACCTTCCATGAATGCATGCCAATATCTGGACCACAGGTGGTATTCCGGGGTTGGCCCTGCCCGGCTGGCGGCTGCTGAATATCCGCCGGCCTGTCAGGAAAACGCCGTAAATACATATTTTTAAGTGCAACGTTACTGGACTTTAAAGTAGCAAACCATTTGTAAAAAGCGAGAAGATCATGAGTTGACAATCTTTGACAAGTGAATTTGGGCCGTTTTTTGCGGAGCCTGTCACGGGAACAGGTTGATCGGGGTCTTGCTTTCCTTGCCTGGCTCCTCTCTCACCAGCTTCGGCACCAGGAATCCCGGCAATCGCGACAGCAGTTCTCGGACCAGGTTTCGTGCCTCTTCATCCGGCACATTGTAGTGGTGGGCACCTGCCACCGGGTCAAATGCGTGCAGGTAGTAGGGCAGCACGCCCGCCTCAAACAGAGTCTCGCTCAGTTCTTCAAGCACCGACGCCCGATCATTCACGCCCCTCAGGATAACGCTCTGGTTGAGCAGTGTTGCGCCTGCCGCCCGGAGATAGCCCAGGGCGCGGCGCGTGGCTGTGTCTATTTCCGCGGGGTGATTGACGTGCAGGACGATAATCACCTGAAGCGGCGTCGTCGAAAGCCACCTTAAAAGCTCGTTGCAGACCCGTTGTGGAATAACCACTGGCAGGCGTGTGTGCAGGCGCAGGCGACGGATGTGGGGGATGCCAGCAATTGCGGTTGCCCACTGGGCCAGCAGTCGGTCATTGACTGCCAGCGGGTCGCCGCCGCTAAAAATGACTTCGTTGATCTCCGGGCTGGCGCCAAGGGTATCAATTACCCGCTGCCGGTCGTGAGGGCTCAGGCGTTGCTCGTCGTAGGGAAAGTGCCTGCGGAAGCAGTACCGGCAGTTGATCGCGCACTGTCCGGTCACCATGAGCAGGGCACGGCTGCGGTACTTGCGGATGAGCCCGGTGGTGGCGATGGCGCCGGATTCTTCGAGAGGATCGCTGACAAAACCGGGCGCGTGGCCGGCTTCGTCCGCCAGCGGAAGCACCTGTCTAAGCAAAGGGTCGGCCGGATTGCCCTTTTCCATCCGGTTGAGGAAGGGTTCAGGTACCCGGATCTGAAAAAGCCGGTGGCCTTGTTCTGCCCCTGCAAGCCACGGTTCCTCGGGCAACTCCAGGCGGCGGAGCAGCTCCTTCGGCGACTTAACAGCGCCCGACAGCAGTTGCTGCCAGCTGCGTTGTTCGTGGTCGGAAAGGTGGGCTTCTATACGGGCGGGGGTTCGCTGTATCATAACGCCCTTCGAATTCTAAACAGCATTTTGTCAGGTGGACATTTCATGGCTTCATATTCTACCAACGAATTTCGCGGCGGTCTTAAGGTTTTGCTGGATGGCGACCCCTGCATCATTCTCGAGAATGAGTTCGTCAAACCCGGGAAGGGTCAGGCCTTCAACCGGGTAAGGCTGCGTAACCTCATGACCAACCGGGTCTGGGAGCGCACGTTCAAGTCCGGCGAAAGTCTGGAAGCCGCAGATGTCATTGATCAGGACATGGAATACCTCTATACCGACGGTGAATTCTGGCACTTCATGCTGACTGACGGTTCCTTCGAGCAGTACCCGGCTGATGCCAAAGCGGTTGGCGACGCGCTGAAGTGGCTGAAAGAGCAGGACGTTTATACGGTAACGCTCTACAACGGCTCGCCGCTGTCTGTAACGCCCCCCAACTTCGTTGAACTTGAGGTGGTCGATACCGATCCGGGAATGAAAGGTGACACCGCCCAGGGTGGTTCCAAGCCGGCAACACTCTCTACCGGTGCGGTTGTCAACGTACCCCTGTTCATCACCATCGGCGAAGTCCTGAAGGTGGATACCCGCTCTGGCGAGTACGTGAGCCGGGTAAAGAGCAGTTGATCCGGTCATGAACCGCGAACCTGTCTGGCAGCCCTCTGCCTCGCAGGCTGCCCTGAAAAGCCGCGCACAACAACTGGCGTTTGTGCGCGGCTTTTTTGCGAAGCGAGAAGTGCTGGAGGTCGAAACCCCGGTGCTTGGGCGATGTGGCGTTACTGATGTCAATCTTGACGGCATCCCCGCGCAGGTTTCTGCCGGCACACGCAAAGGCGGGTGGCTCCAGACGTCTCCCGAGTACCACATGAAGCGATTGCTTGCGGCCGGCTGTGGATCCATTTTTCAGATCTCCAGGGTGTTCCGCAATGGCGAACAGGGGCGTCGTCACAACCCCGAATTCTCCATGCTCGAATGGTATCGGACAGGCTTTGACGATGTGACGCTCATGGCTGAAGTGTCGGACCTTGTCTGCGGCTGGCTGGGATGCGAGCGGCCGGAAATCATTCAGTATCGCGATGCCCTCAGGCGATGGGCGCACATTGACCCGTTCGCAGCGACGGACCTTGAACTGATGCGCCGCTGTGAGGAGTGGCTGGAGCCAGAGCAATTGGCGGACCTTGGTCGGGATGGCTGCCTCGATCTGTTGATGAGTTTTGCCGTGGAGCCGAATCTGGGACGGGGCAGGCCCGTTTTCATAACGGGATATCCAGCCTCGCAGGCTTCTCTCGCTAGAGTTTCGAAGTCTAACGGTTATGAGACCGCGCATCGTTTTGAACTCTATGTAGATGGTCTGGAGCTTTGTAACGGTTACTGGGAATTGACCGATCCAAGAGAACAGAGGTTGCGCTTTGAGGCCGATAACGAGCTTCGCAGCCGATCCGGAAAGCCTGAAATGGAGCTGGATGAGGCTTTTCTCGCTGCGCTTGATCAGGGTTTGCCCGAGTGCTCCGGTGTCGCACTCGGGCTGGACAGGCTGCTGATGCTCAAGCTGGGAGTCCAGGACATCCGTGAGGTCTTGGCGTTTCCGTTCGAGCGGGCTTGAGCCTGCGGAACTTGATCACGCCAGGGCGCCGAACGCCTCGCCCATGCGAACGGTTTTGCCGGCCACCTGATTGCTGTTCCAACTGACGGCGCCTTTTGGCATAACCACAATCACAGTGGAGCCCAGGCGGAACCGGCCCATTTCTTCACCCTTATCGAAGGTGATGGCCTGCTCGCCTTCGTACAGTGTTGATGTGACCTGCCGTCTGCCGGGCACAACAACGCCTGCCCAGCGGGTTTCCACGCTGCCGACAATCATGGCGCCAACCAGTACCAGGGCCATGGGGCCGGAGGCGGTGTCGAAGATGCAGACAACCCGCTCATTGCGGGCGAACAGATTCGGGACATTTTCGGCGGTTACCGGGTTGACCGAAAAAAGCTTGCCGGGAACATGGATCATCTGTCGAAGCGTGCCGGCCATCGGCATGTGGATCCGGTGATAGTCCTTGGGCGAGAGGTAGATTGTAGAAAATTCGCCATCGGCAAACGGGGCTGTGGTCGCCTCTTCGCCACCGAGCAGCTCGCTCAGGCTGAACGACTGGCCCTTTGCCTGGAAAACCCGGTCTCCGGTGACCTGGCCGAGCTGGCTGATGGCGCCGTCAACGGGGCTGACCAGGGTTTTTTCGCCGTCCGCCAGGGGGCGGATGCCAGGCTTCAGCTCCCGGGTGAAGAAATCGTTGAACGTGGCGTAGGCTTCAGGGTTAGGCTCGGCGGCTTCGCTCATGTCAACGCCATAGCGGCCGATAAACCATTTTATAACCCGGTTCTTGAGCGCAGGGGAGCGGTCATTGTCCGCCAGACGGCCGGCGAGGTTGGATACCCCCAGTTGCGGCGTGATGTACTGGCTAAGAACAAAAAGCTTGTCGAACATTAGATGTGATCCTTTGCGCTCAAAGGCGCGAAGTTTACCAAAGACTGCTACCTGTATAGAAATTGTTTCATGGCTTCGCGGTTATGACGCGGCCTTGCTATTATCGTGTCACCTTTTGCGTGACAGCTTCCGGCTCCGGCCGATAACCAAGAAAATAAGGCGTGCGTAGATTCTATGTTACTGATCGTCGGTTCGATTATTGTTCTGGCCAGCGTATTGACTGGCTATGTTCTCCACGGCGGCAATCTGATGGTGCTCTGGCAGCCAACCGAAGTGTTAATCATTTTCGGGGCGGCTCTGGGCTCGTTCATCATTGCTAACCCCGTCCATACGCTCAAAGAAGTCTTTGGTAAGGGAGTCCAGTTACTCACAGGCTCACCCTATAAAAAGGCTTTCTACATGGATCTGCTGAGTCTGCTTTACGAGATCTTCGATAAATCCCGTAAACAAGGCGTCATGGCGATCGAGGAGGACATCGATAATCCCGAGGCAAGCCAGATTTTCAGTCGATATCCAGCCGTCATGAAGTCCAAGGAACTGCTCGCGTTCATCACGGACTACCTTCGCATCATCAGCTCCGGAAATATGGCGACCCACGAGCTGGAAGGCATGATGGAGAATGAGATCGACAGTCGTCAGCACGAGCTTGAGGAGCCTGCTCACGCGGTCAACAAAATCGCCGATGCGCTGCCGGGGCTTGGCATCGTCGCTGCGGTGCTGGGTATCGTAATTACCATGAACTTTCTCACTGAAGGCCCGGAAAAAATTGGTCTCAGTGTGGCTGCAGCACTGGTGGGTACTTTTCTGGGTATTTTCATGGGGTATGGTTTTGTGGGTCCTGCTTCTATCGCCATGGAACACGCTGCGAAGTATGAGCTGAAGGCTTACGAGTGCGTCAAATCAGCGATTGTGGCGACGGTTTCCGGGCAAGCACCCCAGATGGCCATTGAGTTTGGCCGCAAGGCGTTGCCCACGGATAAGCGCCCTGGGTTCCAGGAGCTTAATGATCACGTTCGTTCCAAGTAACACCGCCCTCATCTGAACCCGGAGCCGATTCGTGGAAGAACAGCCGATCATCATCAAACGGAAAAAGGTTGTTGCAGGTGGCCATCACGGTGGCTCCTGGAAGGTCGCGTTTGCCGATTTCGCCACCGCCATGATGGCTTTCTTTCTGGTTCTGTGGTTAACCGCTACGGCATCGCCGGAGCAAAAAAAAGCGGTTGAGGGTTACTTCCGGGATCCCGTTGGCTTTACCGAGGGTGGTTCTCCAAACCCTGTGGACCTTGAGGGCAGTGCCTCGGTCGTCAACGACGCGAGTCCGGATATCGAATCGAGCCAGATCCAGATTGAAGACGAAGTGGTGGATGAGCTCTCTGAAACTCTTGAACAGCGACGTATGCAGGAGTTGTTTCAGGAGCTGAAGGAGCAAATCAAGCAGGATGAGACTTTGCAGGAGTTCAAGGATCAGTTGCTGATCGATATAACCGACGAGGGCCTGCGGATCCAGATCGTCGATCGCTCCGGTCGCCCCATGTTCGACAGCGGCCGGGCCGAGCTGAAGTACTACTCTCAGGATATTCTGTTTGAGCTTGCGAAAACTCTGGGTTCAGTGAACAACAAGCTCAGTATTACCGGGCACACCGACTCCACGCCATTTAGCGGCCGGCCGGGTTACACGAACTGGGAATTATCGGCAGACCGGGCAAATACCGCCCGAAGAGCGCTGGTTGCAGGGGGTGTGCGTCAGCAGCAGATTGCTCGCGTGGTTGGCCTGAGTGATTCCGTACTGTTCGACAACGAAGACCCGAACGCGCCGGTGAATCGCCGCATCTCCATTATCGTTCTGAACAAGAAGACCGTCGATAATATTCAGAGCACTGCCGGCCAGTCAGATGAGCCCCTGATTGATCTGACCCAGCCGACCGAGGCGGAGCGGGAGGCGGCCCGTGAGCGTCTGGAAAGCGGGGAATGGTTGCAGGAACAAGAAGAGCCGGCCCCTGGCGAACTCAACTGGTAAGGCCGCTCGGGTCTGTCAGTCCAGCTTCAGCCCGCGGGCCTGCTGCTCCGTCATATCCTGAAGAATCCGGTGGAAGCTTTTCAGCCGCTCCGGGCTGATTTTCCCTTCCTCCGCAGCTCTGTCGATGGCGCAACCGGGGTCACCCATGTGCCGGCAGTTGCGGAACTTGCAGGTGCCGATCACCTCCCGAATTTCCCGAAAGCCATACTCGATCTCCTGCGCTGTCATATGCCAGAGCCCGAACTCACGGATCCCCGGCGAGTCAATCAGATCGCCTCCTAGCGGCAGGTGGAACAGCTTAGCCGTGGTTGTCGTGTGAATCCCCTTGCCGGTGCTCTCCGACACAGCCCCCACGCGAATGGCCTCATCGGGCATCAGTGTCTGGATAATGGATGACTTGCCCACCCCGGATTGCCCCACAAACACACTGGTCTGATCCTTCACCAGTGCCTCAACCTCTGGCGAAGGTTTATCACCGGACTCAGCCGCAGACGTTCGAACCACCTCATAGCCCAGGGCCTCATACCGGCCCAGAAGCGCGTCGATGTACTCCCGGTTGCTGTCGGTGATCAGATCGGTCTTGTTCAACAGAATCACTGCCGGAATGTCTGTGATCTCGGATGCAACCAGATACCGGTCAATCAGGTTATCGTGAGGTTCCGGCTCCGGCGCAATCACAAGAATAATATGATCAATGTTTGCGGCCACCGGCTTCAGGGCACCAAAATTATCCGGCCGCTGCAGCAGATTGCGGCGCTCACTGCGGGCAACGATAACCCCCGTCTCATTCTTACCCGGCCGCCAGACAACCTTGTCGCCAGTTACCAGGCTATCAATGTTGGCCCGAACAAAGCAGCGAACCACATCGCCTTCCTGGTCGCCTTCAAGCGCTTCGACATCCAGCTGTTGCCCGTAGTGAGCAATAACCAGCCCTTCCTGCTCTGGCCCGAGCTCGCCGGCGTCGGCCTGCTCCTGAACCTTCTTCTCCTTGCGCGCCGCCCGGGCCGCACGCTCCTCCTGGACTTTCTTGATGCGGAATTGCTGCTGTTTGTTCAGTCGCCGTTTTGCCATTTATGTCCCGGATAACCAGATGAAAGTTTCGCCCTTGGTGTGCCATCATACTGCAATCGTAGCTACTCGGCTTGGGCAATGCCGAGACGTTCAAGGTATATCACCTGATTTCGCAGTGGGGCTGGGTCCGGCTTTCCGGAAATGTCGGCGGCCATGGATGGCCGACGCCAAGCGCACATGGATGTGCTCGTAGCGGTTTCCGGAAAGCCGGACCCAGCACCACTACCACCGCACTCAGAAGGCTGGTAACAAAATGGCAGAAAGCAATCGCCTCGTATGGATCGATCTGGAAATGACAGGCCTGGATCCGGAAAAAGAACGGATCATCGAAATGGCCACAATCATCACCGATTCGGAACTCAATATTGTCGCGGAAGGACCGGTTATTGCCGTCCATCAGCCACAATCCTTTCTGGACTCCATGGACGAATGGTGCACCCGTACCCATGGTGAAAGCGGACTCACCAAACGCGTTCAGGAAAGCGATATCTCCGAGTCTCAAGCCGAACAGCAGACCATCGAATTCCTGAAAAAACACGTAGAAAAGGGCCAGTCACCCCTGTGCGGCAATAGCATTGGCCAGGATCGCCGGTTCCTCGTCAAATACATGCCCGAACTGGAAGACTTCTTCCATTACCGGAATCTCGACGTATCCACAGTGAAAGAACTTGCTCGCCGCTGGCGCCCGGATGTCCTCGCCGGCGTAAAAAAGAAAGGTAGCCACCTTGCACTCGACGACATCCGGGACTCCATCAACGAACTGCGTCATTACCGGGAACAGTTCTTCAAGCTATAGGCCATGCCGCTTCAGAGCCCACTGGACGTGCTCGCGGACCACCTCGGAAGGGTGGTCCGCGCGTTTTTTCAGGGCCTCAATTACCGGGATGGTTGACGGCGCATTGCCCAGCCCGACCGCCAGGTTGCGGAGCCAGCCCTCGTAGCCTGTGCGCCGAATCGCAGAGCCCTCGGTGCGTTTGAGGAACTGCTCCTCGGTCCAGAGAAAAAGCTCTGCCAGGGAGCTGTTGTCCAGCCCATGCCTCGGTTGAAAGTCCTTTTCGCTGGTCGGTTTGCTGAACTTCTGCCATGGACACACCAGCTGGCAGTCATCGCAACCGAAAACCCGGTTGCCCATTAGCGGTCGCAGCTCCTCTGGGATACTCCCTTTCAGCTCGATGGTGAGATAGCTGATGCAACGTCGGGCATCAAGCTTGTGCGAGCCAACAAAGGCGTCCGTCGGGCAAAGGTCGAGGCAGGCCGAACAGCTGCCGCAATGATCCGTTTCAAAGGGTTCATCGATGGGCAGGGGGGCGCTGGTGAAGATTTCCCCGAGGAAAAAGAACGAGCCGGCCTTCGGGTGAATCAGCATATTGTTCTTGCCGATCCAGCCGAGGCCTGCTCTCTGCGCCAGTGCGCGTTCCAGCACCGGAGCGCTGTCTACAAAAGCCCGGTAATCGTATCCGCTAACGGCCTCATCAATCTTCGCTGCCAGCTGTGCAAGACGCTTACGGATCAGTTTATGGTAATCCCGACCCAGCGCATAACGCGTGACATAAGCACCCTCCCGGTTAGTAAGCGCTTCTTTCGGACTGTCTGGTGAGGGCAAATAGTCCATTCTCACGGATATAACCCGCGTGGTGCCCGGCGCCAGAGAGGCAGGCGTATAGCGCTTGTCACCGTGGTGGGCCATGTAATCCATCTCGCCCTGGTAACCTGCCGCAAGCCAGTCCTTCAGATGGTCGGCGTGCTCGCCCGTGTCCGCCTTGGTAATGCCCACATCGGCAAACCCGAATTCAGCTGCCCACCGGCGGATGAGCGACGGCAGATCCGCAAGTTCCGGGTGTGTCGTGGTACAGGTTGCTGTGGTGCTCATAGTGACTGCCGATGCTGGAATTCGGTGCTGAACCCGTGTACGGATATTTAATCTGATTAAGTTATGACCTTTTCTACTGTTTTGCTATGCTTTACAGGTATCTGGCCAATTTTCTTAAACCGGTTTCTGTAACGGGAGCAAAGGTTCATGCCGCCGTCCGCTGGGCACAGTCTACCAGACGCACTGTTTTCCGCCGATGCGGTGAGGCAGATCGATCGCTATGTGATTGATCAGCAAGGTGTTGATGGTTTTGAACTGATGCAGTCCGCCGCCCACGCCGCTTTTCGCTGCCTGGTACGGCATTGGCCAAACTGCGGCTCGGTGCTGGTCCTGTGCGGTGCGGGTAACAACGGTGGTGACGGTTACCTGGTCGCGGCAAGTGCGAAAAGGCACGATCTGGACGTCAGCTGTGTCGCGGTTGCGCCAACCGGCAAATTGTCCGGCGACGCCCGTAAAGCCTGGCAAAAGGCCCTGGCGGACGGTGTAGATGTTTTTGACCTCGAGGCTCTCGGCGAGTCATCGCTGGACGATCTGTTTGCCAGCGCGGGCCTGATTGTTGATGCCATGCTCGGTACTGGCGTGTCCGGTGCCCCCCGGGAACCGTTTGCGACTCTGATAAGCCGGTGTAACAGCGCTTTAGCGCCTGTCCTTGCAGTGGATCTGCCCTCCGGGCTTAATGCGACCACGGGAGCGGCCGAGGGGGATGTGGTTAATTCGGCCAGGACAGTGACCTTTATCGGGCTCAAGGCTGGCTTGTTCACGGGGCAAGGTGCAGCAGCGTGCGGCGAGGTGGTTTTCGAATCTCTGGATACCGACGAGGGTATCGCCGGTAGCGGCCAGAAGCCCGTCGCCCGCCGTCGTGACTGGGGTTCTGTGATGCCCTGGCTACCACCCCGGCCTGCCAACG
Source organism: Marinobacter sp. L-13 (assembly GCF_056857715.1). Classification (NCBI taxonomy): domain Bacteria; kingdom Pseudomonadati; phylum Pseudomonadota; class Gammaproteobacteria; order Pseudomonadales; family Marinobacteraceae; genus Marinobacter; species Marinobacter sp. L-13. Next base: position 72,594 of record NZ_JBSXNQ010000044.1, read on the forward strand.
CTCACAAGGGAAGGTTCGGGCATGTGCTGGTGGTTGCGGGTGATCGCGGATTCGGTGGGGCCGGTCTGCTGGCGGCAGAGGCTGCGGCGCGATCGGGTGCCGGGCTCGTGTCGTTGGCGACCCGCCCCGAGCATGTGACAGCGGCCCTGGCAAGATGTCCATCCGTCATGGTTCATGGCCTGATCCATGGCTCGGAGTTGCCGACGTTGCTTGATGCTGCCTCGGTTGTCGTGTGTGGCCCGGGTATCGGGCGAAGCGCCTGGGGCCAGCAGATGCTCGAGCAGGTGGTTGCCAGCGGCAAGCCGCGGGTGCTGGATGCGGATGCGCTGAACCTTTTGTCTGGTCGGGTAGCCATCCCGGCGGATAATCACATCCTGACTCCTCATCCGGGCGAGGCGGCCAGGTTGCTGAATTGCCTGGTGCCCGAGGTTGAGGCAGACAGGATGGCCGCCGCCAGAAATCTGCAGGCGCTGTACGGCGGCACGGTGCTTTTGAAAGGCGCCGGCACCGTTGTCGCGTCTGAGGACGGTGGCCTGGATATCATCAGTGGCAGCAATCCCGGAATGGCGACTGGCGGAATGGGAGATGTGCTCTCAGGTATTGTTGCGGCTGTTCTGGCTCAGATTGGCGACGGACAGAAAGCGGCCGTGCTGGGTGCATCCGTGCACCTTGCTGCGGCTGACCGTGCTGCGAGAACCACGGGGTTTATCGGGCTGATACCGACCGATGTCATCGATGCGCTGCCGTTGGTGTTTCGGGAATCTGAAAGGAGTCCGGGGGCTGAATCGTTATGAGCATAATGGGTAACGAGCGTCGGGTTTTTCTGGAGAACGAGGCCGAAACCGAGCATCTCGGTCGGGAGCTGGCCAGAACCGTCGTGGAATCTGGCCATGGCCTGGTTGTTTATCTGGATGGTGAGCTTGGCATGGGTAAAACCACCATCAGTCGGGGCGTCATGCGCGGATTGGGTCATGAGGGGGCCGTAAAGAGCCCGACCTATACCCTGGTAGAGCCCTACGAGACTCTGAATCCACCGACATACCATTTTGATCTTTATCGCCTGGGCGACGCCGAAGAACTGGAATACATGGGCATCCGCGATTATTTTTCCGCCGAAAACCTGTGCCTGATCGAGTGGCCCGAGAGAGGCAAGGGCATATTGCCCGAGCCGGACCTGGAGGTTCATCTCGAAACCCGGGGAGAGGGGCGCTCTGTAGTCCTCAGGGCCCGCTCAGAGCTGGGCGCCGGGGTGCTGAACGAACTGGAGTTGATTGGTCCGGCGTCATAGTGAGCCCGGAACCGGGAATAAACTGGCAGGTAAGCTTTATGAATTGTGCAAAGCTGAGTAAACAACTGGTCTGGCCGATTGCGCTATTGCTTATGACATTGGCGTTTCACGGTTCGGCGGCGACACAGGTTGAGAGTGCCCGTATCTGGCCCGCGCCCGATCATACCCGGCTGGTTCTGGACACTGGCGGGCAGGTGGAGCACAACATTTTCTCCCTGAGCGGCCCGGCGCGGCTGGTGATCGATCTCAAGAATGCCAACCTGAAGACCGATTTTTCCGGTCTGGACCTTTCCGGCAGTCCGATCAGGCGAATCCGCAGTGCCCCCAGAAACGGCACCGATTTGCGCGTCGTTCTGGATCTCAAGGCTGACATCAAACCGCGGAGTTTTCAGCTCGAGCCGAATCAGCAGTACGGCCACAGACTGGTGGTCGACCTGATTGATGAAAGCGGTAGCCGGCTGGAAAAGGCGACAACGCCCACCGTGACCCAGGATTCATCCGGAAAGCGGGACGTTATTGTGGTCATTGATGCCGGGCACGGCGGGGAAGATCCGGGTGCTATTGGTCCGCGGGGAACCCGTGAAAAGGATGTGGTTCTGAAAATGGCGAAAACCCTGGCCAACCTCATCAATGATCGGCCGGGTTATACCGCCAAGCTGACCAGAACCGGGGACTACTACATTGGCCTTCGCAATCGCACGATTCTGGCCAGGAAATACAACGCTGACCTGCTCGTCTCGGTCCATGCCGACGCCTTCCGTACACCACAACCCAAAGGTGCCTCGGTCTTTGCCCTTTCCCAACGCGGCGCCACCAGTGAAACCGCCCGTTGGCTGGCCAATAGTGAGAACCGGTCGGATCTGATCGGTGGTGCCGGCGGGCTGTCCCTCGATGGCCGTGACGACATGCTTGCCGGTGTTCTGCTGGACCTCTCCATGACGGCCAGTATCAACGCCAGTCTGGGGGTTGGCAGTTCGGTCCTGGGCAAATTGGGCGGCGTGGCGAAGTTGCACAAGCCTGGCGTTGAGCAGGCCGCTTTTGCGGTTCTGAAATCACCGGATATTCCCTCCATCCTCGTGGAAGCAGGCTTCGTATCGAATCCCCAGGAAGAGAAAAACCTGGCCACTGAGTGGTATCGCAACAAGCTGGCCGGCGCCATCATGAAAGGCATAGATGACTACTTCCAGAAAACGCCCCCGCCTGGAACCCTGCTGGCGTGGCAAAAACAGAATCGCCAGGGTGGAAACAGCATCAGCCACTATCGGATACAGCGTGGAGACACGCTATCCGGCGTGGCCCGGAAAAATCAGACGACCGTCAGTGAGCTGATGCAGTTTAACGACCTTCGGGACGACCGTGTTATGGTAGGGCAAACCATTCGTATTCCCGCGTCCTGATCAAGAGGTTTTTCTGTAACATGCCCCCCATTCGATTGCTGTCACCGCGGCTCGCGAACCAGATTGCCGCGGGTGAGGTGGTTGAGCGCCCCGCGTCTGTCGTCAAAGAACTGGTTGAAAATGCCCTGGATGCCGGCGCCAACCGCGTCGATGTTGAGGTGGAGCAGGGCGGCGTCAAGCTGATTCGAGTTCGGGATGACGGCAGTGGTATTGAGGAAGACGATCTTCCCCTGGCGCTAAGCCGCCATGCGACCAGCAAGATTGCCAGTCTGGACGATCTGGAAGCCGTGGCGTCCCTGGGTTTCCGGGGAGAAGCGCTTGCCAGTATCAGCTCTGTCTCCCGTCTTACCCTGACCTCAAGGACCGAGTCGCAGGAAGCGGCCTCTCGGGTCGAGGTCGAGGGCCGGGAAATGGACGCGAGAATTTCGCCTGCAGCGCATCCGGTCGGAACGACCGTTGAAGTGCGCGACCTGTTTTTTAACACCCCGGCTCGCCGCAAATTCCTGCGTACTGAAAAGACAGAATTCAATCACGTCGAAGAATGTGTGCGGCGCCAGGCGCTGAGCCGTTTCGATGCTGGCTTCACGTTGCGCCATAACCAGCGTGTCGTTCAAAGCCTCAGGCCAGCGGAATCGGCCCTCGATCGCGAGCGTCGGATTGGATCCCTGTGCGGCCAGCAGTTTATCGATAACGCGGTGGTTATTGATGCGGAGGCCACCGGGCTGCGCCTCTGGGGTTGGGTCGCTCTTCCCACATTTTCGCGCAGCCAGGCCGATCTTCAGTATTTTTTCGTCAACGGCCGCGTTATTCGTGACCGCCTGATAGCTCATGCCGTGCGCCAGGCCTATCGGGATGTACTCTACAATAACCGGCACCCGGCGTTTGTATTGTATCTGGAAGTCGACCCCGCCACCGTCGATGTAAACGTCCACCCGACCAAGCACGAGGTCCGGTTCCGGGATGGTCGGCTGGTTCACGATTTCATCTTCAGAACCCTGCACAAGGCGCTGGCCGATGTCCGGCCGGACGATCATTTCCGCGGCGCGGTGGCGCAGTCCTTTGGTCGCGAAGCAGTCACCCAGGGTCAGGAAGCCGTTCCGTCCACCGGTGCCTCTGCAGAGGCGGGCTGGAACGGCCAGCCATCGGTATCCAGCTATGGTTACCCCGGCAGCTCAGGCGCCGGCTTTGGCGGACAGTCGCAGCCCCAACAGGAGTGGCGCGCCAGCGATCAGATGGCGTTTTATCAGTCCCTGAATGCCGGTGGCGGAAGCGACGGACAGCAGGCTATGCCCGTAAGCGATCGCGCCGCCACACCAATGCCAACACCGCCTGCAGACAGTGACCAGGAGCCGCCGCTCGGATATGCCATCGCCCAGCTGCACGGGATCTATATTCTTGCCCAGGGTCGTGCGGGGCTCATTGTTGTGGACATGCACGCGGCCCACGAGCGCATTACCTATGAGCGAATGAAGCGGGCGCTTGCCGAGCAGGACCTTAAAAGCCAGCCGTTGCTGGTGCCGCTGTCGCTGGCGGTCAGCCAGAAAGAAGCCGCCCTGACCGAGAGTCACGGTGAAGAACTGCAGAAGCTTGGTCTCCAGATTGAGCGGATTGGTCCGGAAACCCTCGCTGTGCGGCAGGTGCCCGCGCTTCTGCGGGGTGCTGACACAGAACAGCTGGTGCGTGACGTTCTGGCGGATCTCATTGAGCACGGTCAGAGTGATCGTGTCGAGGCGGTGACGCATGAGCTGCTCGGCACCATGGCATGCCATGGTTCAGTGCGTGCCAACCGGCAGTTGACCATTCCGGAGATGAATTCGCTGCTCAGGGACATGGAGGCGACCGAGCGCAGTGGCCAGTGCAACCATGGCCGGCCGACATGGACCCTGGTGACCATGTCTGAGCTGGACAAGCTGTTTCTCCGGGGGCGCTGAGGTGTCACTGCCTCCTGCCATCTTTCTGATGGGGCCCACGGCTTCCGGAAAGACAGACCTGGCCATGGCGCTCTGCGACCACCTGCCTTGCGACATCATCAGCGTAGATTCCGCAATGATCTATCGGGGTATGGATATCGGAACGGCCAAACCCACGGCCGCAGAGCTCGCGCGGGCGCCCCACAGGCTGATTGATATCTGCGATCCGGCGGAAACATACTCCGCTGCGGATTTCCGTCGGGACGCGCTGACCGCCATGGCCGAAATAACGGCCGCAGGCAGGATCCCGCTTCTAGTCGGCGGCACCATGATGTATTTCAAAGCGTTGCTGCATGGAATGTCCGGTCTGCCATCGGCCAGCCCCGACGTACGACGGGCGCTGGAGCAGGAGGCAGAGGAGCGGGGTTGGGAGGCTTTGCATGAAGAGCTGCGGGCCAGTGATCCGGTGGCAGCCGAGCGGATCCATCCGAACAACCGGCAGCGTCTGATGCGGGCCCTGGAGGTATTGCGCCTTACCGGCAAGCCGATTTCGGAGTTCTGGCGAGCCGATCAGGGTGGCTGTGAGCAAACGACGGCAGTGGCGCAGGTCGGCGACATTGAGGATTACACCTATTTCACTCGCTGGCAGGCAGACGAAACATCTTTGCTTCCGTATACTGTAATTCAACTTGCCGTGACGCCGCCTGAGCGGCGGGTGCTTCATGAGCGGATTCGCCTGCGGTTTCTAAAAATGCTGGAGGCGGGGTTCGTTGATGAAGTTCGGGCTCTGATGATCCGGGACGACCTGCACCCTGATCTCCCTTCCATGCGTTGTGTCGGATATCGCCAGGCCTGGAGCTATTTGTCCGGGGAAGACGACTACGAGACATTTGTCAGCAAGGGAGTGGCAGCAACACGCCAACTGGCGAAGCGGCAGTTGACCTGGTTGCGCAAGTGGTCAGATTTGGACTGGCTGGACAGCGGCGACAAACATATCGCTGAGGTAGCCTTGAAAAAAATCCGACTTCGCACCACATTTAATTTTGACAAATGACGATCTGCATTTACTAAAAACAGGAGAAAACACATGTCAAAAGGGCATTCGTTACAAGACCCTTACCTCAATGCATTGCGCAAGGAACGCATTCCGGTTTCCATCTTTCTGGTCAACGGTATCAAGCTTCAGGGCCAGATTGAGTCTTTCGACCAGTTCGTGATTTTGCTGAAAAATACTGTCAGCCAGATGGTCTACAAGCACGCTATTTCCACTGTGGTTCCTGCCCGAAATGTCCGCATTCCGCAGCAGGCTCCGGGAGGAGAGGGCGAGTCTGAAGACTGATCCATCCGTTTCCCGATCTTGCCACCCGCGTTCCAGAGGATCCCGACAAGGGGTCTTGTGGCTGCGGGTGTTTGTTTTTATGACCCTCATCATGTGTTTACCCCGGAGTTGATGCCAATTGTTTGAACGTCCTGATGTCGGTGAGCGCGCGGTCCTCGTCCACATCGATTTTACTGCCCACGATGGTACCGAAGACCCCGGTGAGTTCCGGGAGCTGGTCACCTCTGCCGGTGTTGAGCCTGTCTCAACCGTTACCGGGTCCCGCAAGCAGCCCAGCCCCAGATTTTTCGTTGGTGAGGGCAAGCTGGAAGAAATTCGTGATGCAGTAGCGGCGAACGAAGCGGATGTGGTGTTGTTCAACCATGCCCTGAGCCCACGCCAGGAGCGCAACATTGAGCACGAGCTCAAGTGCCGTGTGCTGGACCGCACCGGTGTGATTCTTGATATCTTCGCTCAGCGGGCACGGACTCACGAAGGTAAGCTTCAGGTAGAGTTGGCGCAGCTCGAGCATATGTCCACGCGACTGGTTCGGGGCTGGACCCACCTTGAGCGACAGAAAGGTGGTATCGGGCTGCGCGGGCCTGGTGAAACCCAGCTGGAAACCGACCGCCGGCTCTTGCGGGAGCGCATCAAGTCTATCCACAAGCGTCTGGAAAAGGTTCGTCGCCAGCGCAACCAGGGCCGCAGGGCCCGTCAGCGGGCTGACATCCCCACCGTATCGCTGGTTGGATATACCAACGCCGGTAAATCCACTTTATTCAACCGTATTACCACTTCCTCCGTATATGCTGCAGACCAGCTGTTCGCCACGCTGGATCCGACGTTGCGGCGGCTGGAACTTCCGGATGTCGGGCCGGTCGTAATGGCGGACACCGTGGGCTTCATCCGGCATCTGCCGCACAAGCTGGTTGAGGCGTTCCGGGCGACGCTTGAGGAAACAACGCAGGCGACGCTGCTGCTTCACATCATCGACAGCCATGACCCGCGCCGCGAGGAGAACATTGAGCAGGTTGAGGAAGTGCTTGCGGAGATCGGGGCGGACGACATTCCCATGCTGCAGGTGTTCAACAAGATTGATCTGCTTGAAAATTTCACGCCTCGGGTTGAGCGCAACGAAGAGGGTATCCCGGTGAGAGCGTGGGTTTCCGCGGTTACTGGCGAAGGCCTGGACGGCTTGTTCGATGCGATCGTGGAGCGTGTGGCCGAAGACGTCGTTCACCACTTTGTCCTGCTGGGTCCCGCGGATGGCAAACTGCGTGCACTTTTGCATGAGGCAGGATCGGTGATCAGCGAGGAATACCGGGATACCGGCGACACGGTGGTTGAGGTGCGCCTGCAGAACCGGGATTGGCATCAGCTGCTGAGCCGCGCCGGTGTGAATGAAAAGTCAGTCAGGCTGGACGTGGGTCACGCCTGAAACCGCAGCGGCTATTGCCGGGGCGGAGATAAATCCCTAGTATTTGCAGTCATTCTATTTATAAGTCAGTAACGGAGAGCACTATGGCCTGGAACGAACCGGGTGGAAACCGTAACGACAATGACCCCTGGGGTACCGGTGGTGGTCGACGCGGCAATGATCAGGGGCCGCCAGACCTCGATGAGGCGCTGAAAAAAGGTCTCGACAAGCTCAACAAGATGCTGGGCGGCAAGGGTGGCAAGTCCGGCGGCAGCGGTGGCAGTAGCGGCGGCAGCGCCGGTGGTTTTGGTGCGATTCTCGCACTGGCAGCCATACTGGTGGTCGGCTATGTCATCTTCCAGTCCTTCTATACCGTGGACGAACAGGAGCGGGCGGTGGTTCTCCGTTTCGGTGAATACCACCAGACCGAGAATCCTGGCCTGAGATTCAAGGTGCCACTGATCGATAGCGTCACCAAGGTCCGCGTGACTAACGTGCGTACCGCTGAGTCCAGTGGCCAGATGCTGACCCAGGACGAAAACCTGGTAACGGTTGACCTCCAGGTGCAGTACCGCGTTGGCGACGCAGAAGCCTACGTGCTGAATGTGCGTGACTCCAACCAGGCGCTGGCCTTTGCAACGGATAGTGCGATCCGTCACGAGGTCGGTAGCTCGACACTCGACGACGTACTGACCGAAGGTCGTGCAGAACTGGCCGTGCGGGTCGAGCAAAGGCTCCAGATGTTCCTGCGGGAATACGGCACTGGTCTGGAGTTGGTGCGGGTTAACGTTGAAAGCACCCAGCCACCACCAGCGGTCCAGGATGCCTTCCGTGAAGTCCAGAGGGCCCGTGAGGACGAGCAGCGGGTGAAGGAAGAAGCTGAAACCTACCGCAACCGGATCGTTCCGGAGGCTCGTGGTGAGGCCCAGCGCATGATCGAAGAAGCCAACGCCTACAAGGAAGAGGTGATCGAGCGGGCCCGTGGTGAGACCTCGCGTTTCCTTGAGCTACTGGCCGTCTATCAGATGTCTCCGACAGTCACTCGCGAACGTTTGTACTTACAGACGGTCGAAGAAGTCCTTGCTAACAGCAGCAAGATCCTGGTTGATACGGAGAGCAGTGGCAACATGATGTACCTGCCGCTTGATCGACTGACCCAGGGCTCGCTGCCCCGTACCGGTGGATCATCCTCCGGCAACAACCAGGGCAACGTGGACATCCAGACCCTGACTGATCAGGTTCTTCAGGAACTGCGAAGCAGGCAGGATACTACCGTTCGGAGGAGCAGATAATTATGGGACCTAAAGGTGTAGTGGGCCTTGCAGGCGCCCTGATCGTTGTCCTGCTGGTACTGTCCAGTGTGTACATCATTCCGGAAACCCATCGGGGTGTTCTGCTCCGGTTCGGTGAGCTGGTAGAGACCGATATCCAGGCCGGTATCCATTTCAAGGTTCCGGTCATCGACCAGGTTCGTGAATTCGACATCCGGGTTCTCACCATGGATCTGCCCTCGCGGCAGTATCTGACCGTGGAGAAGAAACCGCTGGATGTGGATTCGTATATTGCCTGGAAGATCCGTGATGTGGACCAGTTCTATCGAGCGACCGGCGGTGACGAGTTCCGCGCTCAGTCCCTGTTGTCCTCCCGTGTTGATAACGGCCTGCGGGACGAGTTTGGTATCCGGACCATGGTCGAAGTGGTCTCGGGCCAGCGGGATGAGCTGATGCACACGCTGCGGGATCGCGTAAACCAGACTGCCCAGAACGAATTCGGTATCGAGGTTCTCGACATTCGTGTAAAGGCTATCGAATTCCCGGGTCAGGTGAGCGAAAACGTCTACCGTCGGATGGCGACCGAGCGTGAGAAACTGGCTCAGGAATTCCGTTCGCGGGGTCGGGAGTTGGCCGAAGGTATTCGCGCCGATGCGGATCGTCAGAGAACCGTTATTCTCGCGGAAGCCTTCGCTCAGTCAGAAGAAACCCGGGGTGAAGGTGACGGTCAAGCGGCCAGAATCTACGCCGATGCCTACGGCTCCGACGCGGAATTCTACAGCTTCTACCGAAGCCTGCAGGCTTATCGCAATACCTTCATGAGCAAGGATGACATCATGGTGATTGATTCCAACAGCGCGTTCATGAAGTTCCTGAACGATCCGCAGGGTGCCCGTTAACCCTGCACGTTCAGACCAAAAACCGGAATACCTCTGTATTCCGGTTTTTTTGTGCCCGGCAACCGTGTAAAATTCTGCCGGTTTTGTGTAGGGCTTTTGCCGAGTGCCGCCTTAAATCCTGTGTGATCCCCCAGCCGACTGTGCCGGTGCGGATATAACGGACAACGGAATCTCATGACAGTATCTGATCGCTGGTTACTGCCAGACGGGGTAGAGGATATTCTTCCCCCGCTGGCCGGACGGATCGAATCCCTGCGTCGGGATGTAATGGATACCTGCCAGCGCTGGGGCTACCAGCTGGTAATCCCACCGCTCATTGAATATCTCGAATCCCTGTTTACCGGAACCGGAAACGATCTGGAGCTTCAGACCTTCAAGCTCACCGATCAGTTGACCGGGCGGATGATGGGTGTTCGCGCCGATATGACGCCTCAGGCGGCGCGCATTGATGCCCATACCCTGGGCCAGGAAGGGATCACCCGTCTTTGCTATGCAGGGCACGTACTCCACACCCGCCCAAGGCACATGCTGACAGGTCGAACACCGATTCAGGCCGGCTGCGAACTGTTTGGCAGTGGCTCCGAAGCAGCGGATATGGAAGTGATCAGCCTGATGCTGGAAACCCTCAGGGTTGCCGGCTTGCCCCGTATCCATCTGGATCTGGCTCATGTTGCCATCTATGAGAGTCTGATCGGCGAGGCGGATTTTGATCGGGATACGGAGAGCGCCATTTTTGACGCCATGGCCCGCAAATCGGTGCCGGAGCTTGATCAACTGTTGGGTCAATGCCCTCCAGGCTCTGCGGGTGCTCGTTTGCGTGAGCTTGCCCGGGTCAGTGGTGGCCCGGAAGCCTTGAACGAGGCCCGTCGGATCCTGCAGGGTGCCTCTGACAGCCTGGACGCGGCACTCGACCAGCTTGGGCGTGTGTCTGAAATGCTGGGAAGGGATTACCCGGATATCAGCTTCGGATTCGATTTCTGTGAGCTTCGTGGCTACAACTACCACACGGGCCTGGTGTTTGCAGCCTACGTGCCGGGCCACGGCGATTCCGTGGCCAAGGGTGGCCGTTATGATGCGATTGGAAGTGACTTTGGCCGCGCCCGCCCGGCAACGGGGTTCAGTCTTGATATTCGCTCGCTCGTCTCTCTTGGCGAGCGCGTGACTCGCAGTGCCGGCGCTGTCTGGGCGCCGGCGGATGACGACCCCGCCCTGGAAGGCGTGATCTCCGGTCTGAGAATGACGGAAACCGTTGTTCGTGCACTTCCCGAAGACGAGGGCGTTAACCCTGCCGCCAGAGGCTGTGACCGTGAGCTGGTCAAACAGAGTGGCCAATGGGTTGTGCAGAAGCTGGGCTGATGCCCCCGGGGCCTCGGTGAATTCATTTACAGGTAAACTTGCGAAACGCCTGTCCTGCGGGGCAGCCGCATTGAGAGAGAATCATGGGTAAAAATGTTGTTGTGCTGGGCACCCAGTGGGGTGATGAAGGCAAGGGTAAGATTGTTGACCTGCTGACCGACAAGGTTGCAGCGGTTGTCCGCTTCCAGGGCGGGCACAATGCCGGTCATACCCTGGTAATTGACGGCAAGAAAACAGCGCTTCACCTGATTCCTTCCGGCATTCTGCGGCAACACGTCTATTGCCTCATCGGCAACGGTGTTGTCCTGTCGCCCGAGGCTCTGCTGAAAGAAGTGCGCGAGCTGGAAGCCAATGACGTGGCGGTTCGCGATCGCCTCCGCATCAGTCTGGCGTGCCCGATCATTCTGCGTACTCATGTTCGAATTGATCAGGCCCGTGAAAGGGCTCGTGGTGTCGACAAGATCGGCACAACCGGTCGCGGTATTGGCCCGGCCTATGAAGACAAGGTTTCCCGTCGTGGCCTGCGCCTGGGCGATCTGTGCAATCCCGCCGACTTCGAAATGAAGCTCCGGGAGATCATGTCATACCACAACTTCATCCTGACCGAGTACTTCAAGGAAGAGGCTGAGGACATTGATGCCGCACTGGAAGAGCTGAAGCAGATGGGCGAGGAAATTTTGCCCATGGCGGCAGACGTGACTGACATGCTGCATGATTTCCGTAAGCGTGGAGAGAATATCCTGTTCGAGGGTGCCCAGGGCTCGCTCCTGGATATCGATCTTGGCACCTATCCGTATGTGACTTCTTCCAACACCACCGCTGGCGGCACGGCCACCGGTTCCGGCTTCGGCCCGCTGTTCCTCGACTATGTGCTGGGAATCACCAAGGCGTATACCACCCGTGTAGGCTCCGGACCGTTCCCGACCGAACTGTTCGACGATATGGGCAACCACCTGGCGGTGAAGGGCAACGAAGTCGGCACTACAACCGGGCGCGCCCGCCGTTGTGGCTGGTTCGATGCGGTGGCTCTGCGCCACGCCATCCAGATCAACAGTGTGTCCGGTATCTGTCTGACCAAGCTGGACGTGCTGGACGGACTGGAAACCGTGAAGGTTTGCGTAGGCTACAAGACGCCTAACGGCGAGATTTTCCGGCCGCCCATCGGCTGCGACAGCTACAAGGACATCGAGCCGGTTTATGAGGAACTGCCCGGCTGGAGCGAAAGCACCGTTGGCCTGACCAGCGTTGATCAGTTGCCGGAGAACGCCAAGGCCTACATCCGTTTCCTGGAAGAGCAGATCGAAGCGCCGATCGATGTGATATCTACTGGTCCGGATCGTATCGAGACGATTACATTGCGTCACCCGTTCGGCGAGTAATCGCCAACGTTAAAAAAACCGCCCTGCTTAAAAGGCACGGCGGTTTTTTTGTGTTCAGGGCTTCTCGGCAATCACGGTAGCACGCAACGGCCCCGGGTATCCTTCCACGGTTTTTGAGGGGTCGTTCGGATCCAGAAAATCCTGGAGGGAGTTGAAACGCATCCAGTCGGTGCTTCGCTGTTCGTCTGTGGTCGTAGGGGTGACATCGACCACCCGGGCATTCCGGAAGCCGGTGCGGTCCAGCCAGCGCAGCAGTGTGTCGCAGGACGGGAGGAACCAGACGTTCCGCATCTGCCCATAGCGATCCTCGGGCATCAGGCTGAAGCCCTCAGGGCCTTCAACGACAAGTGTTTCCAGTACCAGTTCCCCGTCCCTGCGAAGCGTCCCCTTCAGTTCAAGCAGATGATCGAGCGGTGAGCGCCGATGATAGAGAACCCCCATGGAAAAGGTGGTGTCGAAGGTTTCAAGGTCGGCGGGGAGGTCTTCCATCCGAACGGGCAGCAGGTCTATCGGGACATCACCGAGGTAGTCCTTGACGCTGAAGAACTGGAACAGGAACAGCAACCCCGGGTCGATGCCGATCACCCGGCCCGCGCCCTCGCCCAGCATGCGCCAACAGTGATACCCGGAGCCACAACCCACATCCAGTATGCGGCGACCGGAAAGGTCTGAAAGATAGGGCGACACGCGGTCCCACTTCCAGTCAGAGTGCCATTCGGTATCGATGTATGTACCGAAGAAGTCGAAGGGGCCTTTGCGCCAGGGCATCAGGCCGCGTAATCCGAGTTCCAGTTGCTCCCGTTGTGCCACGGTCAGGGGCTGCCTGGAGGTCAGGGTTACCGCGGATTGGTCCAGTTGCGCGTCTACCTGAGTCAGACCGGGTAGCTGGTCAAGGGCAGCTTGCCAGCGATCGAGATCGCCGTGGGGGCGGTCCTCAAAGCGGTGGGTCAGTTGCTGTTGGAGTTGCGTCGCCCAGTGCTCCAGGCCGTCTTTCTCAAGTTCATCGATGATAGGCCCGAACCGGGCTTTCCAGTCAAAGTCTGCCATGGTCATTCGGTGGTTTGGTTGGCCTTTATGGCGAGCATGGAAACAAAGTTGAAGCACTGATACCACACCACCACGTCATCGAAACCTGCCGACAACAGGCGCGCCTTGTGCGCAGCCAGTGTTTCGGGAATCAGCACCTGTTCGATCGCCGTGCGTTTCTGGCTTATTTCAAGATCCGAATAGCCGTTGGCGCGCTTGAATTCGTGATGCAGTCGGGTCTGAATGGCTTGCTCGTCGTCAGATTCAAAGCGAACCTTCTCCGACAGGATCAGGACACCGCCAGGACGCGTGGCATCAGCAATGCGCGCAAGCAGGCCGGCCCGCTTCTCCGGATCGACAAACTGCAAGGTGAAATTCAGAGTGGTCACCGAGGCATTACTCAGCTCGGTGTCCAGAATATCCTCGCACCTGAGGGTAACGGGGAGCGCACTGTCGTCCAGTGCAATGTAATGCTCGCAGCGTTCGATCATGGCGCTCGAGTTATCCACTCCGATCAGGTTGCAGTCCGCATGGGCGATACCATGGCGCATTGCCAGCGTGGAAGCGCCGAGTGAGCAGCCCAGGTCGTAGCAGTTGGTGGCGGGCTGGGCATATTGCTCCGAGATAACCTCGATCATCGGAATGACGGTGGTGTAGCCCGGCACCGAGCGCCGGATCATGTCCGGAAACACCCTTGCCACCGATGCGTCGAATCGGAAGTCCTCCGGCCGGCGCTCTGTGGCAAACAGCCGGTCCGTGATCTGCTCGGGTGCCTCCGACGGCTTGCGGGATTTATTCATTGGTGTCCGGAGTCTCGGGGGCGGGCAGAACGGCAGGCCCGGTTGGGGAGGGCCTTGAGCAGCGTACGCCGCGATTTTTATAGTCCACCAGGATTCCCCGAAACGAGGGATCCACATCGGCGGCAATTGCCAGGTAACCATTTTCGCAAACGGCGTGCAGTTCCGAGGCTTTGGGCGACATGCGAAACGGATCCTCCTCGGTTACATGGATGGCCTGGAAATCGCCAACAGGCATATGATCCTTGTTCTCGCTGTGGTTGATCCTGCCGCTCATCTCCAATACAAGAACGGTGCCAATAGCCGCAACCACAGCGGTTACGATCAGGCTACGGACGGTGTAACGGGCCTCATTCTGGCTCATGCATACCTCAAATCAAACGAATTAAAAGTGTTGGTCAGTATTGTCCCGGCACCGTGATGGCCGGTGACTGCAAGGCTGATAACTGCTCCCGGAGCGACAGAATCTGGTCTGACCAGAACCGTGGCTGGGCAAACCAGGGAAAGAAGCGCGGAAATGCAGGGTCGTCCCAGCGCTTTGCCAGCCACGCGCAATGGGCAATCTGCCGGTAGCAGCGCAGCGGCTCAATCAGGTGGCGCTCGCGGCGATTGAAATCACGGAACATTTCATAGCCCTCCAGCAACTCTCCCAGCTGGGCGCCGCGCTCGAAGTCGTCTCCGTTCAGCAGCAACCACATATCCTGGATCGCGGGTCCGGTGCGGCAATCGTCGAGATCCACGAACAGCATCTGTTCGTCCCGGCAGAGAATATTGCCGGCATGGCAGTCGCCATGAAGTCGCAGGGTTTCCACCGGACCGGCTTCGTCAACCCGAGCGGCACAGAGTCTTTGCAGGTCAGGAATCAGGCTGTCCCAGGCTGGCCTCAGATCCGTCGGAATCCAGTCTCCCCGTAACAAAAGCCGATTGCTGGCTTCGATGCCATCCAGCAAATCCATGCCCGAGCGATGGGCAAACGGTTTTTTGGCGCCAATATTGTGGATCTGACCCAGCCATTGCCCCAGCCGGTAAAGGGTATCGGTAACACTGGTGTCTGGTGCTTGCCCGCCACGCTGCGGAAATACCGCAAACAGGAACTCACCATGGCGCCCGAGCGTGTCCCCGGTCGCCAGCTTCATAGGTGCTACAACCGGAATGTCGGCTTCCAGGAGCTCCAGGGTGAATGTATGTTCCTCGCGGATTTCCGCTTCGCTCCATCGGCCCGGCCGATAGAACTTGGTAATTACCGGGGCGCCTTCATCCAGGCCTACCTGATAGACCCGGTTTTCATAGCTGTTCAACGCGAACAGCCGGCCACTTACCGCAAACCCTGCCTCTTCCATCGCATCCAGAATGATATCCGGCGTCAGGGAATCGTAGGGGTGGGTGGATGCCGCAAGTGAGGGGTCATGGGTCATAAAGGGCGTTTCAGAGCCTTGTGTCGTATTTGGATTTCATGGTTTGCAGATGGTACCAGTTTTCGTCCAGCTCCCAGCGGATACGGCTGATGCCAGAAGCCCCAAGAATAACGTCTCCGGCACGGGCCTGAACCTGTGCAAGCTCGCGTTCTGCCCGCTGCCAGTCGCGATGACTGTCCCCAAGATTGCGCATACTCGGAAATACCGCACTCAGCGCCTTGTGGGTGGACGTGGTGTGGGACCGCAGTGAGCTCATAATGGCCGTGTCGCCCTCCACCCTCAGTACCCGGTGCTTGTAGGGGTAGCTGGCAACCACCTCATCCGCTTTCAGCCGCTCGTTCAGGCTGATTACTTCAAAGCCCCGCCAGCCTAGCCACCCGACAAAGAGGGCCGCCACCACCATTACCAGAACAAACTGCTTCCTGTCAGACATCATAAGCCGGGCTCCATGCACTACTTTCCGGAGCCAAGTATAACCGGTATGGGCTCTTGAGTAATGTATTGAGCCCGCCGGCGCCCGTTTTCGCCGGGCTGGCGGTATAGGATATGCTCAACCTCTTGTCAGTGGAGCAGGGCCAACCATAAGTGTCGACAGAAGTGCTGGAAATCCAAACCGTTGTTATCGGCGCCGGTGTCATTGGGCTGGCTATTGCCCGCGCTCTGGCTAGAGCCGGGCATGAGGTCATCGTTCTGGAAAGCTCAGACCGGTTTGGTGAGGGCATCTCCTCACGAAACAGCGAAGTCATTCATGCCGGCATTTATTATCCGCAAGGATCACTGAAGGCGGAGTTGTGTGTTGAGGGTCGACGGCAGCTTTACGACTATTGCCTGACGCACAAGGTTGGACACCGTAAATGCGGTAAGTGGATTGTTGCCGTCGACGAGGCACAGAATGACAAGCTCTTTGATATTCAGGCTGCGGCAGCCAGCAACGGTGTTGAACTTGAGCTGTATGATGGCGAAAGAGTCGCCCGAGGCGCTCCGGGTATTTGCGCCAGCTCGGGGCTCTGGTCCCCCGAAACCGGTATTGTCGACAGCCACGGGCTGATGCTCTCCTTGCTTGGCGAGCTCCATGATGCCGGCGGCCAGCTCGCTCTACGCTCACCGGTAGCGGCTGCTGAATCGGATAGCCAGCGGCACCGTCTAAACGTGGCAGGCGAAACCCCGCTAATTCTGGAAGCGAAAAATGTCATTAACGCCGCCGGGCTCGGCGCCGTCCCGCTGGCAAAAAACTGGGCAGGTCTGCCCGACGACTGCATTCCCCGGCAATGGTTCGCGAGGGGCGTCTACTTCAGCTACAGCGGACGAACACCTTTCAGAACCCTGATCTATCCGGTTCCTGAACCCGGGGGCCTGGGTATCCACCTGACTCTCGATCTCGCTGGCCAGGCCCGTTTCGGTCCGGATGTAGAGTGGATCGAAAAGGAAGACTACACCGTGGAACCCAGCCGCCAGGAAGGCTTCGCCAGAGGCATCCGCCAATGGTGGCCAGGACTCGACCCGACCCGACTTCAGCCCGCCTATGCCGGCATCCGACCGAAGCTGATAGGCCCCGATGGTGGCTTCGCGGATTTCCGGATTGATGGTCCAGAGACGCACGGTATGCCGGGACTGGTTAATCTGTTCGGTATCGAATCGCCGGGTTTAACATCCTGCCTGGCAATTGCTGAGCGTGTAAAAGCTTTGCTGTCTTAACCTGGCGTCCGGGCTAGTGCCCAAACCTGAATGTTCCGGGCCCCGGCCTCCCGAAGTGCTGATGATAAAACCCTGACGGTCGCGCCGGTGGTCACCACATCATCGACAATCGCTATTCGCTCTGGCACTGGCGGGATGACCTCAAATACCCCGCGAAGATTCGCCAGTCGGGCCTCCCGGTTCAACTCCCGTTGAGACCGGACACGGCGAACCCTTCTGACAAGTCCGTTGTCGACCGGGAGATCCAGGGCGCTGGCAATCGTCTCGGCAATGTCCTGGGCCTGATTGAACCCGCGTTGCCGGCGTCGCCGCGCATCCATTGGCGCGGGTACCAGTACTTCTGGCATTGCGATAGCACCATCGAGCCGAGCCTTCTGCACCAAGTCAGCAAAATCCGCCATCAATGGTCTTCCGAACTTGCGCTGGCCCCGATACTTGTATCGGCCAATCATGCCGTCGAGTGGGTACTGGTAGCGCCAGGGAATAAAAGAGCTATCGAAAGCCGGCGGGTGTTTCATACAGTCACCGCAGAGCAGCTCCGAGGAGGGAAAAGCCAGGGGCAGGGCGCAGCAGCGACAGTGCCAGCGGTTCACTGGTAGGTCGCCCCGGCAAGGCTGGCATAAGCCGTTGAATGCCTGTGAGGAAAGGCAGGCGACACACAGTCCGCCGTGCCTGATGCTGTTAACCTTTTTGTCCACGAAGGTTGACAGCCAGTTCAGTCCCTTTATCATCTGATTCATCCGTAAACCCAGAGACCGGGAAAGGTTAACAGGACTTTTACATGACCGCTACAGAACTCCGCCACGACTGGACACTGCAGGAAGCTCGCGAGCTTTTCGAACTCCCTTTTAACGATCTACTGTTCCGTGCCCAGAGTGTGCATCGCCAGTATTTTGATCCTAACGAGGTTCAGGTAAGCACCTTGCTGTCGATCAAGACCGGCGCCTGCCCGGAGGATTGCAAATACTGTCCCCAGAGCGGTCATTACAACACCGGTCTTGAGAAAGAGAAGCTGCTGGAAATCGAAAAAGTTGTGGCTGAGGCCAGGGCCGCGAAAGAAAAGGGGGCTTCCCGGTTTTGCATGGGCGCCGCCTGGCGCAGTCCTTCGAAGAAGGACATGCCTTATGTTCTGGACATGGTCAAACAGGTGAAGTCCCTGGGGCTTGAGACCTGCATGACCCTTGGCATGCTCAAAGAGGAGCAGGCGGCAGAACTGGCCGATGCCGGGTTGGATTACTACAACCATAACCTGGATACCTCTGAGAAGTACTACAGCCACATCATCACCACTCGAACCTACCAGGATCGACTGGACACTCTCGACAATGTTCGCAAGGCCGGAATGAAGGTTTGTTGCGGTGGCATTATGGGTATGGGCGAAGACGAGGATGACCGGGTCGGACTGCTGGTTCAGCTCGCGAACCTGCCCCATCATCCGGAAAGTGTGCCTGTGAATATGCTGGTGAAGGTGAAAGGCACGCCTCTGGAGGACGTCGAGGACCTGGATCCGTTCGAGTTCATCCGGATTATTGCGGTGGCGCGGATCTTGATGCCGGCTTCCCACGTTCGCCTGTCAGCTGGGCGTGAAAACATGAATGAGCAGATGCAGGCTCTGTGTTTCATGGCTGGTGCCAACTCGATCTTCTACGGCGAAAAGCTCCTGACCACCGCCAATCCGGAGGCCGATGCCGATATGCTGTTGTTCAAACGCCTCGGTATTCGCCCAGAGCAGCGGGAGCAGTGTGCGTCGGAGGAGCAGGAAGAGGAGGCGATTGCCGAGGCCGTGGAGTATGAGGCGACCCGTCACATGTTCTACGACGCTACGCGGGAGTCTGCCTGAGTATTTGATCTTGGGAGGCAGCGAGCTCACCCGCTCGTTGCCCGGATCGTTGAGTTAACCTCCAGGTGCTATCGTGCGGGATTTTGCCCTTGAACTCGAAGAGCGGAAACAGGCCGGTCTGTATCGGACGCGTCGGCATGTAGCCGGTCCTCAGAGGCCCTCTCTCATTGCTGACGGCAAACCTTTGTTGTCGTTCTGCAGTAATGATTACCTTGGTCTTGCCAATAACCCTGCCAATATCGAGGCCCTCCGTGATGCGCTTTCCAAAACAGGCCTTGGGGGCGCGGCTTCCCATCTGATTTGTGGTCACCATGATGCCCATCACCAGTTGGAGCTTCGTCTGGCGGAGTTTACCGGACGCAGTTCGGCGCTGTTTTTCTCCACTGGCTACATGGCGAATATGGGCGTTATTTCGGCACTGGCCGGGCGGGGCGATACGATTTTTTCGGATCGCCTGAATCATGCATCCATCATCGACGGCTGTATCCTGAGCCGGGCCAGGGTTCGCCGTTATGCCCATGGCGATGTCGCGGCGCTGGAGGCGATGCTGGCGGAGACGTCCGGGCACAAGTTGGTGGTGACCGACGGGGTCTTCAGCATGGACGGCGATATTGCGCCCCTGGCGGAGCTGGCCCGGGTCTGCCGGTTCCACGATGCGTTACTGGTGGTTGATGATGCTCACGGAATTGGCGTACTCGGACCTGAAGGGCGGGGCAGCGTCGCTGAAGCGGGGTTGTCCGAAGAGGATGTCCCCGTGTTGATCGGCACCCTGGGCAAGGGGGTCGGAACCAGTGGCGCATTCGTGGCCGGGCCATCGCTGCTGATGGATTATCTGGTTCAGAAAGCCAGAACCTATATCTATACGACGGCGATGCCGCCGGCTCTTGCCATGGCAACCATTTCGAGTCTGGATCTTATTGAACGGGATCAGGGGCGCCGCGAGCATGTATTGGGTCTGGTTTCGCGGTTTCGTCGGGAGGCCTCGGCCATGGGGTATGAATTGATGCCTTCACATACTCCGATCCAGCCGATCATGGTTGGCGACAATCACGACGCGCTGGCGCTCAGTCAGGCATTGGAGGAGCGCGGCTTGCTGGTCTCGGCCATTCGCCCGCCGACGGTTCCCG
Source organism: Marinobacter sp. L-13 (assembly GCF_056857715.1). NCBI lineage: Bacteria > Pseudomonadati > Pseudomonadota > Gammaproteobacteria > Pseudomonadales > Marinobacteraceae > Marinobacter > Marinobacter sp. L-13. The sequence goes on from NZ_JBSXNQ010000044.1 coordinate 92,729, forward strand.
CGGGGGAGGCGCGATTGCGGGTTACATTCAGTGCCGCTCATTCCCAGGCGAACCTGGATTGTCTGTTGACCGCGCTGTCAGACTGCCGGCATCTGGTTCAAAAAGCGGACATGGCGGTATGAGTTCCTGCAGGGTCTGTCCGCGTCTGGTGGTGGTTGCTGGCTGGGGCGTTCGTGCAGAGATGTTATCTGGGCTCTATGGCTATTGGCCGGGGGAGGTGGTTCCCGTGTCTCTGGACGATGAGCTGCTGAGCCGCTGCCAGTCGCTCTCGGAGGTGACGGACGAGCTGTTGTCACTTTATCCGGAGCCGTCAGTTTGGATGGGCTGGTCCCTGGGCAGTCAGGTTGTGATGGAGGCCGCCGGGCGTGAGACCGGTGCAGTGTCCTGTGTTATTACCCTCGGTGGTTTTCCGAAGTTCGTGGCCGACGAACGCTGGCTCAATGGTATGGCGGAAAGCGACTTTCGGGCGTTTGCCCGTGGTATCCGCCGTGACCCACAGCGCTACTGGCTGCATTTTCTGTTGTTGATGATCAACGGTTCTGCGGACGAAAAACAGGAGCGCCAGAGGCTCAAGACGTGGCTTGAGAAAGGCACTCTGGTCTCGCATGAACACCTCGTCACGAGTCTTGCCTGGCTGGAAAGCGGAGATCAGAGGGCGTTATGGCGTTCACTCGCCACACCGGCTCTTCATGTGATGGGTGAGAACGATATTGTGGTCAGGTCGTGGGCGGATGATCTCGCTGTCCCGACGTCAAGCGGTCATGCGCTCGTACCGGGTATGGCGCACTGGCCGGGCGGCTGCTCGGCTTCGGATTGCTGGGAGGCGATACAGGCGTTTTTTGCCACTCAAAAGGCGTTGTCATGGGCGTTATGAGCATCTCTACCGACCAGATAGCCCGGGGCATTTCCGACACTCGCAAGTCTGATATTGCCCGGGGCTTTGGCATTGCCAGTGGCACCTATGAAAATGCCTCAAGACTGCAGCGCTTCATGGGCAATACCATGCTGCAGAAGTTTGAGTTCCGGGAAAGTCAGGATCATGATCTAACATTGCTGGACCTGGGGTGTGGCACAGGTTGGTTTACCCGAAAGTTTGCGGATTTCGGGCAGATTGAATCGTTGAGTGGGGTTGATCTGTCGCCTGGCATGTTGGAACAGGCTCGCAAGAATGGGCCTGCGGGAATCAGCTGGATCGTGGGCGATGCCGAACACCTGCCTTTGCCGGATAGCAGTGTCGATGTGATTTTCAGCAATCTCATGATTCAGTGGTGTGATGACCCCGGCGCCGTGCTTCGGGAATGCCGGCGGATCCTGCGGCCAGGTGGGAATCTGATGGTCTCCACACTCCTTGACGGTACGCTCCGTGAGTTGAAATCGGCCTGGCAGGCGGCGGATCCTGGCCATCAGCACGTAAATCGCTTCGAGACTGACCTTGCCTTGCAGGCCAAGGTGCGGGCCGAGTTACCGGATGCCGTTGTTGAAGAGCGCACTATCAGCTTACCCTACGAATCGCCGATGGCCCTGGCGGGTGAGCTTCGCCATCTTGGCGCGGGCTTCCGCGGCGCTGGCCGGCGACGAGCGGCCACGGCACCGGGGCGGATGCGGGAAATGTGCAGGCAGTACCCCAAAGAGCCGGATGGCACTATCATGGCAAGCTATGAGGCTGCCTGGGTTTACTGGCAGAAACCGTAAGAGTCGTTAACTGGAAATACACATGGCCAAGCAATCCTTTTTCGTAACGGGCACCGACACCGGGGTTGGGAAAACCCTGGTATCCGCAGCCATTCTTCAGGCGGCAAAGGCCATGGGTAAGCACACCCTGGCGATGAAGCCCATCGCCTCGGGTTGCGATCGGACGCCGGAAGGCCTTCGCAACGAAGATGCCCTTATTCTGCAGAACGCCATTACTGAGCCACTGGCCTACGAGTTGATCAACCCGGTGGCGCTGGAGCCTGCCATTGCACCGCATGTTGCGGCTGAGCAGGCTGGGCGACACATTACGTCTGATCGTCTGGTTGGATTCTGCCGCGGATTGCAGATTCGTCCGGCGGACCTTCTGCTGGTTGAGGGTGCCGGCGGCTGGCGGGTCCCGCTTAACGATCGGGAAACCTATTCAGAGTTTCCGCGCCAGCTGTCCATGCCGGTCATTCTCGTGGTTTCACTGCGCCTTGGCTGTATTAATCATGCGCTTCTTACGGCAGAGGCCATCAGAAGTGACGGTCTCAGAGTGGCAGGGTGGGTTGCCAATCGCACCGAGCCTGAGCCCATGAGTTGCGAACAGGACACCCTGAACTATCTGGTTAACCACATGGGAGCGCCCTGTCTGGGTATTCTTCCGTGGCTGGAGCAGGCGCGGCCTGAAATGCTGGCTGGTTATCTGAATATCGATGGGCTGTTTGAAAATTGACCAGGTTTGTGGCTTAATGAAGTCAATTTATGGTCATCGGGCAGCGCAGTTATGATCAGTAACACTCTCGCAGTTGGGATTCAGGGCATCCAGGATGGCATGGTGGGCATGGAAAATGCCGCCCGCAAGATTGCTCGTGGTGGTACTGATGGTCCCCAGGGAACCGCGGAAGGCGCGGGCAGCCTCGTTGAACCCATTGTTGATCTCAAGATTTACGAGCGAAGTGTCGAAGCGTCCGCACAAGTGGTGAAAACCGCTGACGAAACACTCGGAACGCTGCTTGATATCATGGCCTGATTACTGAAAGGGCGCCTGGCTCGTGCTTTCATCTCTCCCCCCTGTTCCCCCACCTATCCCAGCGGCCTCGTTTCAGGGTCAGGTTTCTCCGCGAGTCCAGGCCACGGGCCCAGTATCGGCAAAGCCGGAGGCGCCGACCGCCGGCGCCAGATCTACTGAGGCTGCAGGCAAAGCCGAATCTGCGCGGGAAAATCCCGACTCCGGGCCCCGGAGCGGGGAATCCGACAATCCTCAGGGACTCAAAGAGCAAGAGCTGAAACAACTGACCGAGCTGAAAGCGCGGGATCGTGAAGTTCGTGCCCACGAAGCCGCGCACCAGGCGGTTGGCGGCCAGTACGCCGGCGCCATGTCGTTCACCTACCAGCGGGGGCCGGACGGTGCCCAGTATGCGGTGGGAGGTGAAGTCTCCATTGATCTGTCCCCGGTGCAGGGTGATCCCCAGGCCACTATCGAGAAAATGCGAATTGTCCGGGCGGCGGCCATGGCGCCGGCGGAGCCGTCCGGCCAGGATCGAGCGGTGGCTGCCCAGGCGATGCAGATCATGCTCCAGGCCCAGTCGGAGCTGGCCGCCGAAACGGGCGCTTCGTCAAGAACCGCGAGCGATGCTTATCGTGAGGTCTCCGCCATGGGAGAGTCTGATCAGAGTGGTGACGAAAACCGCGTTTCTTCTTTCCAACCGGTGTCTGCCTGACCGTTTAATTTCCAACATCCAGGTCCTTTCATAGATATCCGGCACTTAAGGTGCGATCCGGCTCCATGCGCTGCTGTGGCGCGTGATCCGGTGACAGTTCGCAACACAAATTTTGCATCCGGCTATTGACAATTCTGTGCCTGTAAACGTATGTTTCAAACAAGTGTTTAATTAAGGCTGCAGCGCATCGCGTTGCGGTGTCTGAGCAAACCCAAGGCCAGAAGCTGTCAAACCTGATTCAGCTGAGCCCGAGAACCGAGGTGGATTCCATGCCTGAGTACAAAGCGCCCCTGCGTGACATCAAATTCGTAATGACCGAGCTGCTGAACAGCGAGCAGCACTACGCCAACCTGGAAGGTGCCGAAGACGCTACTCCGGATATGGTGGATGCCATTATCGGGGAAGGTGCCAAGTTCTGTGAGCAGGTTCTGTCTCCGCTGAACCAGGTGGGTGACAAGGAAGGCTGTATCTGGAGCGAAGACGGTGTGAAGACACCGACTGGCTTCAAAGAAGCTTACCAGCAGTATGTGGAAGGCGGCTGGCCGTCCATGACCGCCGATCCCAACTACGGTGGCCAGGGACTGCCGCACTCTCTCGGTCTGGTCATGAGTGAAATGGTGGGCACCGCCAACTGGTCCTTTGGCATGTACCCGGGCCTGAGCCACGGTGCAACCAACACCATTGAAGAGCATGGCACCGAAGAGCAGAAGCAGACTTACCTCACCAAGCTGATCAGCGGCGAGTGGACTGGTACGATGTGTCTGACCGAGCCGCACTGCGGTTCTGATCTCGGCACCCTTCGCACCAAGGCGGAGCCGAATGCCGATGGCACTTACGCTATCACCGGCACCAAGATCTTTATTTCTGCCGGTGAGCACGACATGGCCGAGAACATCGTCCATATCGTCCTGGCACGTCTGCCGGGTGCACCGGAAGGCACCAAGGGTATCTCCCTGTTCATCGTGCCAAAGTGCCTGCCGAACGAAGATGGCTCGGCCGGTGAGCGCAACGCCGTTTCCTGCGGTTCCATTGAGCACAAGATGGGTATCCACGGCAACGCCACTTGCGTGATGAACTTCGACGGCGCCAAGGGCTGGCTGATCGGGCCGGAGAACAAAGGCCTGAACTGCATGTTCACCTTCATGAACGTGGCCCGTATCGGTACCGCCATCCAGGGGCTGGGTGCCGCCGAGCTGGGCTTCCAGGGTTCACTTGCCTACGCCAAGGAGCGTCTGGCAATGCGTTCACTGAGCGGTCCGAAGAATCCGGAAGGTATTGCCGATCCGATCATTGTTCACCCGGACGTTCGTCGGATGCTGCTGACACAGAAGGCGGTTGCAGAAGGCGCCCGTGCCCTGATTTACCTGACTGCGCAGCAGGCAGACGTTGTTCACAGCGGCAAGACCGAAGAAGAGCGCAAGGCGGCCGATGAGGCGCTGGGCTTCCTGACACCGATTGCCAAGGCGTTCCTCACCGAAATCGGTTACGAGGCAGCGAACCTTGGTATGCAGGTCTTTGGTGGTCACGGCTTTATCTCCGAGTGGGGCATGGAGCAGAACGTTCGTGACGCCCGTATCGGCATGATCTATGAAGGCACCACCGGTATTCAGGCGCTGGATCTGTTGGGCCGCAAGGTTCTGATGACCCAGGGCGAATCCCTGAAAGGCTTCACCAAGCAGGTGCATCTGTTCTGCAAGGAAAACGCGGAAGACGAGCAGCTGAAGGAATTCATCGAGCCGCTGGCGGCGATGAACAAGGAATGGGGCGAGCTGACCACCAAAATTGGTATGTCTGCCATGAAGAATCGTGAGGAAGTGGGCGCGGCCTCTGTGGACTACCTGATGTACTCCGGTTACGCAGTGTTTGCCTACCTGTGGGCCCGTATGGCCAAGGTTGCCCTGGACAAGATGGTTGAGGGTACCACTGAAGAGATGTTCTACAACGCCAAGATCCAGACTGCGCGCTTCTACTTCAAGCGTATGCTGCCCAGGGCCAAGGGCCACGCAGAAAGCATGCTGGCTGGCGCTGACAGCCTGATGGACATGCCGGAGGAAGCCTTCGCCATCTAAGGCGCGGGCACCGAAGGACGGTTCCAGAGGACAGAAAGCCCGCGCTCCCCGGAGGCGGGCTTTTTTCATGAGTTGCGGTCCGCTTTTAGGGTAGAATAGGCGCCCATAAAAATAATCTTCAGCGGACACATAGCCCGAGCAGGTGTGACTGGCCCAGACTGAGGCCCTTTTGCCACCTGAACAGACTGACAGAATTTTTGGAGAGTTTTAGATGGCTGATTATCAGGCACCCCTACGTGACATGCGCTTTGTTCTGAATGAGGTTTTCGATGCCCCCGCACTGTGGGCCTCACTGCCCAAGGTTGCCGAGCATGTGGACCCGGAAACGGCGGACGCCATTCTTGAAGAAGCCGGCAAGATCAGCAGTGGTGTACTTGCGCCCCTGAATCGCGAAGGTGATGAGCAGGGCTGCAAATGGAACGATGGTGAGGTAACGTCTCCGGAGGGCTTCAAGGAAGCGTACCAGACCATCGTTGAAGGCGGCTGGAACGGTCTTGGCGGCAACCCGGACTTTGGCGGCATGGGCATGCCCAAGACCCTCGTCGCGCAGTTCGAGGAAATGATGCAGGGCGCCAACATGGCATTCGGGCTGGCCCCCATGCTTACGGCCGGCGCCTGCCTCGCGCTGGACGCCCACGGAAGTGATGAGCTGAAAGAAAAGTACCTGCCTAACATGTATTCCGGTGTCTGGTCCGGCGCCATGGATCTGACCGAGCCCCACGCCGGCACAGACCTCGGGATCATCCGCACCAAGGCGGAACCGAACGATGACGGCTCCTTCAACGTTACAGGTACCAAGATCTTTATCACCTGGGGCGAGCACGACATGGCGGAGAACATCATCCACCTGGTGCTGGCCAAACTGCCGGATGCGCCGAAAGGTCCAAAGGGCATTTCCATGTTCCTGGTACCCAAGTTCCTGGTGAATGACGATGGTTCCCTGGGTGAGCGCAACAGCTTCAGTTGTGGTTCCCTCGAGAAGAAAATGGGCATCAAGGGTTCTGCGACCTGCGTAATGAACTTCGATGGCGCCAAAGGCTGGCTGGTCGGCGAAGAAAACAAGGGTCTGGCGGCGATGTTCACCATGATGAACTACGAGCGCCTGGGCGTTGGTATCCAGGGCATTGGCGCTGCCGAAGCCTCTCTGCAAAGCGCTCGGGAATACGCCCTTGATCGTATCCAGAGCCGTGCACCGACCGGTGCCCAACAGCCTGAGAAGGCGGCAGACCCAATCCTCGTGCACCCGGATGTCCGGCGCATGCTGCTCACGATGAAAGGCTATGTGGAGGGCGGTCGTACTTTCTCAACCTACGTGGCCCAGTGGCTGGATATCGCCAAGTTTGCCGAGGATGATGAGCGTCGCAAACACGCTGAAGGTATGGTGGCGTTGCTGACACCGGTGGCCAAGGCATTTCTCACGGATCGCGGCCTCGATACCTGCATCATGGGTCAGCAGGTCTTTGGTGGTCATGGTTTCATCCGCGAGTGGGGGCAGGAGCAACTGGTTCGTGACTGCCGCATAACCCAGATCTACGAAGGAACCAATGGTATCCAGGCACTGGATCTGATGGGCCGGAAAGTGGTCGGCACCCAGGGCAAGCTTTACGAGCTGTTTGCCCAGGACGTCGCAAACTTCCTGGAGGAGAACAGTGGTAACGATCATCTGCGCCCGTTCCTTGAGCCGCTTGCTGCTGCGGTTGAGCGTCTTGATGACGTTACCGAGCACGTGATCAAACAGGCTGGCGATAACCCGAATGCCATTGGGGCAGCGTCTGTGGACTATCTGGATCTGTTTGGCCTGACCGCTCTGGGTTATATGTGGGCGAAGATCGTCAAAGCGGCTGCGCCCCAGGCGGATTCAGATACCTCCGGATTCTACAGCGGTAAACTGAAGACCGCGCGCTTCTACTTTGACCGCCTGCTGCCCAAGACCGTTTCACTGGCTGAAGGTATTCGCAGCGGCAGCGACTCCATGATGGCGCTGACGGCTGAAGAGTTCTGATTAGCCAGCAAGACTCAGGCACAAAAAAACAGGCCCTCGGGCCTGTTTTTTTATGGTTAATTGGTCAGCAGGGCAAGCTTCCCGGACTCTCAGAGTCGCTCCATTCTCTCCGGGTTGGTAATAAAGGGATTGGCACTACCCTGGATTTCGACAATGCGCCCGTGACGGGTCAGCTCGCTATCATCCGGCGGGTCCAGCCTGTTCCAGCCCTTGAACACCGCCGAGGAGCCAAGCCAGGGCAAATCATAGGTGTCCACCATGTAGGCCACCGTGCGCGCCACATCTCCCTTTACCCGCCCCGGGGGCTCAAAGAACTGGGCGCTCTGGCGAATGCCGCATTCGTCTTCGCTTACTGACGAGCCCAGGTCCTCGTAACGAGCGTTTCGCCGGCCCATCTCGGTCCGGCTGCGCACCGGTACCATGTTGTGCATGTCAGACGCGATCTGACGGTAGCGGTTATCCTGTTCACATTGACGCGAGGTGCCACAGTCGAGTGCGCTGCGGACATCGGCCAATGGATAGACATAACCGTCCGTCAGAACGAATCCTTTGCTTGTAAAGGCGGTGTTGCAGAAGAAGGAATTGCCGCCACTGGCGTAAAGGTCACCCCAGAAGTGATCGGTAACAACGGTTTTTGGATCACTGAACCGGGTATTCTGGCCAATCACGAGGGTAGTGGTGAGCAATAGGCCAAGTGCTGTGGGTATCAGTAAGAATCGTTTCATACGCCTTTTATACCTCGCAGTGTGTTCAAGCACCCTGTCAATTCGGGCCTCACTGGTCAGGATCTGATCAAGCGGGTCAAAACTATGACGCTTTGTTCACGGATACTGTGAAGTATGGCACAGAGGCTCCAAACCACGGAGCCTCCAGGCTAGAAATTTGTGGCGTAATGTTAACGGGTTAACAGTATTACTTCAGTTTGTTGCGGATGTTCTGGTAACTGGTTTTCAGGTCTTCGCCAAGTTTTGATGCGGTCTGACGAGCTTCCTGGGACGCGTTCTCGGCATCGTGCAGAACTTCATCGATCTTGCTTCTGAAACGATCCCAATCCTGTTCGAGATCCTCCCATTCGTCCTTAACGTCTTCACGGGCCAGATGCATCTGGACGCGCGCCTCATCCCGGTATTGTTTCACTTTTTCCGACAGCTTCTTGAGTTCTTCTTGAAGACTCATTGCAAGCACCTCCTTGGATTGTTGGTGTGCTTACAATGCGCCCGATCGTAAAAAACTGTCAAGGGGCCGGCAGGGCCAACAGGGCACAACGAAGGCTGAGTTTGATTCAGATCAGGAACGGCCGGCGAGCAGGGCAGACATATCCCGCAAATAGTGCCAGGGGGAGAGGGAATCGAAGCCTTTCGCCGCGCGGTCGATCTGGCTGCACAGGGTGATGGCCTCATTCACTTGGTTCCGGTTCAGCCGGCGAGCGGCCTGTTCCATTGCGCGGGCACGTTGCGGCTGGAATACGCCCCGTTTTTTCAGGAATGCGGCGGGATTTTCCGACTGGCCGGCCGCAGATTTCAACTCAAGCAGCAGGTTCAGATCCCGGCTGAGAACGGATAGCAAACCGAGCGGGTTTTCTCCCTCTTGCTGAAGCACAGTGATCATCTTGCCGGCGTGGGGCGCGCGGCCACTGATCAGCTCGGTCACGAGTTCAAAGCCATTGAATCGGGAACTGTCCTGGACCGCCTGTTCAACGGTTTCCTCATCAATGGTATTGCCGTTTGCGAGCAGTGACAGTCTGTCGAGCTCCTGGCTCGCGGCGAGCAGATTGCCCTCGAGGCGTTCGCTCATGATGGCCAGGGCACCCCGGGTCAGGCTGAGGCCGCGGTTGCTGGCCCTCTGCTGTAGCCAACCCTGGAACTTGTCGGCATCGACGGGCCACACCGGTACGTGTACGCCCTTTCCCTGAAGCTCCTTGTACCATTTGCGGCGGGTTTCCGCCGCGTCCAGACGGGCACTGATGAGCACGAGGATGATATCGTCTGGAGGGTCGGCCAGGACTCGTTCCAGTACCGCGCGGCCGTCGCCCAGCTTGCCGGTTGGCAAGTGAATCTCGATGCGCCGCTTTTCCGCGAACAGGGACATGGCACTGAATTCCTCGCCAACGGCGTTCCAGTCCAGTTGGTGGTCAGCGTGAAAGGTCAGGCGGTCATGAAAACCGGCGTCTTTTGCGGCCTTACGAACCTGGTCACAACATTCCTGAACCAGCAGGGGTTCGTCCCCGGATATAAGATAGACGGGCGAGAGGCCCTTTTTTAGCAGCTGGGATAACTGGCCTGGATTGGTCTTCATGGCTGGCCTGTGGCTGGGGCGTCGGCTTCCTGTTCACGCTGGTAATCCGCCCGGATGGCGTCGATGCGCTGCGGGGTCAATGGTGCCAGCCGGAATATCACCTGCTGCGCAAGACGATCGTCCATTTGCTGGCGGAGGGTCTCCTCTTCCCGCTGTCTTGCCAGCACGTTGGTTTCGTCGTAGCGGTAACTCTCGCTGGTGGTCAGGCGTGTCGTGCCCACCATGGGAATCCGATCCGCGCTGATTACTTCTAGATCAACAGAGTGACGCAGCGTGTATTCCGCGGCTGCGGCCTGGGCGGTGATGGCACTTGCGCGACGGTCACGCTCGAAGTTCTTCAGACGCAGAATGTAGTCGGCCTCCGCCACTGGCGCCACACGGACCTTGCCCAGGTTCAGCTGTTCACGCAAGGAACGGCACAGCGTGTCGGGCACCTGTGAGGAGCAATCCACGGCAAGAGGCTCGAGGGCCGAAGAAACCGGTGGCGCACCCCGCAACTGGAATCCGCAACCACCAAGCAGCGCCGCCATTACAGCGGTCAGCATCAGGCGTGCTGACGATTTCAGGGCGGAGTGCCGGGACATATCAGTTGGCCACCACGTTCACCAGTTTGCCGGGGACCACGATAACCTTGCGCACCGTCGCTCCCTCTGTAAAGCGCATGACATTCTCGTTTTCCAGGGCAAGCTTTTCGAGGTCCGCCTTACTGATGTCGGCAGGCACATCTTCTTTGGCCCGCACCTTGCCATTCACCTGCAGTACCACCTGGATCTGGCTGCGAACCATGGCGGCTTCATCGGCTTTTGGCCAGGTTGCATCAACCACGGGCTCCTGGTGGCCGAGCGCCTGCCAGAGGGTGTGGCAGATGTGCGGGACGATCGGCGACAGCACAAGCACTGCGGTGTCCAGCGCTTCCTGGCGTACCGCCCGGGTCTGGGGTTCGTCACCTTGCAGTTTGCCGACCTCGTTAAGCAGCTCCATCACCGCGGCAATGGCCGTGTTGAAGGTCAGCCGACGGCTGATGTCGTCACTGACTTTGGCAATGGTTTCGTGAGTCTTGCGTCGCAGGTTTTTCTGGTCATCGTTCAGGCTTGCCGCGTCCAGAGCGGGTGCCGGACCAGCGGCGGCGTGTTCGTTCACCAGACGCCAGACCCGCTTGAGGAACCTGTGTGCGCCTTCAACACCGCTGTCCGACCACTCCAGGGACTGTTCTGGCGGGGCCGCAAACATCATGAACAGGCGAACCGTATCGGCGCCGTGCTCATCAATAATAGCCTGGGGATCGATACCGTTGTTCTTGGACTTGGACATCTTGGTGACACCGCCGGAAACCACCGGCTCACCATCTTCCCTGTGTACTGCTCGAACGGGCTGACCCTTTTCGTCACGCTCGACGGTCACGTCGGCGGGCGAAATCCATACCTTGCCGCCTTTGCCATCGTCGCGGTAATAGGTCTCCGCCAGAACCATGCCCTGGCAAAGCAGCCGGTTGAATGGCTCTGAACTGGTTACCAGCCCGACATCCCGCAGGAGCTTGTGGAAGAAGCGGGCGTAGAGCAGGTGCAGGATCGCGTGTTCAATGCCACCGATGTACTGATCCACCGGCAACCAATAGTTGGCCGCGGACGGGTCCAGCATGCCCTGGTCGTAATTGGGGCTGCAGAACCGGGCGTAGTACCAGGAGGACTCCATGAACGTATCAAAGGTGTCGGTTTCCAGCGTCGCCGGCTGGCCGTTGAACTCCGTCTTGCACCACTCAGGGTCGGCCTTGATGGGGGACTGGACACCGTCCATTTCCACATCTTCCGGCAGACGTACCGGCAGCTTGTCATCGGGCACCGGCATCTCTGTGCCATCTTCCAGGGTCATCATCGGGATCGGTGCACCCCAGTAGCGCTGGCGGGATACGCCCCAGTCGCGCAGGCGGTAGTTGACGGTGCGCTTGCCGATATTCTGTTCTTCCAGGTAGCTGGCAATCTCGTCGAAGGCTTCCTCGCTGGTCAGGCCGCTGTATTTGCCAGAAGACACCAGCGTGCCTTTTTCGGTAAACGCTTCTTCCTGCACATCAATCTCGCGGCCATCGCGGGCAGCAATAACCTGCTTGATGGGCAGCTTGTATTTGCGGGCAAACTCATGGTCCCGCTCGTCGTGGCCCGGAACGGCCATCAGGGCACCGGTGCCGTAGTCAGTCAGCACGAAGTTGGCGACCCAAATCGGGATCTCTTCCTGGGTCAGCGGGTGAATTGCCTTGAAACCGGTGTCGATGCCGCGCTTTTCCATGGTGGCCAGCTCGGCCTCCGCGGTCTTGCTGTTTCGGCACTCCTCGACAAACTCAGCCACGTCCCGATGGCGCTCCGCCGCCTCTTTCGCCAGCGGATGCTCTGCGGCCACGGCCATGTAGCTCACCCCCATCAGGGTGTCGGGGCGCGTGGTGTAAACGGTCAGGCCACTGTCCCGGTCTTTCAGCGGGAAGGTCAGCTCGGTACCTTCAGACTTGCCGATCCAGTTGCGCTGCATGGTCTTGACCTGCTCAGGCCAGTCTTCCAGCTGGTCCAGATCGTTCAGCAGCTCTTCGGCGTAATCGGTAATGCGGATAAACCACTGGGGAATCTTCTTCTGTTCCACCAGGGCCCCGGAACGCCAGCCCCGGCCATCCACAACCTGCTCGTTGGCCAGAACCGTCTGATCCACCGGATCCCAGTTCACCGTGGACATCTTCTTGTACACCAGCCCCTTTTCGTAAAGGCGTGCGAAGAACCACTGCTCCCAACGGTAATAATCCGGCTTGCAGGTAGCCAGCTCCCGGTTCCAGTCGTAACCAAAGCCCAACTGCTTGAGCTGGTTCTTCATATATTCGATGTTGGCGTAGGTCCACTTGGCCGGCGCGGTCTTGTTGGCAATGGCGGCGTTCTCGGCGGGCAGACCAAATGCGTCCCAGCCCATGGGCTGCATCACGTTCTTGCCCTGCATGCGCTGATAGCGGGAAATCACATCGCCGATGGTGTAGTTACGGACATGCCCCATGTGCAGCTTGCCACTGGGGTAGGGGAACATGGACAGGCAGTAGTACTTGGGCTTGCCCGGCTCTTCCTTGACCATAAAGGTCTTGTTCTCTTCCCAGAAATCACGGGCATTCTGTTCTACGTCACGGGGATTGTATTGCTCGTCCATTCCTGCCATTACCGAAATTACCTTGTGTGGAAAAATAAAAGCCTGTATCAAAAATCACGTCTGGAGCGAGCCGGACATTCTAACGCACACTAGCCTTTACAGGTAGTCTGCCAATTTTCTGTTCTTGTGCCAGACTTGCTGATATGGGGGTAGCGCTGGCGGCGATGACTCCCCGGGACACGCCGTGAATACGTCCGTGTAGGCTTGATCGCAGCATCCATGCTGCTCACAGTCCCGGGGAGTCATCGCCGCCAGCGCCCCAGGCATAAGCAGTGGAGTCGGCAGGTGTTTTCCCAAGGTTTGGGAGACGGGCTTCGACCTCTCTTTCCGGGACTGTCTGCAGCATGGATGCTGCAGTCAAGCGTACAGGGATGTATTCACAGCGTGTCCCGGAAAGAGAGGGCGCAGTCCGGCTCTTGCACCCAGATTTGCGGTATCAAGGAGTCAACATGACACAACCAGAAAGAAGTCATCTCTCAGGCAAGGCACTGGAAGTTTACGACCGTATGCTGGAGCGGGTAAAAACGCGTCTCCATGACCTGGAAGAAACATCGCTCCAGAACCTCGAAGAAGAGGTCCAGAAAGCGGTGGAGTTCGAGTACGAACTCGAGGAAATGACCCGGGATGAGGCAAACCTCCTGGGGGCTTATCTGCAGCGGGATCTTGAACACCTGCTGCATTTTGTCGAGGAGACTGGTGAAGGCCTGAGCGAATGGTTGCAGCTTGATATCGCGCTGCTGGAACACCAGTTGGCGGACAGTTTGTTCTCGGTTGCTGATAAAACCGTCGTCGACTTCCTGGAACTCAGACAGAAACTGGAAAACAAGGAAGTGGGCCAGTACATTTCAGGCGAGGTGGCCACTGCTGGCATGTTCCAGTGCCTGAACTGCGGGCACATGCGCTGCCTGACAGCCACCAGCCATCTGGAACCCTGTGAAGCCTGCGGCTCCCACTACTACGAGCGGGTTACGAGCCGCTGGCCGAAACAGGAGGAATAATCCGCTCCCGGACAAACACGATGAGAATAACTGCGAGGGTCAGGACCGGCCAGGAGCCAGTCTGCATGTAAGGCGTGCTGCCCGTGGCGGTGAACACCTCGCCGGTCAGGGTGGCGCGCTCGAACTGGGGGATGGTTTCGGTCAGTTCGCCCCGGTTATTGATGATCGCAGTCACGCCGTTGTTGGTGCCCCGGAGCATGTAGCGACCGGTTTCCAGTGCCCGCATTCTGGCAATCTGCAGATGCTGTAACGGCCCAATGGAATCGCCGAACCAGCCATCGTTGCTGATCGTGAGCAGCAGGCCCGCGCCCCGGGCATTAAAGGCAACAAAATCCGGATAGGCGACTTCATAGCAGATGAAGGGCATCACATTGACGCCATTGGCCTTGAGCGGATCCTGCCACTCCGGTCCCCGGCTGAAATCGCTCATGGGCAAATCGAAGAAACCAATCAGCCCCCGCAGCACGCTTTGCAGTGGCACGTACTCGCCGAAAGGCACCAGCTTCTGCTTGTGGTAGATCCCTTCGCCATTGCCGATGGCCATGATGCTGTTGTGAAACGTGAAATCTTCAATTCGGTCACTGAATCCGTACCAGGGTATGCCGGTAATCAGGGTGCTGTTGTCGCCCAGCTCTGCACTGATGTGATCGATGATCTTGCCAGCCTGATCCTGGGGAGTGGGAATGGCGGTTTCCGGCCAGAGGATCAGATCCGTGTCCCAATGGTCTTCGGTCATCCCCAGATAGGTGACGATCTGGTCCTTCAGGAACTCCGGGTCCCACTTGATCTGCTGGGGAATATTGCCCTGCATGGCGGCAAAGGATATAGGGTCTTCGCTCAGATCCGTCCAGTCGACACGGTTCATGGCCGGGGCAACCAGCCAGGGAATCAGGGCAACAACCAGCGTGACGCCCGCAGCCACCGGTTTGAGGCGCTTCAGCAGCCACCAGCCGCCGTAAAGCGCGGCACCGGTGGCAGCAATCCAGAACGTGATGCCATGCACGCCGGTCAGAGGTGCCAGCCCGGCCAGTGGGCCGTCAGTGTGCGCGGTGCCCAGATACAGCCAGGGAAAGCCGGTGAGCAGCCAGCCCCGGAGCCAGTCGCCCAGGATCCAGATGGCCGGAAACAGGATCAGGCGCCGGGCCGGGCTGTCCTTGGCCAGTTTGCCCCAGAACCAGAAGGCCAGGCCGTGGAACAGCGCCAGGCCCGCTACGAACAGAACCGTCAACAGGACGGCGATGGGAATTGCCGTGTTGCCGTGTTCGCTGATGCTGATGTAGACCCAACTGGCGCCGCTGCCAAACAGCCCCAGGCCAGTAAGCCAGCCAGCCCGGAAAAGCTTCTCCGGTGCCAGGGGTACGGTAACCAGGAGGATCAGCAGGACCGAGACCGGGCCCAGCCACCAGAGGTTGAACGGAGAAAAGGTCAGGGTTTGCAGGGCGCCGGCAACCACAAGGGTGGCCGCGCCCAACCAGGCGTTGGAGGAGAGCGGGGTTTTCAGCGCTCTGGAATGTGTGGCGTCACTGGTCACTTCGGGTTACCTGCAGCAGACGGATTACGCGGTTATCGGCGTTGGCAATGGTAAAGCGCAAGCCGCCGAATTCAACCGATTCGCCCCGTCTGGGCAGGTGTCCGAATTCCTTGAGAACCACGCCACCGATGGTGTCGAATTCCTCTTCGTCCATTTCGGTTTCGAAGAACTCATTGAAATCATCAATGGGGGTCACCGCTTTCACGGCGTAGCTGCCATCGCCCCGGGCCTTGATGTGGGTTTCTTCATCAAAATCGTGCTCGTCTTCGATTTCGCCGACAATCTGTTCAAGCACGTCTTCAATGGTGATAAGCCCGGCAGTGCCACCGTACTCGTCCACCACAATGGCCATGTGGTTGCGATTTTCCTTGAACTCCTTGAGCAGCTGGTTCAGGCGCTTGCTCTCGGGCACGAAGGTGGGCGGGCGCAGGATTTCCCGGATACGGTTCCAGTTCAGATCATTGTTCAGGGCCAGGGGAAGCAGATCTTTGGCCAGAAGAACGCCAATCACATCGTCCTGGCTGTCCCCGATGACCGGGAACCGGCTGTGTGCGGAATCCATGATTTCACCCAGAAACTCTTTGGGCTCCTGGGAGGCCTTGACGGTGACCATTTGCGAACGGGGGATCATGATCTCATCCACCCGCATGTCGATCACCTGCATGGCACCTTCGATGATGCTCATGGCATCAACATCGATGATGTTCTGGGACTCGGCGTCCCGCAGGATTTCCAGCACGTCCTCGACGGACTCAGGCCCGCTGGAGAAGGCCTGTGATATACGTTCCAGCCAGGACTTTCCGCCCTGACTGCGACTCGACTGATCGTCGCTCATGAGTCTTGTTCCGTTTCCTCTGCTTCGTAGGGATTGCCAAATCCAAGCTGCGCCAGCAGCCGGATTTCGAGGGCTTCCATGACCTCGGCATCATCGTCTTCAATATGATCAAAACCCTGGAGATGCAACATGCCGTGCACCACCATGTGCGCCCAGTGGGCGACCAGGGTTTTTTCCTGTTCCATGGCCTCTTTCTCGACAACCGGTGCACAAATCACCAGATCTCCGGCCAATGGCACCGTTATACCGGCTGGCGCCTCAAATGGGAAGGACAACACGTTGGTCGCGTAGTCCCGCCCACGGTACTGATGATTCAGGGCCTGGCTTTCTTCGGTTCCGACAATACGGACCGTCACCTCGGACGGATCCTCGCCCTGCCAGGCAAGTTGCGCCCATTTTTGAACCTGCGTCTCCGAAGGTATTCCTGGCGCCTCAAAAACCTGCTGAAAATCCACAGTCAGCTTATTCACTGGCCCGTCGCACTCCCGTCGTCAAAGGAATCGTAGGCTTCAACAATCCGCTGTACCAGCGGGTGCCGAACAACGTCCTTTGCTTCGAACCGTGTGAACCCAATACCTGATACCTTGCTCAGAACCCCGGCAGCGTGAATAAGCCCCGAATTCTGACCCCGTGGCAGGTCTACCTGAGTGGTGTCGCCGGTAATCACAGCCGTGGAACCAAAGCCGATCCGGGTCAGAAACATCTTCATCTGCTCCCGGGTGGTGTTCTGGCTTTCGTCCAGAATGATGAATGAGTTGTTCAGCGTCCGGCCGCGCATGAACGCCAGCGGCGCAATCTCAATCACGCTTTTCTCAATCAGCCGGGTAACCTGGTCAAACCCAAGCATTTCATAGAGAGCGTCATACAGCGGACGCAGGTATGGGTCGACCTTTTGCGCGAGGTCGCCGGGAAGAAAACCAAGCTTCTCGCCGGCCTCGACCGCGGGCCGAACCAGCAAAATCCGCTTCACCTGCTCGTCTTTCAGTGCTTCAACGGCACAGGCCACCGCCAACCAGGTCTTGCCGGTACCCGCCGGCCCAATCCCGAAGTTGATATCGTGGGTGCGGATATTGTGCACATACTTCTGCTGATTCGCGCCCCTCGGCTTGGCCTGAAGCTTGGGGGTCTTGATGACCGTCACAGCGCCATCGTAGGGCACGTCTTCGGGCAGGCGTTCAAAACCAGTTTCCCGGATAAACAGATGCACGGTATCCGGAGGAAGGTCATCGGTAGCCTCGGTTTCCCGATAAAGATGCCGGATAACCTCAACGGCCGCCGCCACATGTTCGGTCTCACCCTCAACTCGGAAATGATGGCCGCGCCTGCCGACTTTCACGTGCAGGCGTTTTTCAATCATCTTCAGGTTTTCATCAAACTGGCCACAAAGCGTCGCCAGCCGACGCTGGTCCACCGGGTGCAGGTCAAATTGTCTGTGATCGTTGGCGTTCAAAAGTGCTCCGTTTTGATTTACTCCCCCGGGTTTCTCGTTTGGGAGTAGGTGTTTCTAATAATCGGTTAACGGGCAAGGGCCGGGCGGACTTTCCAAAAAACGCCCGTGAATACGTCCATGTAGGGCTCGGTCGCGCCATCCCTGGCGCTCCACGTTTTTGGAAAGTCCGCCCGGCCCTTGCCCTGATCATTCTATGTGCAGGCCCGATTGTTGAAAAACAAGTAGGTCGATGAGATGGTCTCCTCCCCTCCTAATCGGCGTCGCAATGCGCCAGGATAGGGAAGGAGAATTTTCCTATCAGAAACGAGTGGGAGGAGACCATGAGTAAGGTTACAACGGTTGGCACTGATCTCGCAAAGAACACGTTTGTCCTTTTTGGGGTGGGCCCTAAAGGTCAGAGCGGCTGGAAGCGCAAAGTGCGCCGGAAGCAGTTGCTGGACCACCTGGTGCGTTTGCAGCCTTGCACAGGCGCTCTTGAGGCGTGTGGGAGCTCGCACTATTGGGCTCGCCAGATACGAGCGTTAGGGCATCAGGTTGAGTTGTTACCGCCTCAAGATGTGAAGGGCTATCTTCGAGGTCAGAAAAACGATTACACCGATGCTCAGGCCATTGCGGAGGCCAGTGAACATGGGCGAATTCGCCCGGTGCCGATCAAAGAGGTCGAGCAGCAGGATGATCAGATGCTGCACAAGCTGCGCCAGGGCGTGAGCAAGGATCGGGTACGAATCAGCAATC
>NZ_JBSXNQ010000045.1:0-8359 GCF_056857715.1 Marinobacter sp. L-13
GACACCCTTGCCGTCCGGCTAGTGGTTCCCCTTGCCGGGTCCACAGGGGACTTGCACCCCCAAGTCATCCGGCCAGCACCACCTGTACCGGAACAGCGCCCGTCAAGGCGCTACGCGCCATGCCTGGCGCACAACAAAAAAGGCAGGCCTCGAACGGCCTGCCTTGTGGAAGGGGCGTCTCGGTTATTCAACGTGCCAATTGAATCGTTTGATCAAAAAATTACAGATCGAGTCGAGACCATATCCGATGATGCCGATAACCACCACGATGGCCGCCAGGGTATCGTAGGAAAGCGTGTCCCGGGCATCATTGATTGCATAGCCAAGACCGCTGGTTACACCGAGATACTCGGCAGGCACAAGCACCACCCAGGCTACACCGACGGCCAGTCTGATACCGGCAAGAACATCACTCATGATGGCCGGAAGAATGATTCGGCGCAGCATATGGAAGCCGGACGCGCCAAGATTTCTTGCCACTTTGAACCAACTGGGATCAATCCTTCTCACCCCATGTGCGGTGGAAAAAATGATCGGCCAGACTGCCGCCATAACAATCAAGAACACGATAGCCGAATCCCATGTGGGAAAGGCAAGGACGGCAATAGGCATCCATGCGAGCGGGCTAATCATTCGAAGGAACTGAAAAGGCACATTAGCCACTTTCATCGCATTGCCAATGTAGCCAATCAAAACGCCCACCGGCACACCGATTACGATGCCCCAGAACAGACCGTAGAGAATCCGGTATAGGCTTGAAAAGATCGTGGGCCATATTTCACCACTGGCAACCAATCCATATAGAGCATGAAAAGTAGGAGCTGGAGCGAAATTGGCAAAGGCCCACATGTCCGGGTCATTGGCCACGAGATAGCCCCCTAACCACCATGCGGCCAGCAGGCTCGTTATACCAAGAGCCGGGAAGCGGAGCGCGACGAACAAATTCACCAATGGTCGAAGCCACTTAAACCCGAGAGGCTGCGCTTTCATGGCAGGGGAAATTTCCGTGCTCATAGCTTAACCACCTCTTCCCGATCAAACGGGTTGTCAGCATTGAAGCCAGGCGCCTGCTTCCAGCCCGGATGTTTGTCCATGGCGGCCTTGACAAACTTGTAGTCCACAAGATCATTCACAACAAAGTCGGGGTCCAGATTCTGCAGGAAGGTTGTGTCGCCACCAACCAGGGTGCGCTTCAGCTCATTGATAATGAGCTTGGTAGCCGAAGGAAACGGCCAAGGCTGGAAATCTATGCGCCCACTGCCCCACTCCGCATTCTGAATGGCTTCTGGGTCAGCGTAGCTTTCCTCGTCATACAACGTCATGGCCTGCTCAACAATGTTGGCATCCATCGGCAGATAACCCTCTCCATCCTTGGATAGCAGGTGCGCAACTTCCTTTTTGTTCTGCTGGGAATAGATCTGGGCTTTAACAATGGCGTTCATTACCTTCTGAGTCCAGGTCGGATTGGCATTGACCTGATTCTCGTTCATGCAAACCACGCAGCAGGGGTGATTGCGCCAGATATCACCTGTGAATCGCAGCATCTTCCCGCCTGCCAGCATTTCGCCCACAGCATTGAAGGGCTCGGCCACAATGAAAGCGTCTATCTTGCGCGCTGCCAGAGCCGGGGGCATATCGGGTGGCGGCATGATCTGAAGGTTGACCTCGTTAGCTGCGATAGGGTCACCCTGCGACTTGATAACCGGAGTAAGTCCTGCATGGCGTAACCCCATCTGCAGGACGATGTTATGCATGGAATACCAATACGGAACTGCCACCTGCTTGCCACCAAGATCGGAAAAGCTCTTGGCATCGGTATGGCGACCGACGACCAGACCCGAGCCGTTCAGATGCGCCCAGGACATGATCTTCACCGGAAAATTATTGTTGTAGCGCATCCAGATAGGAATTGGCTTGAGGAAGTGAACAAGGTTGAATTTGCCAGCGGCGAAGCCCTCGACAAGGGGCGACCATCCACGTATCAGTGTGGGACGCTCTGTCTTTAGACCCTCCTCTTCAAAAAATCCTTTCGCATGGGCGACAAGCAAAACGGTCGCATCCGTGATGGGAAGGTAACCGATCCGTACAACCTCATCGGCAGGAGGCTGGACATTGCCCCAGGCGGCGGTACTGGCGGACATACCGAATGCAGCCGCCAAACCTCCGAGAGCGAGGCTATCGAGCATGAAATCCCGTCGGCTCATTTCATGTTCCTGGAGATATTCCTGTTCCGATTGATCGGTCGAAGAATTTTTCTGCGTGGGCTTTCTCATAGCATTTTCCTTTAACTGGGGAAATCGGTTTCAAGCAGCGCTGTTGGCTTTCGATTCAGTTTTTGTCTTCGACCGGTTCTCTTCCCGACCGGACATGCCCGTGTCAGTGCCTTTGAATTGATGCATCAGCTCATCGCGCAAGTGCTGGAATCCAACGTCCATGTGTCGGCGCGGCCACGGTAGGTCTACCTTCAGTTCGCTGACAATTCTCCCGGGATTTTGAGACATCACCAGAACGCGATCCGCCATCGTAATGGCTTCGTCTATGTCGTGGGTTACAGTCACCATGGTGATGCCCCGTTCGCGACAAATGGTTGGCACCTCTTCCTGCAATGCAGAGCGCGTGAAGGCATCAAGGGCAGAGAAAGGCTCATCAAGGAGAAGCACGTCGGGGTCTGTGGCCAGTGATCGGGCCAGCGCAACTCTTTGCTGTTGGCCACCAGAAAGGCTTTGAACATTTGCCTTTTTCTTATCATGCAGGCCTACCATATCAAGAAGTGGCTCAACCTGTTCAGCAGCCTCGCTCTTGGAATGGCCAGCGAAAAGAAGTCCTAGAGACGCGTTTTCCTGGACGGTCATCCAGGGATACAAAGAGGCTTTCTGGAACATCATGTTCCACTTGGCGCTCGGAGAGGAAATCTGCTGGCCATTAACTCTGACGCAGCCTTCAGAAGGGATTAGGAGGCCAGCCAGCATATGAAGGAGCGTTGATTTACCGCAACCACTACGGCCGATTAGCGCGGTCATTTCACCCGATTCCATTCGGGCATCTATGTCTTTCAGGGTCGGCGCTGCAGAAGGCGTAAACCGGTGGGTGACGAAGTCGATAGAAAGTGATGCGCCCATGTTTTGCTCCAATTCATACAAATATTTCTATGAATCAAAGCAGCATGCATGCCATCCAACCCAAATGGTTGGAAATCAGCTAATTGGTTACCGCATTAGCGGTTTTCTATAGGCCTCCAAATTTGCCAATGTCGGACAATGACACTTTTAGCTGGCCATTGTTCAGTGTTTTCATCTGCTTTTGGAAAACGGCGTTGTCCCGCCTTTGACTTAAAGATATAAAGCAAAATTTTTACGAATCAGAAAGGCTCCTGTATCGGAGGCTTGCCATACAGATTTCTATGTGCCGCCTTACTATTAGAATTTTCCAAAGGGAATTCAGGGGAAGGAAAGGTAGCTCCAAGAAAGAGGGAAAATGGGCCGAAACTCCACCGGAGGGTTTGAGTGTCTGCTTTTGTTTAGCTGGGCCCGGAGTAGGCCCTGGTCGCAAAGCGAACATTCAGATCGACCACAAAGCAGTCCTTTTCAGATAGGGGCTTACCCAATCCGCTATTCGGAAACAAAGCACGCAGAGGTCGCTTCCCTGCCCTTGTTGATCGTGCGGCCGGCCGACAACTTGAATATTGGCCAGCTGGGCGACTACACTCCGCCCACAGAAGTCCAACTCATGAGCCACCCAAATGCATATTCCGGCCCATCATGAACACCCATTCCGGACGAACGTGAACACCTATTCTGGTTCAACGTGAACAGTCATTCTGGTCGAAGATGAACACTTTTCGGAAATTTCCGGAATCGGTGTTCACCATGCCGGAATCGGTGTTCACGTTCAACCAGAATCCTTCTTAACGCATTGTTTATTCAACCGCTTGCTACTCTGGTTCTTTTTTTGGGAATCAGGGTCATGGCAGCAAAGAGAATTCCAATGCGCAAAATAAGAGAAGTGCTTCGCCTGAGGCTGGAAGCCGGGCTTTCGATCCGGCAAATCAGCGCCAGCACCAAGACCAGTGTCGGGGCTATCCAGAAGCTCCTGACCCGAGCCCAGGCTTTAGAGATCACCTGGCCCTTACCCGAGGATCTGGACGATGGCCGCCTGGCGGCCATGCTCTATCCCGGTGCTGACCCCACCAGCTCCAGCCGCTATCAGGTACCGGACTGGTTGACCGTCCATCAGAGCCTCAAACACAAGGGCGTTACCAAGCAACTGCTATGGGAGGAATACACCGCCCAATCCCCCAATCGCTGTTACAGCTATTCTCAATACTGTGACCGCTTCCGGCACTGGCAAAAGCAGCAAAGGCGCTCTATGCGCCAGATCCACAAGGCCGGTGAAAAGTGCTTCATTGACTACTGTGGCCCCACCGTTCCGATCATTAACCCGCAAACCGGCGAAATCCGCACGGCCCAGGTGTTTGTCGCCGTGCTGGGGGCTTCGAATTACACCTATGCGGAGGCCACCTGGAGCCAGGGCTTGCAGGACTGGTTGATGAGTCACGTGCGCACCTTTGAGTTTTTTGCGGGTGTTCCGGAGATGATTATCCCCGATAATCTGCGTAGCGGTGTCAACAAAGCCTGTCGGTACGATCCGGACCTGAATCCCAGCTACCAGCAACTGGCGGCGCACTACCAGGTCGCGGTGCTGCCTGCGCGGCCCTACAAGCCCAAGGATAAATCCAAGGCGGAGGTGGGTGTACAGGTTGTTGAACGCTGGATACTGGCGCGGTTGCGCCACCACACCTTCTTCACCCTGGCCGACCTGAATCAGTGCATCCGGTCCCTGCTGGACGACCTGAACAGCCGACCATTCCGAGCGCTGCCAGGCAACCGGAAGGAGGCCTTCAAGACGCTCGACCAGCCAGCCCTGAAGGCGCTACCCAAACACCCCTATGAGTACGTCGAGATCCGGCGTTGCCGGGTCAACATCGATTACCACATCGAGTTCAGCCAGCACCACTACTCGGTGCCGCACCAGTATGTGGGCGAGCAGGTGGACCTCCACGCCAGTGAGCGACTGGTACAGATCTACTTCCGGCAACGACAGATCGCCAGCCACCCACGCAGTCATCAGTACGGCATCACGACCGAGTCAGGGCACATGCCCACCCGCCATCAAAAACAACAACAGTGGTCCCCCGGCCGGCTTAAGAACTGGGCCCGGGACATCGGGCCGGACACCCTGATCTGGGTCAGTGACCGACTGGATGAGCGGGAGCATCCGGAGCAGGCCTACCGGGTCTGTCTTGGGCTACTCAATCTGAGCAAGGAATATCCCAGCGAGCGCCTTAACGCCGGTTGCCGCATTGCCAACCGCGAAGGCCTGGACCGGCTGAAACACATCAAGGCCATTCTCCGGAGCAACCGGGACAAGTTGCCCGAACAACTGCCCTTGCACACAGAACTGCCCCAGCACCACGAGAACATCCGTGGCCCGAAGAGCTTCCACTAGGATACCCGCATGAACACCTTGCAAACCCTGACACGATTGAGAGATCTGAAGCTCGGCGGCATGGCTGCCGCCCTGGAACATCAACAAAACCAGCCGGGAACTTATGACGAGCTGTCGTTCACCGAACGCCTGGAGCTGTTGCTCGACCGGGAGTTCCAGACCCGGGATCACCGCAAGCAGGATCGCCTGGTGCGTCAGGCCCGCTTCAAACTCCGGGCCTCGGTTCAGGACATCGACTACCAGCACCCACGCAATCTGAAGAAAACACAGGTAGCCCAACTGGCCCAGACAGACTGGCTCGAACGGGGTCAGAACCTGTTGATTACCGGCCCTTGCGGCAGCGGCAAAACCTATCTGGGTTGCGCCGTGGGGCATCAGGCCTGCCTCAACGGCCTCAGCACCCGGTATTACCGGATCTCCCGATTACTGCTGGAACTGACCCAGGCCAAGGCCGATGGCACCTACCAGAAAACCCTCAGCCAACTAGCCAAAGTAAAGCTGCTGATCCTGGACGACTGGGGGCTGGAAGCTCTGAAACCTGCACACCGGAACGACCTGATGGAGATCATGGATGACCGTCACGGCACTCACTCGACCATGATCATCAGCCAGCTACCCACCGATCAGTGGTACGCCGCCATCGGCGATAACACTCTGGCGGACGCCATTCTGGATCGGTTGATGCACAACGCTCACCGCTGGGCTCTGAAAGGGGAATCGATGAGAAAGCGACTTCAGGAAATTGACTGAACGTGAACACCCAGGGTACAAACTCCGGTGGGTGATGCGTTAAGAAAAAAGGTGTTCACGTTCAGCCAGAATGGGCGTTCACGTTCGCCGGAATATGCACCAAAACCGCGTAAGACGAAAGCAACGCCGCTGATTGGTTTCATGGGATTGTATTAGCTGGCGTAGCCGCGTGTGATCCATTCATGCAATACGCGGGAAAATATGCTGTAATGCAGTCAAATAACAGTGAATAGGAGGCGGTATGTCTCTATTGAGTATGTTCTTCAGTGAAGAAGACCGGAAACTTCACCAGATGCTGAAAGACCACCCTAACCCGGATATGCACGTGGTTGGCGATGGCACAGTCCGTCTGGACCCCAAGAAGATTCGTGAGTCCGCGGAGTACAAGGCGTTCTCAAAAAAAATGAAAGAGTTTGCCGAAACCGCAAGTTGATCCACGTCCAGGGAGGGCCGGGTGCTTTTTCTTCTGATTTTTCCGGTCCTCGTGGCTGGCTACCGAGCCAGCCTGATCCATCCCGTAGAACGCCTAGCTAACGCCCGCCACCAAGGCCAACGACTGTACCTATCCAGCGCCACCATGGGTCTGAAGTGCTTTGCGTTAGCGGGGGTGGTTGTCTATTGCCTGCACCAGTTTTTGCCTGACACCGTCCATCTTTGGGGCTGGCGCCTTCCCCTGTCACTGGCCAACTTTATCGGCAAGTCCATTACCATGATGGGCGTCGCCTCTACCGAAGTAGCGATGAATTGGGCTTGGTTTATTTTGCTGAGCGTTGCCACCTGGTTTGCCGGTGACCTGTTGAGGCTCTGGGCGTACCTTTGGCAAGCGTTGTGGCATGGCACCTGGCACATTAAGGTGCCGGTTACCGGGAAGTTGCTGGCGGACTCCCCGATGGATTATCTGCTGTTCAAGGCCATGCATGACAAAAAGGCGGTCATGTTGTCCATGAACGATCGTAAAGTTTACGTTGGTTATATTGCGGCGTGCGCGGAACCCTCCCAGAACGGTGGCGCCTACCAAGAAGTTACTTTGGTTCCAATGATGAGTGGCTACCGCGACGAGAAAACCCTCAAGGTGAACATCACCACCTACTACGAAGAAGCCGATGAGTCCGTTGAGCTCATTGTGCGCCAGGACGCTATCCTTTCCGCCGGTGAGTTCATATGGGAGGCTTTTAAAAAGCTTCAGCCCAAGAAACCGGCTCCCAAGCGAGTCCGGATTCAACGCCACGGTATGAACCCGCAGGCGGACATTCAGCGTTAGTAGCACCGCTCAGCTTACGTAGAAGGATTGGGGCTCAACACAAGCCCCGCTTAATGGCGTGGAAGACAGGGAATGTCGAAGAATCGTGTTGCACTGCTTTTGCTCGTGGTCATCCTCGCGTTAACCAATGTCGCCCTCATGTGGGGCTCTGGACCTTCCAACTTTCGCGAGTGCTTAAAGCCCACCTCTTAGACTGCTCAAAAGCTCGAATAATCATCGTCTATGAGACAGCGCCCTGCTCCCACTTTTTAATCAAATGCCGAATTTTTAGGAGGCCCGCTTCAGTGCACAGCAGCGCGACCGGCGCTTGATTATCTAGAGCGCGAACCGGAGATGACAACCATAGTTCAGCGGTCGCTATATCACCCTCGTACAGATCAAGAACCTCACGATAGACCTGCTCTCTCAACTCAGCTAAAGCTTGCTCTCTATTCATATCAATACTCCAGCCACTGATCTTTTAACCTGACCGACTGACCTGCTCCCCTCTAGCTTAACCGTTTTCAGCTTAGTAATGTTCATCACAGCAGAGGACGATCAACATGAAAAAGCGATTTTCAGAAGACCAGATCATCAGCATTTTGAAGGAAGCCGAAGCCGGCCTGGCGGTGAAAGACCTGTGCCGCAAGTACAACATTTCTGACGCCACGTTCTACACGTGGCGCAAGAAGTTCGGCGGCATGGAGGTTTCAGAGGCACGCGGGTTGAAGACTGTCGAGGATGAGAATGCCAGGCTCAAGAAGCTGCTGGCTGAGTCTCTTCTGGACAACGAGGCCCTGAAGGCGGCCCTCAACCGAAAGTACTGACCGTCGAGAACAAGCGCGAGGCCGTGCGGGCGATGCA
>NZ_JBSXNQ010000046.1:0-77801 GCF_056857715.1 Marinobacter sp. L-13
TGATAACCGTCTTGACTGACTGAATAGAGAGAATCGAGACTCTATTCGGCTGGATATTGTGGATACGTTCTCGGGCCGAACTGTGATTCGACGCGGCGGGGTCACTTGCTCAAAATACTTCTGCCGCGCAGACCCCTAGCCGGAGCAAACTGAAGCACCTCTTTGGTCCCGAAGATGATTGGCCGCCAGGCAATCTTACCCTAACCATGAATGAGGCCGACCTCGCATGGCATGCAAAAGAGTTCGAGCTGGGCAAATCGTTCGCCTACCATCTCCTCGACACTGACCAACGGGCATGCCTTGGATGCCTTTACATCTACCCGACCGCCAGCATGAGCCACGAGGTAGAAGCGTACCTGTGGACTCACATCAACCTTGATAAAGAGGTTGCTGAGCTAATCGAACACGAAGTCATTGATTGGCTGGATCGCGAGTGGCCTTTCGAATCGATCGCGTGGCCGGGACGATTTATTTCCTTCGAATCATGGTCCGCAGCCGGCTTAAGAAACTACTATGTATGCACCCGAACAACATCCTCTCTCTATTATTGATCCAGGCGTTTCAACGGGATCAGAAATTACCAACGAATGAGCAATCCGTAAGCGAAATCTGCCTCTCTTGTTAGTAGCCTGCGCGTGACTTGCTCAACGCTGAGGGTTAACTGATATGGTCAACATGCTGGCCGCTATTCCAGTCAGGGCACTATTCGCCCGACTATTCTCACTCGTTTTTTTCGTGCTTGCTTTCACTTTGGTCAGTGCCACTGTAATGGAGGTGATCAGCGCGCTTCAATCTGGCCAGCAGCTTATGCAGGCGCTGATCAAGGGCGTTAACGGCAGCATCATCGCTCTCGCTGTCTACGAGCTGGCAATGGTGATACGCTCCGAGTACAGCGGGCGCTCGGAATCCCACGACGTTATAACCATGATGAGACGCACACTGCCGCGTTTTATTGGAACAGTGTGCGTTGCCATGTCGCTTGAAGGGCTGATCATGATCATCAAGTACAGTCAGTTGGAACTCGCCGGCAACCTCTATTATCCCGTTGCCATCATCGTCAGTACCGCCCTGCTGCTGGCATCCCTGGGCCTGTTTTTGAAGATGGCTCCCAAAGACCAGGCTGGCCCTTGAGGTATCTTTACATCGGCACGTTAAACACCGGTAGGTATCAATCCGTGCCACACGGGCAGACTCATATCTTCGGGATCATCATTCGGGCCACCAGTCCGGCTTTTGAAGGCTCCCTCATCAATTGGGATCCGGAACAGCGCGGTTGCCTTTCGCTCCTTGTTATTCGGCGCCCTGACCTGCTCCCACCGCCCTGGCTCGATCTGGTTGATGATCGCGCGGAACGCGGCATCAAAGGCGGCATCGTCACATACCGGCTCAGCCCGTCCATACAACACCAATGACTCGTAGTTAGCACTGTGGTTGAACGCCGATTTTGTCATCACCCATTCATTTGTCACGGCGAAGGAAATGCAGAGCAATGCGCCCGATTCCAGACGCCGGGACAATCGTCCACCATTGAGCGTGTGCACATAGAGGTCGTCGCCCAGTCGCCAGGCCGTGATCGGGATGATGCGAGGCTCGCCATCTTCCACAAATCCTATATGCGCCGTTTTGAGCCGATCAATCAGCCGGTAGGCTGTTTCCCTGTCATAGCTGGCTCGCTTTACCGCCCTCTGCACCCTGCTGCGTGGACAGGAAGTCAGCGGGGAAGCCTTGGGCCCGGCCAAATCAGTCGTTGTCATCAGAAGCTCCTTTCCGGTCTTGCACTTCACAAAATGTACTTCTATTGAAAGGCACTTCTGATACCATTTAAAGATCCAGATTGTGACTTTTGATAGGACCAGTTGATGTGATTGATGATATTCGCCTGGACAGCGCGCATCCGCTGCAGCATCAGCTGTATCAACGGTTGTCCGAACGGATACTCGACCAGCGCTACCCACCCGGGCGCCAGCTTCCGCCCAGCCGCCAGATGGCGAAGGATCTTGGCATCAGCCGCAATACGGTGAACGCCGTTTATGAGCAGCTCAAGGCAGAGGGCTTTCTTCAAAGCCGAGCGGGCAAGGGTATCTTTGTCCATGAAGACATCAAATCAGCGATAAACCCCGCAGGACCGGGCCTGAAGAAACCCGGTGGCGTTTCCATGAACTTTCCACCGCTGCCGGCACTTCCAGCGGGAACACCGAAGCCTGTTGAAGACGCCAGTTTGCCATTCCAGCCGGGCTTGCCAGACCTGGATGCGTTTCCCATCCGCAGCTGGAACCGGATCATGCACCATCAGGAAAGCCGCCGGTCTCTCCGGGGCTATGACAGCATCCAGGGGTATCAGCCCCTGAGACACGCCATCGCCGCCTACCTGAGAACCTCCCGCGGTGTTCGCTGCGAAGAACACCAAGTCATAATCACCAATGGCGCGCAGCAAGCGCTCTCGCTTATTGCCGACGTTTTCCTGCAACGGGGCGACAGTATCCTGTGTGAAAATCCGGGATACCGGGGCGCCCGGAACGCGCTGGGCCGGCTGGGCAATCCCGCGATTCCAATCCCCCTCAGGAACCACGTCCTGGATGTGGAAGCGTTGCAGGGCCTTGAACCTGCCAGGGCCAGGCTCCTGTTCTGCACGCCCACTCACCAATACCCCATGGGCGGCATCCTCGACCTTTCCCAGCGAATGGCTCTGGTGCAATGGGCCCAGCAAAACGGATGCTGGATCATCGAGGACGACTACGACAGCGAGTTCCACTTCTACAACAAACCCTTCGCCGCCATCCAGGGCCTGTTCGAGAATGCACCCGTGCTCTACATGGGCAGTTTCAGCAAAACTCTGCTGCCGGCATTACGGGTGGGCTATCTGGTGGTCCCGGAGGCGGTGGTCGAGCCCTTGCTCTGGGCTAAGCAGATTAGCGGTGGAGAGACCCCTCTTCTTGTCCAGGCAACCATCGCCGAATTCATTGAGAGTGGTCAGTTCACACGCCATCTGCGGCGAATGCGTCAGCTGTACCGGGACAAATGGCAACTCTTCCAGAGCGAGGTTACGAAAAAGCTCGGCGGACTTGCTCAACCGGTGGCGGAAAGCGCGGGGATGCACCTGGTACTTGAAGGAGATTTTGACGACCTGGCGCTCAGCCAATGGTTGAAAGCCAGGGGATTTGGCAGTACACCGCTGAGCGCGCACTTTCTGGGAGATTCCTCCAGAACCGGCCTCGTAATGGGATTTGCGAGCGCCAACGAGCGCGAGATCAGAGAATGCGTCAACACCCTGCGATCGGGGCTCACCAAACCATGACATCAAAGTACGAAAAACAGATTCTTACCGCATGGAAATCAAATGCCTCGCCCTGGATCAGGGCCGTGGAACAAGCGGGCATTCGAGCGCCGGGCAATCTCTCCAGCAGCAGTGTTTTAAGAGTGATCGAAGATTACGCCCCCTCGGGTGGCTCAATTCTCGACGCAGGATGTGGCGAGGGCTGGTTGATCAGAGAAGTAACGCGCCTTGGCTACCGAGGCACCGGAACAGATGCCGTGCCGGAATTGATCGAATACGCCCGGCAACAGGGAGAGGAAAACTTCAGGGCCCTCAACTACGAACAACTGGAAAATGCCGATCTGGGCACGTTTGATCTTGTTGTGAACAACTTTGCCTTGCTGGGAGACACCTCGGTGAACGCGTTTCTCAAGGCCCTGCCCAAACTTCTCAATCCCGGTGGTGCGTGCGTCATCCAGACTCTCCACCCTGTCGCCTTTTTCCATGAAGGAGAATACGCCACTGGCTGGAAGCCTGGAACCTGGGCTGGCCTTCCCGGCGATTTCGGCGATCCGGCTCCCTGGTACTTCCGAACGCTCGCCGGTTGGCTCAATCTGTTCAGGACATCCGGATTGACGTTGGGAGAAATCAGGGAACCTGCGAACGAGGGCCAACCGCCCCAATCGATTATTTTTGTGGTTCAAAATACTCGGAAAGCTCAGCGGCCAGAAAATCGAAAACCGTCCGAACCCGAAGGTTCATCCTGAGTTCCCGATGTGATACCAGCCAGACATCGCTGCCGAAAACCCTATCCTCGAAGACTCTCTCTACTTCAGGCTCTGCATCACCCAACTCAACGGGCATCATGCCAATACCGATGCCAGCCCGAGCCATTTGCCAATGCACCAGATGGCTGTCCGTCCTGGCAACGAATTGCTCTTCCCGCAGCGTGAGGCCACGCTGCGCCAGGGCTCCCACGTATCTCTCATTGTTTGAAAGAAAGCCTATAAATGGAGCCTTACAAAGATCGTCGGTCAACGGCGATGGCAGATCAGCCAGGATTTCGGGTCTGGCGTAGAGAGTCGCGGAGAATTCCCCCACCTTGCGGGCAATCAGATCGGGTTCTGTGGGTCGAAAGTTCCGGATGGCAATGTCCGCAGCACGGCGGCGAAGATCGCTGGCCTCATTGGAGGCAACAAGGTTGATACGTACTCCGGGATACTGGTACCGGAGCCTTTGAAGAATAGGAGGCAGAATGTAAGCGGCGGTTATTTCAGATGCCGAAATCGCAATCTCGCCCTCAATGGACTGCGCCTGACCCGTTGCCGCAAGTGAGAGGCTGCTTGCGGCCTCTCCCATCGCTCGGACATAGGCAAGCAGTTCGAGGCCATTCCGAGTCAATTCCAGCCCACGACCTCCCCGCTCAAATAGCGCCGTAGAAAGTTCCTCTTCCAACGCCGCAACCTGTCTTCCGAGGGTCGGCTGCGAAACCCCCAGAGCCTTTGCTGCAGCAGAGAGGGATCCTTCCTCGGCTGTCACCAGGAACGCGCGGGCTCGGTTCCAATCGAAGTTAACGGTTCGCCAATTCATTCAAATATGCATATCTGCAATAAATTTCTGTCGATATTACCAACAGAAGTGAAGAGATAGAATCTGTTCCCGGAATTAAATCAACCGCCCTGAGAGACGAACTCATGAATTCATCCATCCGTTTCTGGAACCGCAGCGCTGCTCGATACGCCCGCCGTCCCATCCCGGACCAGAACGCCTATCTGAGAAAGATCGCCCTCACCCAGAAATATCTCAATCCGGAAATGGATGTTCTGGAGTTCGGCTGTGGTACGGGATCAACGGCCCTCATCCACGCGCCCAGAGTACGCAGCTACCTGGCAACCGATGCCTCCTCCCGAATGATAGACATCGCCCGAGAGCGAAAGGCAGGAAAAGACGCCGACAACCTTCGCTTTGTGGTTGCCACACTTGAGGATATGCAACATCGGCAGCAAGCGTTCGACGCGATCCTGGGGTTGAACATCCTGCACCTCCTCCGACACCCCAAAGTTGCGA
The DNA here is from genome assembly GCF_056857715.1 of Marinobacter sp. L-13. NCBI lineage: Bacteria > Pseudomonadati > Pseudomonadota > Gammaproteobacteria > Pseudomonadales > Marinobacteraceae > Marinobacter > Marinobacter sp. L-13. Next base: position 5,321 of record NZ_JBSXNQ010000046.1, read on the forward strand.
TACAACGGGTTTTCAGCATGTTGAAACCTGGCGGAGTGTTCATCAGCAACACCGCCTGCCTTCAAGATACTTGCCCCTATTTGAAACCAGTTGCGTCCCTGGCCCGAGGTCTGCGACTCGCGCCCTATGTAAATTTCTTGTCCCGTTGCCAGTTGGAGAGGCATCTGGAGTACGCCGGATTCCAGATTGATTATCGCTGGGTGCCTGAAACCTCAAAAGACGTTTACTTCCTGATCGCCAGGAAACCAGAATAGGGCTGAGGTCATCATCAGAAGAGCAATGTCGATCGATTGAAACAGCTGTTGGAAAACCCGCACTGGGATGGCAAGCTTCCCTGAATCCAAGGCTCGCTGAATGGCGGCCTCAATCTGAAGGAGAATTCAATGGGAAGTTCAAAGCTGGTCGGTATCGTTTTGCTGGTGGTTGGCGTCGGCCTGCTGTATTTCGGCTACCAATCAACCCAGTCACTGGGGAACCAGTTGTCCGAAACGGTCACGGGTCGTTTTACAGACCAGACCATGTGGTATCTGATCGGCGGGGCGGCCGCGGCTGCAGCCGGCGCTTTCCTGACATTTTTCAAGAAATAATCCTGCCTGTTTTTCACCGCTCGGGCCTGACCACAAACCAGCTGGCCAGGACGAGCGCTCCGAAAACCGTGTAGGCCAGAATAAACACCCAGTCCGGCGCACTGTAATACAGAATGGACTGCAGCCAGTGCTGGATAAACGATCCCTCATAGCCCGCCTCCCCGGCCTTTGCCCGAAGCGCCATTTCCCAGGTCGTAAGCGGGCATAGCACACCGAGCCAGGATTGCAGAACCACTACACCAATCACAATCAGGTGGCTGAGACGGAACCAGAAATTGCGAACCCAGCGCCACTGGCAGAAATAGCCGGCAAAGGTTGCCACCAGCCCGAGGATGACAAAAACCACCAGCATCGTGTGCAGGATCAGGAGCGTATCAGCAAAGATCAGTAACCAGCGGCTATCCATCGCTACTCGACGTCCACTAGGCCATTACGTATCTGGCGCGACCCTGTTTTTTCGCGCGGTACAATGCCTCATCGGCCCTTCGAATCATTTCATCGATGGAATCAAACTCGGTGGCCAGGCCCTGACAGATTCCAATGGAACAGCTAAGTTCCTTGCTATCGGGGCCATCCTCATTTGGAACCGCGCGGTCCTGCCATTGTTTCAGAACCTCTGCAGCAAGAAGTTCAAACCGGTCGGCATCTTCGCCCTCAATCACGGCCATGAATTCCTCGCCGCCGTATCGCCCGAGGATATCGGTCTGTCTTTTGAATACCTGCCTCATGATGTCAGCCTGCTGTCGAATAGCCTGATCACCCTGCTGGTGGCCGTAGTGGTCGTTGAACTGCTTGAAATGATCAAGATCCATCATGAGTACAGCGAGTCTCTGATTGGAGCGCCGCTGCCGGGCAAACAAACGCCCGGATTCACTCATCAATGCCCGGCGATTGAAGAGATCGGTCAGTTCATCGATGGTGCTCAGCCCAACCAACTGCTCGTTGGCCTCCTGAAGCTGGCCCAGCAATCGATCAATCCTGTGCCGGCCGATCACACCGACAAACAGTGAGCCGGCCACGAACCCGGCGTTCATCCAGGTTCGCTCGCCGTAAACGGAATCCATGAGCATCAAGCCGACAAAGCCCAGAGAACTGAGCACCATCGCGGTCAGCGCGTAATGGAATTTCATTCCAAAAACAAAGAAACCGAAGAAGGCGTACAGCAACGTCCCTTCGTAAGGAAAGCTGAATGCTGCCTGCTCCCATGCCACGTGGATCAGGTAGTAATTGGCGTAGGTAATGCTCAGAACAGTCGCCAAAAACGCGGTCTGGGCAAAGCGAAGAAATTGCGGGACGAAGGTGAAGGCGAGCAGGCCTGCGAGAATCGGAAGCTGAATGAGGGCTCTGTTCGTTATGTAGGCGCTCGCCAGATCCGGCGGGATCAACTGAAGATCACCAATCATGAACAGGGAGATCAGAATGCCACCCACCACGATGGAGAGTCGCAGCATGAGCATGTCGCGGGGGGATACCGTATTCGCTTCAACCGAGGGAGTCGGCATAAAAATGGAGCTCACAACGCACTTTATTCCCTGTACCTGCCGAGTCTAAACAAATTCTCGCCCTGACCACCAGCAAATAAACGAATCAAACGAGGTACGACCTGTACAATTTTCCCACACACCTCACTCAAAAATCAGGATTTCCACCATTCGACGGGCCGGGTTTTCGGATTCGTCGGATCCTCCCGAAAGGGCCTCCCCTGTGCCATCAATCGTAATAAGAAGATCACCAGTTTGCCCCGACTCCGCCAGCAGAGTATCGAGATATTGCTTAACCGCCGCTGCACGGCGTAGCGAAAGCAGGTAATTGTAGGTTTCATCCCCTACGGCGTCTGCCTGCCCCCTGAGCGAGATGAGAGCACCTTCCTTGACGCCTTCCATGAGACGATTAATCCGGTCTTTGGCCTGCTCACTGAGCGTACTGTCATTGAGGGCAAACAAAACCGTTTCCCGGATCAGCATTCTGCGACCACAGTCGTCACCGCGGCAGATGGCAGCCTCGAAACGGTCGAGGCGTTCAGACAGACTTTTTATTGCGTCTGCATTTTGCTTCTGCAACGCCTCCAGGTTAGCCAGCCTGGCATTCAACGCGCCCATATCCGGGCCTTGAACCGACCGGTCGATCACGTCGGCACTATCCGGTTCGCTATAGATATAACTGCCAGTATCAGACTCAATCGCGATAATGCGCGCGCTCAGGTTGGTCCAGAGTATGTAAAAAACGATCGCCACCAGTATGAATCCGATCGCGGTTAGAGCACTTCTCATGGCGGCTACCCCGTTATACCGGCAGGAAAAAACAAGTCAGAAACCGTGCGGCCCCTGATCGCTGACGCTGCACGTTGGAATGCATGACAGCCAGATCTTTGTTGAGTGCACGGATCTGGACGCCGCTGCGGTAAACGTTCCGGAAACTCAAATTGGCATGCATCCCGAATCGGGTGGTGGTCTGCCATGCGAGCAGCTGGTCCGGACTGTTGCTGGGACTCTCCTCGCCATCTGTGCCGTCACTGCCGCGGGCAGAAAGCAACAGGGTGCCATCGCCCACGGCATCAGAGGGTACAAAAGCAACCACATAAAACATCCGCCCGAATATTAAAGAGGCCAGCTGCCAGCTATACCGGGTGCGAAGACCGATACGCTCACTCATCCCCACGAACTGCCTCCAGGAAAAGATCACAGCATCACCTGGCTTGAGGGTCCAGACCACAATCCGTTCATCGGCGGGTAACCGACGATATGGTGCGGCCCCGCCAACGCGGGCGCCTGTCCATACCCGGTTCATGTGCCAGGCCCCGCGCAAGAAGCGGGAGAAGAAGGCCTTTTGGGCCTGCGGAGTCACCTCATCAGGCGGCGCATTGGCGAAATCATAGCGTTTGCTAACGTATATCAGCTCTCCCATATCTGGCGTGAGATCGAGACGGTCTGACACCTCTCGCACCCCGCCGGACTGTCCGGGCTCTGACTGTGGCTCAAACTGAATCACACGCTCGCCATCAACCTTCGCTCCAAAAAATACCCGCGCAAAAATGTACATCAGACTCTTGATGACAACGAGGATCAACACGAACCATGAAACCCAGGAATAGATATCAACAACAGCGTAGATCACGCTCAACTGCGTCTTTATGGCCGTTTCCATATCATGGAAAGTCGCACTCAAATCCTCGCGGGCAACATCAACAAGGTTGCCGGCACCGCTTGTGGCAAGCTCCGCATAGCCCTGCGTTGCGCGATCAAGGCTCTGGCGCTGCGACTCGCGCTTTTCAGCATAGGCCTCGTTCAGCGGTTCCTTGACCGACGTTTCTGCGCATGACGCCGTCTGGAAAACCCAGGGCAGGAAACCACTACAACCCGGTGGTGCCATTTCTGGCTCTACATCAGGCAAGGTCTTGGGCACCTCTTGCTCATAGAACGACATCATTGCGGCAGCCACGGCTTTCGGGGACGATTTTGCCCTCGCGTCAAGGTCATCAAGCATTCTGAAAGCGGCCTCTTCCTGATCATCGAAATAGGCGCTGATCGCACGATCGATGTTCTGCCTCCGGTTTGCTTTCGGGTCGGAGTCCGCCATGAATTCCAGACTGTAAAGTTGGTTATCGACCCATCGATCAACCTGCCAGGAGGCTGCCAGGCCAAGCGCCAGCAACGTCAGGAACGGCAGGTAGAAGACCAGTGTTTTGCGGCAAGTCTGCAATAGAAAAGGTCCCGACTGCCTGCGAAGCAACGGGAAATTCTCCCGTACCAACAAGCGCGCAATGCGCAGCGCGAAGCAAAGCATCAAGAACTGAACAATCAACCAGAGCCTGTAGCCCAGGGCGCCTTCTGAATAAAACACTGCGGCGAACAGCGAAACACCCAGAAGCGACAGGTAAACCGTAGATCCCATAGGAAAGACCCAGAGCAGAGCCACCAACACTGCCAGACACAGCAGTTTGTAAGTCATGGAAATCTGCCAGGCCCTGTAAGCATCACTTGCCCAGAGATAGGTGCTGATTCGTGCATCAAGGTCCCGCAGCTGTGTCAGAGCCTGCTCAGTATCCGATCGTGCTGTTTGGATCGATGTCAGCTCCACTCTCAATGCCCGGCGAGTGGTTTCCAGGGCATTACGGTGACGGATAACCTTGTTTCGCCCTTGCCTGAGCTTCTCCCCCAACACCTTGTTCGCCAGTCCAAGGCTGAAACGCGAGACTATGGCCAGATCACGCAGCGACTTATCAATCATACTCAGGTGCGAGTTAGCCTGAGCGATCTTCAGCCTCAATGCCGTTATCTGAACAGCAATCTTGGCAGCCCGCTGGCTGACGTTCGTGTCCCAGGCACCACTCCGTTCTGAAAGCTGGTCCAACTCGCTCAGTAGTTCGGCGCGCTCGAAACGGAACAGCCCCGTGTCCGTATGATCTATGTCACCAATCCTGCTTCGGAGTGAGTCCAGGTCCGGTAGCTCAGCACTTTCTCTGGCGAGCTTTTCATTTTCGTAGAGCCTCTCCTGGGCATCCCAGGCGCTTGGAAACGGTTCAGTCAGCTTCTCAGGAGGGAAAAAGACCAGCGCCAACCAGGGCAAAAGCAGTGGCATCAGGACAAAGCGTCGCAGAACAACGCACGCCGCGATTCCAACAACGAAAACGACAAGGCAGAGCTCTGGGGGAAGGAACATCAGGCTTTCAACCTCAAGCCCAAAGCGCTCGTCAAACATGGAAAAAGGAGAAATGTGGCCAGTAACCACAGCCGGAGCGATGCCAAGTGCGATGGCAACCCACAGGGTGTAGCTGGCAACGCGCCTGGTCATTGAGTGAATTCCTTCTCGCCAAAGGAGTAATTGGAAGTGTAGTCCAGTTTGCTGCCGTCGCCCGACGCACCAAAGGAGTAACTCCGGCTCCAGATCGCACCGTATTGAAGCAGAGAGGTTCCTGCCAACGGCTCTTCAACAGTGCCTTTGTGCACTATACACAATATCTGGCGGACTGCGCCGCAAGATTCGACCCGATAAGCCTCCATGGCACAAACGTTGCCAACTCCCTTGGTGTTACCCAAGACACGGAGAGATCGTCATGACCACTGAACCTACACCCAAAGAACAGGATTATCCCTTAAGCCCGGTTCCCATGGATCAGCGCAAAAGCGTCTGGTCCATGGGGTTGGTGCTCCTTGGCTTTACTTTCTTTACCGCCACCATGTGGGCTGGTGGCAGCGTTGGTGTTGCCTTCGACTTTTCCACAATGCTGATGGTTCTGGCGGTCGGCAATCTGCTGCTGGGGCTGTACGCAGCAGGGCTGGGTTATATCGCCGCGAAGACTGGCCTGAACACAGCCCTAATGAGCCGGTTCACCTTTGGCGAGCTGGGCAGCAAGCTGTCCGACTTTATTCTGGGTTTCACCCAGATTGGCTGGTACGCCTGGGGCACGGCCACTATGGCAATTCTGCTGGTCAAACTCACCGGGATGCCGGAAGGGATGACAACACCGCTGATGGTGCTGTTCGGGTTCGCCTTCTGTGTTACTGCGTTTATCGGTTACCAAGGACTGGAGTGGCTATCGAGGGTTGCCGTCCCCGCCATGATTATTCTGGTCGCCGTCAGTATGTCCATCGCCACATCCGATGCCGGCGGCCTGTCCGGGCTGCTGGCTATTACCCCGACCAATGAGATGAGCGTTGCAGCTGCAATCACGCTGGTCTTCGGCACCTTTGTCAGTGGCGGCACCCAGGCCACCAACTGGACCCGCTTCGCGAAATCCGGCAAAACCGCTGTGATCGCCACATTGCTTGCGTTCTTCCTTGGCAACGGTCTGATGACCTTGATCGGCGCCTTTGGTGCCCTCGTTTACCAGCAAGCCGACATCGTCGACATCATGGTCGCCCAGGGCCTCGCCACACTCGGTATCCTGATGCTGTTCCTGAATCTCTGGACCACCCAGGACAACACGGTTTACAACTTTGCGGTCGCGGGCTGCAACCTGATCCGTACCCGCCGCCGAAAATCGGTGACCATTGCTGGTGCCGCGATCGGGACAGTTCTGGCGGTACTGGGCATGTACGAATGGCTGATCCCGTTCCTTGTTCTGCTTGGCACCTTTATCCCGCCGATCGGTGGAGTCATCATGGCAAGCTACTTTGTCGGCTATAAACGCCAGTATCCGGACCTGACCACGGTTACGCTGCCAGCCTTCAACTTCCCTGGGCTCGCGGCCTACGCCATCGGCTCCGCAGCCGCCTATACTTCTCCCTGGATTGCGCCCATTGTGGGTGTTCTCGTCGCGGCCCTGAGCTACAGCATTATTCTGGTTGTCAGCGAAGCGGTCCGTGAGCGTAAAGCCCAGGTGATGGGAGCGATCTGAGTGACCCTGCGATGCCGGAACGTGCCACACCTCCCCGGCCTGGATGCCATTCGGCTCCGGGGCGGGGAGTCCGCCGGGGATAACCCGGTACGCTGGCCCTATGTAGCGGAAAACCGTTCGTTCAAGAGCTGGGTCAAAGGTGGCGAACTGGTTTTTGTTACCGGCATCAGCCGACATCGCAGCCCCCAGAATCTGGCGGAATGCCTGTATGAGGGCAAGGAATGCAATGTCTCCGGACTCGTTGTCCTGACCGGAGATGCTTACATCGGTCAACTGCCCAACACGTTATGCCGGCTGGCCGACGAGCTTGCGATACCTCTGTTCGAACAGCCCTATTCTCTGCCCATGGTGGAAGTCACGGAAGCCATCGGCAGGGCCATTGTCTGGTCCGAACACACATCGATTGAGCAGATGGATCAAGCCATCCTGGCCGATTATGCAGACTTGCTCGATGCCTGGATTACCTGCCGGGGCAACCAGAGCGCGATGGCAGAAGCATTGGGCTGTCACAGGAACACAGTACGCAACAGAATGAACCAGCTCAGTGAATCAATGCCTGGCCAGGGCACCCCGACAGAACAATTCAGAACACTGTTACTGGCACACCTGCTACTGAGACCATAGATGCGGGTTAGCCACTGACCGGAGATAAAATGACTAAACCATTGAACGCAATAGCGAACGCACGTCTACAGGGCCGGGATGGGCTATTCCGGCTTGAGATCAGCAACGGACGATTTTCAGGTATCACCGCCCAAGCCGAAAATACCACCGTCAATGAAGGCGAACTGGATGCCGGAGAAAATCTGGTCACAGCCCCTTTCGTGGAGCCACACATCCATCTCGACGCTGCCATGACCGCCGGGGAGCCGCGCTGGAACAAGAGCGGCACCCTGTTCGAAGGCATTGAATGCTGGTCCGAGCGCAAGACAACCCTGAGCCACGACGATGTGATCAGCCGCGCCAGCCAGACGCTGAAGCTCTTTGCCGCCCATGGCATCCAGTACGTGCGTACCCACGTGGATGTGACCGATCCGAACCTGACTGCCCTCAAGGCCATGCTTGAGGTTCGCGAACAGACCGCAGCCTTCATTGACCTGCAGATCGTCGCGTTTCCCCAGGAGGGCATCTGGTCTTTCAAAAACGGGCGTGAGCTCATGGAGGAAGCCGTGCGTCTCGGTGCTGATGTGGTGGGTGGCATTCCCCACTTCGAGTTTACCCGGGATTACGGTGCAGAGTCGGTTCGCTGGCTGATGGAACTTGCCCATAAAAACGACCGACTGGTGGATGTTCACTGCGACGAAATTGATGATCCGGAATCCCGGTTCCTCGAAGTTCTGGCCGCCGAGGCCCTGAGACTCGACTACGGTTCCAGGGTATCCGCCAGCCATACCTGTGCAATGGGCTCCTATAACGATGCCTACTGCAGCCGCCTGTTTCGATTGCTGAAAAAGTCAGGCCTGCGCTTTCTTTCCATGCCCACTGAAAGCCTGCATTTGCAGGGCCGATTCGACAGCTACCCCAAACGCCGAGGCATCACCCGGGTCCCCGAGCTGCTTGATGCCGGACTGAAAGTCGCCTTTGGCCAGGACTCAATTCGCGACCCCTGGTATCCAATGGGCAACGGCAACATGCTCCGGACCCTTGATGTCGGCCTGCACGCCTGCCATATGCTGGGCATGAGCTGGATCGACCGTTCACTGGAGCTGATCACCGAGAATGGCGCGGCTGCGCTTGACCTTGATGAGTATGGCCTTGACGAAGGGATGCCAGCACGGTGCGTGGTTCTTCAGGGGGCCACGCCCTATGAAGTGCTACTCGGGCAGCGACCGGTTCTGGCGTCTGTAAGGGACGGGCAGGTGCTGGTCCGGCGGGAGGCCTGCCATCCGGAAGCCGGCCTGATGCTTTAAGAGCAGTGTGCGGCTCAGAATAAAAGCGTGAGGCCGCCGGTCACCACAGCGAACAGCACGGATAAACCAATCACGGTCCGCCAGGGGAAAGGCGGAGGCGGAGGTTCAATCGCCAACTCCTTTTCCAGGTAGTTACGAAGCAGACGGGTGTTGCGGGTGTTAGCTTTGTAAACCGCGTCGAAGGCATCGCCTACCACTGGCAACAGCCCGCCGAGAAAGTCGATGCCCATGTTCCGCAACATGCGCATCTTCACCGCCTTGGTGGCGCCTGCTCGCTGCGCTTCCACCAGTACGTATCCGGCCAGGACCAGGCCCACGGCGTCCCCGACCACGGGCAGCAGGCCAATTACGGCCTCCGCGCCAATCCGTACATTGGTGAACGGAATAGCGATGTTGCTATCGGTAAAGCGGCTGAACTTATCCAGCCGTGCCAGAATGGCCCGTTGCCGGGCTTCGGATGGTTTCGGCATTTCCTCTCCAGTTCAGGCGCTCACTCAGGCTTTGCGCCGATTTCCTCGAATGCCTGTACCAGGGTATCCGGTTCCTGGGCGCCGGAAATCAGGTACTTACCGTTCACGATGAAGGCCGGCACCGCAGAAACGCCGGCCTGCTGGTAGGTCGCTTCGTCCTCCCGGACCACGTTGGCGAATTCATCGGAATCCAGAATCTGCTTTGCCCTCCCGCGGTCCAGCCCCAGGCTCTCGACACAGGCCAGCAACACGTCCTGGTCTGAAACGTCTTCCGCCTTTCCAAAGTAAGCCTCGAAAAGCGCCTGCTTCATCTCCGTCTGCTTGCCCTGCTCAGCCGCCCACTTCACCAGCCGATGGGCGTCGAAGGTATTGCAGGTGAAGCGCTCCTGCATTTTCTCAAAGTTGAGGCCCAGATCTTTCGCGATCGTCATCATCTGATCCTGGGTCGCGCGCATTTCCTGCTCACTTCGACCGTACTTGCGGGCCAGGGCCGGGAGGATGGCCTCGCCCGTGCCAGAGTGGTCCGGGTTCAGTTCAAACGCGTGCCATTGCAGGCCGAATTCATACTCTGACGCCAACTGTTTCATAGCCTGTTCCAGGCGGGCATAACCAATCGCGCACCAGGGGCAGGCGATGTCGGAAACAATGTCGATGTTGATCGTTTTCATGGGATATCCCGTTTATTGCGTTTAGACATGATACTGCCAGCCTAACACGGAGACAGATCAGCCATCTCCCGCCAGATGTTCCCGGATCAGTTCTGCCATCTGCCGGGCCGGTTCAGTCGGACGGCCCGACGGCCGATGCAGGGCCATCTCGATGGATTGCAGGGCCGGCATACCGCTTCGTTCGTCCAGAACCCGCAGCTGGGGTGTGAGCATATCGCGGGTTACGGGCACCACCGCCAACCCGGCCACGACAACGGGCATCAATCCTGTCATCGACTGGCTTGAGTAAGCCAGGCGCCATTGCCGACCCGCAGAAAACAGCGCCTGTTCTGCCACCTCTCTGAACACATCAGCGCCCGGCGAGTAAAGCGCGAGAGGAATGGGATCTGTCAGGGACGGCTGTTTCTCGGCGCCAACCGCCCACACCAATGGCTCCCGGCGAATCACTTCGCCCCCGGGAGAGCGGGTCTGACGGGTCACAACCGCCAGGTCCAGCTCACCAGCCTGCACCTGCTCCAGCAGCCTGACGCTTGATCCGCAGATAACCTGCAGCTGAACCGCCGGGAACAGCTGGCTGAAATGGGAGAGAACGGAGGTCAGCAGAAACGCATAGTCTTCCGGGATACCCAGGCTCAGTTGCCCCGATACCTGCCGCTGCCTTAGCGAATCCAGTGCCTCGTTGTTAAGGGCCAGCATCTTCCGGGCGTAACCGATCAGTTGCTCGCCCTCCGCGGTAAACCGAATACGCCGGCCCTCTCGCTCGTGAAGGGACACCTCCAACAGGGCTTCCAGGCGATGCAACTGCATGCTGACAGTTGACTGGGTATAGGCAAGCCGGTCAGCCGCCGCGGTTACCGTTCCCGTGTCGGCAATGGCCACCAGTGTTTGCAGCACGTTCAGATCCAGAATACGGGGACGCAATTCATCAACTCCTGTGATGCTTTTAATCAATAAACGTTGTTTTTGTGATATCTCAAGCGAGTATATCCTCCCGCTGTCAGATCACAACACACCAGCTAAAGGAGGACTGCCCATGAGGATTGTCAACGCGCCCATACGTCTGCCCAACATCCTGAGCATCATCGCGGCTCTGGTTGCCGTCGTTCTTTGGGCTGTTGCCCCTTTGCTGGTCGATGCAGCGCGTTCCATCCCGCCCTTCCAGCTTACGACCATCGCCCTTATCAGTGGCGCACTGGCCGTGCTGCCCATGAGTTTCCGGAGCCGCGAAGCGCGTAAATCTGTGAAAGTGTCCTGGCAATGGAAACTGGTGATTTTCGGCCTTGTGCCTTTGCTGGTTCTGGGGGCGGTCGGCGCCTACCTGGCCGGGCTTGGCATGGCACCCACCGCAGAGGCGTCATTGATCACCTATACCTGGCCGGTCATGTTCATCCTGATCAGCCAGTGGGCCTTCCATCGGCGGATCGCCCTCCCGGTTATTGCGGGGGCACTGATTGCCTTTTCCGGCGCGGCTTTGCTGCTGGGCCCGGAGGCCCTGAATAATGGTTTCTCGGGCAATCTGACGGGTTACGGGCTGGCTCTTCTGGCTGGGGGTTGCTGGGCTCTTTACTCCTGGATCTGCCAGGCAACACCCGTAGCGATCGCTCCTGTCATGCCAGGCCTGTTCCTTCTGGCTGGCGCCGGAGCCGCAGCCGCAGATACCGTTTCCGGCTCCGCCCATGTGCTGCCTTCAGGAACCGCGCTCGCCGCTGGTGTCGCCCTGGGTCTGGGTCCATATGGCCTGGCCATGGTGGCCTGGGATCTGGCATTAAGGAAAGGCCCTACCGCACTGGTGGGCAGCCTGGCCTATGCGGTACCTGTGCTGGCCGCTCTTTTCCTGGTACTGGCCGGGATTGCCGCGCCAGACTGGCGGCTTCCGCTGGCTGCGATGCTCGTAGTTCTTGGTTCGCTGGTGGCAGCCAGCCGTCGGCGAGCCTGAACCTGACACATCGTCGAGCAAGACGACCAGTCCAAGGCTGCCTATCGGCCTTTGCCGGAAGACATGCGTATACTCCTCATGTGTAACTCAAACCGCAGAGGAGTATGCCAATGGCCGACGAAGACACGCTCACCGCCCTGAAAACCGCCTTTACCTTCATGCCCCAACCGGTCGAAATCAATCGGTTCGAATACGGCGACGATGCTGACAGAATTCTCGCGCAGGTGAATTTTGTGCGGGAAGTACTGGTCAGTCACGGCATTGATCCGGAAGAAGTCGCCGGCGAAATCAACCCGGACTCGTCACCGAATTCCTGTTACTGAGTCGATCGTCCTCCAGGAGAAAGCATGCCTTATCAGTTCGAAGACCTGAAAAAGAGCTGCCAAAACGAATGGCAAGCCTACATCGAGCACAGCTTTGTGCAGCAACTCGGTAATGCGACATTAGCGCCGGAAGCGTTCCAGCATTACCTCAAGCAGGACTACCTGTTCCTGATCCAGTTTGCCCGTGCCTTTGCCCTGGCCGCCTATAAAAGCCGGACCCTGTCGGACCTGCGCCAGGCCAAGGAGGGTTTGCAGGCCATCGTGGATGTGGAACTGGATCTGCACGTCAGCTACTGCAAGGAATGGGGCATTTCCGAACAAGAGCTGGCCGACCTGCCGGAAGCCCGGGCCACGCTGGCCTACACCCGCTACGTTCTGGACACCGGCAACCGGGGCGACCTGCTGGACCTGCACGTGGCCCTGTCACCGTGCATGGTGGGTTACGGTGAAATCGCCAACTGGCTAAATAGCCGGGCGGAAACGATTCGGGGTGAGAACAACCCCTACGATGCCTGGATCGCCATGTACGAGAGCGACGAGTTCCAGGAGGCGATGCGAGCTGAGATCAGCTGGCTCAATGAGCGACTGGCCGATGTCTCCCCTGCCCGCTTCAAGGAACTAACCCGGATTTTCAGCGACGCCACCCGGCTTGAAATCGATTTCTGGGAAATGGGCCTGAAGCAGAGCGATTGACCTGCACTACTGGTGCGGCAGGTGGCGGGCAGGTTGAAGTTCAATCCTGCGCTGCCCGCTCCTCCCGCAACCTGGCCCGCACATTCATCAACACTTTTCCGTAACGGTTATCGCCCCGACGATCCCGGCCGCAGCCCCAGAAATAATCGAAATTGCTGTTTTCAACGATTTTCGTGTCGCCGGTATCCAGCAGAGCCTCCGCCAGCTCGGGATGGGTTCGGCAGCGCACGTAGATCCCCCGTGTCATAACGGTTTCGCGCACCTGCTTCCAGTCCCGCCGCAGGCTCTTGTGGCGCTTGCGCCCTAGCTTTCCGGCCTTGCCGGGCGTGTCGGCGTTGCGCACCTTTTCCTGGCGGTTGTCGTCGGTGAACTTCATGCCCTGGAAATAGTGTTCCACGGTTGGCCAGACCTTGCCTTCCAGCTCGAAACTGTAAGGGGCATGGGTGCCCAGCGGATTGTCCGGATCTGTTCGGGACATGAACAGGTCGTTCTCACCGTTGTCGTCGGGGAAGAGAGACATTCTTGCGATCCTTTAGAAATAAGTGGTCCTGCAATACCCCTAGTATCAACGAGTACGCGCCAGGGGTCACGCCAATAAACCGGCTCATCTGCAAGACTAGAGATCTCGCAGATATCCAGCACCAAGCTGTGCAATCTGGCCCCGAATCCAGGCCACTCGTTCCAGCACATAAGAGGATGGGGCGTTTACACTCAAAACCTTCGGATTCGGGAGTACAGCGGCAAGCAGCGCAGCCTGATATTCAGTGAGGTGGCGCGCCGGCTTCCCGAAGTATGTCCAGCTTGCGGCTTCAACCCCGTAAATACCTGGGCCAAACTCGGCAATGTTCAGATAAACTTCCAGTACCCGCTGTTTTGACCACAGGCCGTCTATAATAAGCGCCAATCCCGCCTCGATGGCCTTGCGAATGAAACTACGCCCGCTCCATAGAAAGAGGTTCTTGGCCGTTTGCTGGGTGATGGTACTGGCCCCTCGAAGCCCGTCGCCGGCCCGATACTCCGAGAGCGCCTGACGAACCGCCTCAAAATCCACGCCCACATGATGCGGGAATCGCTGATCCTCGCTGGCAACTACCGCCAGCGGCATCCAGTGAGAGATCTCGCGCATGGGCACCCATTCGTGGGCGATGGATTTGTTCGTGCCCTGAAGCTGATAACCCACCATGAAGGCCGAGGTGGGTGGATTTACGAAACGGAACATCAGAACCACCAACAGGACCAGCACGATAGCGCCAGCGCATAGCAGCAAAAACCATCGCAAAAGCTTGCGACCACCTGATGCTCTGGCCATCAGTTCAAATCCTCATCTTTGTACGATCGAGTTCCCGGCCATAATTGACCAACGGGCCGCACAGCGCGCAAACTGCTGATAGCGATTCTGCAAGAGCGTATGCCACTACCATGCCTGCAAAAGTAAAAACCCGGATTCTCTTTCATTCCAGACGCCTGAATATATACCTGGTCCGATATCCAGAAGGCCACAAGGTAGGCCCGCACGTGGACATGGTCTCCGAGGGCCGGCTCTACAAACTCAATTGGGTTCTGGCCAAACCCAAGGCCGGTGGCGAATTCATTTGCGACAAGAACATTTTCAACCTTTTTGGAAGATTGTATCTGTTTCGCCCGGATCTCTATCAGCATCGGGTATCAAAGATCGAGCGCGGAAATCGATGGCTGTTGAGTTTTGCGTTGACTTCCGGACTCCATAACTCAAGCAGGACAGTATCATGATGTATTTTGCCCATGAAATGAGCCGCGCAGCGCTGATGCCCTTGCGTATCGCGACAGACGCACAGAGTAAACTGCTCAGACATCCCCTCAGCCCCTTGTCCCGCTTACCGGGCGCTCGCAGCATTGCCTCCGCCTATGGCGTGTTCGGCGACCTGACCCGGCGCTACCCGAAACCGGCCTTCAATCTGCACTCAACAGTGTGCGATGGGGAAAAGGTGGACGTCAGTGAAGTCATCCTCCAGCGCAAACCCTTTGCCCAGCTCAAGCATTTCCAGCGCAGCGTATCGCGGCCTGATGACCCGAAACTCCTGATCGTTGCGCCGCTTTCCGGACACTTTGCCTCGCTGCTGCGGGGTACCGTCAAGGAAATGCTGCCAGACCACGACGTCTACATCACCGACTGGCGTGATGCCTGTCGTGTCCCCTTGTCGGCTGGCGACTTTGGGCTGGACGACTATATCGACTATGTAATCGATTTTATTGAACAGCTTGGGCCAGACACACATGTATTGGCGGTTTGCCAGCCCGTAGTGCCGGTGCTCGCAGCCACCGCCCTCATGGCCGAAGATAAAAACCCGGCGACACCGCGCTCGCTGGCCCTCATGAGCGGCCCCATCGACGGACGTATTGATCCCACCGCACCCTGCGAACTGGCCACCAAACACAATCTCGCGTGGTTCCGGCGCAACCTGGTTCACCCGGTACCCGCGCCCTATCCGGGGGCCATGCGGAAGGTTTATCCCGGCTTTCTGCAACTGACCGGGTTCGTGAACATGAACTTCGACCGCCACGTTGATGCCTACCGGGGCCTGTTCAAGTCCATGCGTGACAAGGAAGTCGAAAAGATCAGACGTCATCGTGAATTCTATGACGAATACCTCGCGGTCATGGATCTTCCGGCCACCTATTACCTGGACACCATCCAGCGTGTCTTCCAGGAGTTTCACCTTGCCCGGGGCTGCTTCATGCTCCGAGGCCGAAAAGTGAATCCGGCGGCTATCGAAAAAACAGCACTGATGACGATTGAAGGCGAGAAAGACGACATTTCCAGCCCCGGGCAGACCCGGGCCGCCCATAAACTATGCGTGAATATCCCGGACGCCAGGCGTCTGCACCATCTGCAAGAGGGGGTTGGCCATTACGGTGTCTTCAATGGCAGCCAATGGCGCGAATCCATTGCCCCTCGGCTCAAGACATTCATCCGCGAAGCGTGACAGGTATCACATTTTCTTGTCGCGACTCAGGTGCTCTGCTAGCTTGAATGAGGTGATTAATAATAAGGAATAACAACCAGAGCGGGCTACCGCTCCAGGGAGGACTTCATGCAAGACCTCAAGGGCAAGGTCGCCCTCGTAACCGGTGCCTCACGCGGCATCGGTCGTCACATCGCACTTCAGCTTGCTCAACGCGGCGCCGATGTCGCCATCAACTACCGCTCACGTCAGCCTGAAGGCGACGAAGTTGCCAGGGAAATCGAGGCCACCGGCGTCCGGGCACTTGCCTTCAAAGCAGACCTCTCGAAGATGCCGGAAGCGCGGAGCCTGGTTCGTCAGGTTCAGGACGAGTGGGGCCGCATAGACATTCTGGTGAACAACGCCGGCATCACCAAAGACAAGTCCATGAAGAAGCTTACCGACGACGATTGGAACGACGTCCTGGATACCAACCTGGGCAGCGTCTACGCCACCTGCTCGGAAGTGTTGAAAATCATGATGGACCAGAAGTACGGCCGCATCATCAACATCACGTCTTTCGTCGGGCAGGCCGGCAACTTCGGGCAAGCCAACTATGCGGCCAGCAAGGGCGGCATTATCGCGTTTACCAAGACCCTGGCACTGGAAATGGCCAAATACAACATTACGGTCAACGCCATTGCCCCGGGCTTCACGGAAACCGAAATGCTGGCCCAGGTCCCGGAGAATATCCGTGAACAGATCATTGCCAGGGTTCCCATGGGTCGGTTTGGCAAGCCGGAGGAAATTGCCCGCGCCGTGGTCTTCCTGGCCGCGGAAGGCGATTACATCACCGGCCAGCAGATCAACGTTAACGGCGGCGTTTACATGTAACACTTGAAAGACAGAAGGCGAAAAAATGGCTGATAAACCAATAAAAAAGCAATCAACGCCTGACTTCGAACCCAATGTGGTAAGCCGCTCTCTGGCACGAGTGGGTGTTCATGGTGGTCACCTGCTCAAGCGCTCCATAATGCGCCGTTTGCGCGGTGGCCCGCCGAATCCGGCCAGCGTCGGGAGCATGACCAAACCCTTTGTCACCCTGACCGGCAAGCTTGCAACCCAGCCAGACACGCTTCTGTTCGCGCAGATGCGACTGATCAAGGACACCAGTCTGTTCTGGTCTGGCCTGCTGGCCAGCGGTATTGGCAAGAAACCACTGACCGTAGCCGAACCGGAGCCCGGCGACGGCCGCTTCCGGGATCAGGCCTGGAACGACGTCATAGCCTTCAACGCCGTCAAGCAGGCCTATTTACTGTCAACTCGCTGGGTTATGGACACCATTGACGATGTCAGGGATCTGGACGATCACGATAAGCGGAAAGTCCGTTTTTTCGCCAGCCAGATGACCGATGCCCTCGCCCCAAGCAACTTCGTTCTGAGCAATCCGGAAGTGTTGCGCACAACCGTTAAGACACGGGGCAAGAACCTCCTGCGAGGCCTGGCAAACCTGCTGCGTGATCTGGACGAGGGAAAGGGCCCGATGCCTTTCCGCATGTCCGACCCGGACGCCTTTGAGGTGGGCGACAATCTGGCCAACACACCCGGCGACGTGGTGTTCCAGAACGATCTGATGCAACTCATCCAGTACCGGCCGACCACCGAGACCGTTCATCGCCGGCCTTTGCTGGTGATACCGCCCTGGATCAACAAGTACTACATCCTCGATCTTGGCGAGAAAAAATCCTTCATTCGTTATTGGGTGGAACAGGGCCACACCGTGTTTGTGGTTTCCTGGGTAAATCCCGGGCCAGAGCTGGCACACAAGACCTTTGAGGACTACATGCTCGAAGGTCCGGTCGCCGCCATGGATGCCATCGAGCAGGCGACGGGTGAGCGGGAAATCAATACCGTCGGCTACTGCATCGGCGGCACTCTGCTTGGTTGCACGCTCGCCTGGCTGGCCGCTCGCGGGGATGATCGCGTAAAAAGTGCGACGTTTCTCAACAGCATGATGGATTTCTCGGAAGTCGGCGATCTCGAAGTCTTCATCGACGAGGACTCTATTGCCAAAATCGAGAAGGCCATGAACAAACAGGGCTATCTTGAAGGTGCTTCCATGGCAACGGCCTTCAACATGCTACGTGCCAACAGCCTGATATGGTCTTTTTTCGTCAATAATTACCTTCTCGGCCGCGACACGGCGCCCTTTGACCTGTTGTACTGGAACTCGGACGCCACCCGCATGCCAGCGGCCATGCACAGCTTTTACCTCCGCAATATGTACCTGAACAACCGGCTGCGTGAGCCCGGGGGTATTACTCTAGCGGGTACACCGATCGATTTGCGAAAGGTGAAGTCCCCCGCCTACTTTGCATCTGCGATTGAAGACCACATCGCACCCTGGATCTCCTGCTACAAAGGCGCACGTAACCTGGGCGGCCCGTTGCGTTTTGTCCTCGGCGGTTCAGGGCACATTGCCGGCATCATCAATCCGCCCGAGAAAAAGAAGTACGGTTATCGCCTCAACGAAGACAACCCGGCCAATCCAGAGGAATGGCTGAAAGGTGCCGAGCAGTTTGAAGGTTCCTGGTGGCCAGATTGGGTGGCTTGGGCCGAGCAGTTCGGTGGCGGTAAGATTAAGGCTCGCATTCCGGGAGAAGGCAATCTGCCGGTGATTGAACCGGCGCCCGGGGCTTACTTGCGCAACGAGCCGGCACCACCAAGCCCGGCGGTCCGGAAGCGGCGACAACCGCAACGCGGGAAATCGGGTTCCGCGAAGCAGAAAACGCCATCACCTGAGAAAGTCACGCAGTGAAGCATCCGTGGACTGAGCGGGAAACTCTGGAATAGCGGGCCGGCGAAAGCTCCCTAACGCAGCTCGGAAACCAGGTCACCGGCGCGACAACTCCTGACTGCGCGTTTGATCTTGCCCACATCCTCGCTGTCCAGATTCGCTCGAGACAGGTAAAGCGAAACCGGGAGGGTTCCCGCTGTTTGCTGGAATACCTTGACCACATCAGGACCAAAGAGATCCTCCACCAGAAGCGCCGGCAATACGACCGCATCCAGGCGGTCATAGTGAAGCATGGCAACCAGTTGGGACCACTCTGTGACTTCTTCGATTCTCGGGTTTTCGTCGGTAATGAACTGTTCACCAACAAAACTCCGAGGCAGCCCATATTTAAGGCCCGAGGTTTCAGATATCGGCGGAAGTTGGCGATTCGAGACAAAAACATAGTCCGCCGAAAACAACTCACCGGCGAACTCGCCGATTCTGTCCCGACGCTCACTCTGGGCAAGGGGCAGAACCATCGAGACTTCTCCCGAGTGCAAATACCCCAGCCCTCTTTTCAGAGGCACCTGAATAAACTGGGGCTGGATGTCAGCGCGATCAAAGATACATTCGTAGAGCGGCGCCAGGGACCCATGGAGCTTGCCATCGGAGTACCCGATCACGCCCTGCAACCCTTCACCAACGGCGACAGGAACCGAGGCGGCCGCAAGGCTGGAAAAGAAGATCTGCAGGCTGATGAAGACTGCACAGTGTGACCGAACCATCGCTCCACTCCATGGGACTGAACGCATGAATTTCCTGCGATCAGGGTCGTCCAGGTTCGCTTACCTTTCCATACGGACCTGTACTTAACGTCCTAGATACCTGAAACGTAGCACATTCTGATACTTATCGATGTATTTCTGATTGATGAGACCAATCACACCCGATTGCCGCAAATCGTCGAAGCATTGATCAAAGGCTGCGGCGAATGCGGGGTTCCGAAAAACCATCTTGTGCGGCGCCGGATTAAAGATTGGCGCGAAACGAAAAGCATCAGACTGCGAGGGCCAGCTTTCACCGCGGCGCTTCTTGTTGAAGATTCTCCGATTCACTTCCGCGACCACGAATCCGTCGGCCAGAATCGCATCGACCCGGCCCATAAACAGTAGCCGGGAGTGAATGGTCTGATCGGCGATTTCGGTGAGCGAGGCAAATTCAGGTACGTTATCGCTGATCCCCAGCACATCGACCCCTTCACGGAACGTCACCACGTTGAGACCGGCCAGGTCTTTGACCCTTTCAATCGGCCCGACACGGGAGTGATTGTAGAAAGCTCCGTTCTGGTACCAGATGTAGGCGGATGTGGAATAACCGGGAAGACGCCAGTGCAAAGGTACTGTGGCAATAGCATCGAAGTCCTGACGATCCCTGTAGGTCCTTGCATGGCGCTCATAGGGCTGCATGATGAATTCGGCCTCAAATCCGCACTCATCGAAGGTCGCCAAAACCAATTCTATATCTCGCCCCTCGAGACTTGGCTCCGCTGCACCCGGTATCTGAGCAGCGAGAACTTTAAGCCGCGGCAGTGGCTCCGAATTCGCAGCCAAAGGGAATCCTGGCAGAAGAAATAAAAAGAAATGGGCGAGCGTTGAAATCTTCAAACCGCTGTCTTCTCACCTCGGGCTAAAAAGTTCAGTTTTTGAACAATATCCTTATCCGGGCGTGCAGGCAATCACTCTGAGCATATGCCTGCAAACCAGGATGCAACTCAGCCCAGAAGACACTCCTTGGCCTCATTGATGCGCGCCGCCAGGTAATTGCTGCCACCATGGTCCGGGTGAAGTTTTTGCATCATCCTCCGATGGGCTTTGATGATCTCTTCCCGACTGGCTCCGGGCTCGAGCCCCAGAATGTCCAGCGCTTCGCTCTCGGTAAGCGGGCCGCTCGTATTGCCACTGCCGCCCGACGGATCGCTTTCAGAGGCCGCCTCATCGTCTGCTCGCCAGGAGTCTCCGAACCGGCGATCCAGGTAAGTTTCAAGTAGCCGGGCAGAATCCTCGTCCTGGCCGCGGCAATAGCGCAATAGCTCGAGGAAATCGCTTTCGCTTAGCTCCGCCAGTTCTCTCCCTTCCATCGGGCCCTTGATGATCTTGCCGCTCATGATTCCCGAGTCGTGGTCCAGAGTCATTTCCAGAATATCGCTGGAAACATGGGACTGGTTGCCCGACTTGGGTCCGGCACCGCCAGCCACGCGACCGAGCCCGCCACGCAATAGAGATGGCAGCAGGCGACGCAACAGAGGATAGAGAAAGGCCAAACCGGCGAAGACAAAATGCAGTCGCCCGGTTACAGCCAGCAAGACGACGATGCCGATACCGGCCAGCAGGGCCAGCTTGAGAATGGCGGCATTGCGCTGACTGGCAGGCTGATTGCGCAACCACACCCAGGCCACAACCGCGACAACGATGGCAACAAGCGTTAAAGGCACTCAAATACCCCGGGCACAACGGCCCATCAATGGATTCTCACAAACACTACCGGATCTGTCTGGTCAGGCGTTTCACTTCCGGGGAACTACTGCTGGAAAAATCCTGCAGAGCCTTGGCTCCCCCGGAAGCATAGACCGCAACTGCCGCCATAAGATCCTTGAGCACCTGAGGACTGTTACGGTCAAAGGGTGCGTATGCGCCCCCTGAAAGCTTGCTCACCTGCTGGAATACCGCCCTTGCATGGGCATCATTGCCCTCGTGAAACATGAACACCGGTGTGCGCAGCATTCCCAGTTCCCCGGCGGTGTGACAGAGTTCGTCCACCGGTTCCTCGCAACAGTCACCGATAAACACCACAGCTTTGACGGGCTTTGCACGGGTCTCTTTCACCGCATGGGCCAATACCCGGCTGATCTGGGTGCGCCCACCGAGGCAGGAAACGCCGTTCATCAGATTCAGCAACTGCCCGGTTTCGGTCACAAAACCCGTGGCCTTGAACTCACCGAAGCCACGGTAGTAGCAGAGCTGAATGGCCAGGCCACCCAGATCCCGGGTTGCTATAAACAGTTCGCTCTGCAGATGGCAGGCCTGGTCCCAGGTAGCTTCCCGGCTTGCAGTCGCGTCCAGCGCGAAAATCAGCCGCCCCTGCCCGCCACCCTGCTTGGGCAACGTGCGAACCTCATTGATAAACTGGTCGATCGCCTGTTTGTCGGATCGGGTGCGTAGCTCTTTATCGGACATAGGCTCCTGAAAATCACGGCGGCTGAAAAAACTGACGCTAAAATAGTAGGGCATAGATCGCGCAATTCACAGGTTTGGCTCTTTCAGTTGGCTCCCCAGAGCACGCTGGAAACAAAGCAACGCACACGGCCATTGGCTGGTAGACCTGCCTGTTCTGATGCAGTGGCAGAGCCCGGGGCAGGTTTGGGCGTTCCGGGTGGAACGAAACGGGGACCGTTGGGCCACGATGGACAAGGACAGGGAAGTAGAAAGCGCGCTCTATTTACGCGAGTGGAGAACCCAACTGACTTATCGGCTGCACCAGGGGGGACAATCCTGGCCAACCATCGCTCTTGGTCTAGGAGCCAGTCTGGCTACCCGTGTCCAATACAAGGACCTGAACACGGGCACCGAGGATCTGAGCCTTGGGGATGCCCTGCTGGCAAGCCTCAGGCTCGATTGGTAGATCCAGGTTCCGACACTGGATCCAAACCGGGTATCAGCCTACCCGGTTGAGTGTTACGTCGATGTTGCCACGGGTTGCGTTGGAATATGGACAAACCTTGTGTGCTTCATCGATCAGCTGCTTGGCCTCGGCATCGTCCATACCCGGAAGGCTGATGCGCAATTCCACTTCAATGCCAAACCCATTGGGGATCTGGCCGATGCCAACCACGCCTTCAATGGAAGCATCCTCCGACATCTTGAGCTTGTCGCGACCGGCCACAAATTTCATGGCGCCGATAAAGCATGCGGAATAGCCTGCAGCAAAAAGTTGCTCCGGGTTGGTCCCCTTGCCGCCGGCACCGCCCATTTCTTTCGGGGTTGCCAGCTCTACATCAAGAATGCCGTCTGACGAAATTGCACGGCCGTCACGACCACCGGTTGCTTCTGCATGGGCACGATAGAGCACTTGTTCGATAGACATAACGCTTTCCTTTTTCCTTCGAATTTGAACAGAAATACCTTCCGAGGCATTTCCGCGCGACGATTTTCTGAACGACGCGTCGCCCCGTTTTATGCGATAGAAATGGTTAACTGGATCAACCCGCCAGCGCGGCTCGCACTTTCTTGCTCAAATGCCCCATCTCAACGCGGCCAAGTACCTGGGGCTTCAGTTCATTCATCACCTTACCCATGTCCTGCATGCCCTGGGCATCCGTTGAACTGATGGCCATCCGAATCAACCCGTCAAGATCATCCTCGCTGAGAGCCGCCGGCATGAACTCTTCAATGATCACCATTTCCGCTCGCTCTTTATCGCCCAGTTCCTCGCGGCCGGCTTCGTCGTATTGACTGGCCGCGTCGCGGCGCTGTTTGAGCATCTTGTCCAGCACCTTGAGAACATCCTCGTCATTGAGCTCGCGGCGTTCATCAATCTCAATCTGCTTCACGGCAGACTGGGCCATGCGCAAAGTAACCAGGCGGGTTTTATCCTTGTTCCGCATTGCTTCTTTTACCGCGCTGTTCAGTTGTTCCTTAAGGGTTGGTGCCGTCATTGCTGATCTCCTGTTGTTTGGCTTTGTTCTGGTTTATGGGGACGAATCGGGAATAATGCAAAGGGTGGGAATTCCATGATTCCTGCTGCACTGTAGAATGCAGACATCCGAGGAAAGAAAAAGGCGCCAGGAACAATGATTGATTTCCGCAGCGATACTGTGACCCGCCCTACCCCCGAGATGCGCGAAGCCATGGCCAGCGCCGAGGTGGGAGACGATGTCTATGGCGACGACCCTACGGTTAACAGCCTGCAGGCCTACGCCGCCCAGAGGCTCGGCTTCGAAGCGGCCCTTTTTACTGCCACAGGCACCCAGGCCAACCTGCTTGCCATCATGAGTCATTGTGGCCGTGGCGATGAGTATCTCTGTGGCCAGTCCGCTCACAATTACAAGTATGAGGGCGGAGGCGCCGCGGTGCTGGGCAGTGTCCAGCCCCAACCGATCGAGAACGAGCCGGACGGGAGCATTGATCTGGAAAAAGCCCGGGCCGCGATCAAGGCGGACGATTTTCATTTTGCCGTCACCCGTCTGCTCTCCCTTGAGAACACCATCGGAGGCAAAGTACTGCCCCTTGAGTACCAGGCGCAGGCCCGTGCGTTCTGCGACGAACACGGGCTTCTTCTGCACCTGGACGGCGCCCGTGTCTTCAATGCCGCCGTAAAATCAAACTGCGATGTCACCGAAATAACCCGGCACTACGATTCCGTCAGCATGTGTCTGTCCAAAGGCCTGGGCGCACCGGTTGGATCGCTGCTGCTGGGGTCGGAATCATTCATCAAGCGGGCCACCCGGCTGCGCAAAATGGTGGGGGGCGGCATGCGCCAGGCCGGCATTCTGGCCGCCGCGGGACGTATCGCGCTCGAAAGGGGGCCGCTTCGACTGCTCGAGGACCATGAAAACGCCGAATACCTGAGCAACGGCCTGGCAAAGATTCCGGAACTTGAGGTCAACCCGGCCAGTACCCAGACCAACATCGTTTACGCAAGGTGCAAGGCGGGCCAGGCGTCACAGCTGAAAGACTACCTGGCCGAACAGGGCATCCTGATTACGGCCGGCGACCCGATCCGCTTTGTGACCCACCAGGATGTCAGCCGTGAGGATGTCGACATGCTGCTGACGGCCATCCGGCAATTCTACCCGTCCTGACCGGATACTCTCGCTCAAAAAAGGCCCCTCAATGGGGGGCCCTTCCAGCGTCACCTGATATCAGCCTGGGGTTACACCATCTTGCCTTCGGCAATCAGCAAGCGGCGTTCATGATGAAGGCCTTTGAACAGGCTGTAGGTCATCACCAACAGCACCAGCGTAAACGGCAGCCCGACACTCAGGGCGCCAGCTTGCAGAGCGTTGAGGGCTTGTTCACCGCCAACGAACAGAAGCGCCCCGCCTCCGAATGCGCTCATCCAGAACAGAGTAATGATGGTCGGGATGATCAGAACCGCCGTGACGAACTCACGCACCGTGCGACCATGGGAGACCCGCGCGATAAACATACCTACGAACGGTGACCAGGAAATCCACCAGGCCCAGTAGAAGACCGTCCAACCATGGAACCAGGTGGTGTCTTCCTCGCGGCCAAAGGGATTACTGAGCGAGAACATATTGGACGCGTAGGAGACCGACGTATCCCAGAGCCACTGGAACACGGCAAGTGTGGGGCCGGCAAATATTACAAACAGAAGCAGCAGCCCGGCCATGATCATGTTCGCGTTACTGAGAATCCGGACACCACCATGGATCCCCCGAATCACGGAGAGGGTAGCAACAGCCGTAACGCCGGCGATCACGCCGACCTGAATATTCAGGCCTCCCTCAATATCAAACAGGTAGGAAATACCGGATGCCGCTTGCTGGGCGCCAAACCCGAGCGAGGTTGCAAGACCAAAGATGGTCGCCAGTACCGACACGGTGTCGATAACATTACCGGGCCATCCCCACACCTTGTCTCCCAGAATTGGAAAAAAGGCAGAGCGAATGGTTAGTGGCAGGCCTTTATTAAAGGCAAAAAACGACAGCGAGAGCCCGACAATCGCGTAGATTGCCCAGGGATGCAGACCCCAGTGGTACATGGTTGCGCCCATCGCAAGGCGGGCACCCTCAGCAGTGTTTGGCTCAACACCGAGGGGCGTTCCATACCAGTCGGTGTAATAGGCCACAGGCTCGGCAACCGACCAGAACATCAGCCCGGTACCCATACCAGCTGCGAACAACATGGCAAACCAGGACAGCAGAGAGAACTCTGGCTTGGCATCAAGCCCGCCAATCCTAATCTTGCCCACCGGCATGAAAATAAGGGCCAGACAGAAAACAACAAACAAGTTTGCGCTGAGAAGAAAGCCCCAGTCGAACACAGCAATCGCACCATTCTTGGCGCTATCGAGCAACTCCTTTGCACCTGCGGGGAAAATAAGTGTTCCGACAACGAAGGCAACAATCAGGATTGCGGTTAACGGAAATACGATGTTGTGGATATCGAAGCCGAACTTCTCGATATTATCCTGACCGGCTACATAGTCGGTCTGATAATCGTCTGAAATGACGTCACCCAATGTGAGGACTCCTATGACTGCATAACCCGGCAGTCGGTTGGAAAGTTTACCTCTCTAAGTGCCACCCCAATATTTTGAACTCTAAGAATTAAAATTTCCAACTCTGTTAGACTTGTGCGGTACGAATCCTCGCAACGCCTGAAGGTTCCCGCTGATGAAACTCAACCCCTTTAACACCCGCATCGGTCTGGCTCTGGGAGGCGGCGCTGCCAAAGGCATTGCGCACATTGGTGTGCTGAAAGCGTTTGAAGAAGAGCAAATCAAGATCCATTGCATTTCAGGTACGAGCGCCGGCGCGCTTATCGCGAGCTATTACGCTTTCGGCCGCCCGGCGGAATCCATCCTCAGCATTTGCTCAACACTGAACCTCTCCAAAATCATCAACTTTACCTTTGAGCGCGGCGGGCTGTTCAGCACCAACGCCATTCGGGAGATGATTCACCGCGATCTGGGCGATGTCCGGATCGAGGACGCCGAGATTCCGCTGGCCATCTGTGCCACGGATATCGAAACCGGTGAACAGCTGATCTTCCGGGAAGGCAATCTGGCGGATGTCGTGTGCGCCTCAATGGCGGTTCCCGGCCTGTTTGTACCTGTTGAAATCGATGGGCGGATTCTGGTGGACGGGGGGCTGGTGGAAAACGTCCCCATTTCGCCATTGGCCAAAATGGGTGCTGGTATTACGGTGGCCGTTGATCTCAGCCATGTCAGCCGTTATCCGAAGCCGGACAACACCTTCGATGTCATTTCCAACGCCATCAACATTGGCATCGATTTCAACACCCGCAAGCAACTGAAGCATGCCGACATATCGGTACCTCTGGACCTGAGCGACTACAGCCTTACCAATAACGCCGACCGCGTTGACGAGCTTTATCGGGAAGGCTATCACCCGATGAAGAAGAAGATCCGCCAGGTACTCTGGTACAAAAGGATGCATGTTGCCATCAGTCTTCTGAAAACAACGCGAACGTTGATGCCCTTCAAGGTGCCCGAGATTCTGAAGGAGCTCAGGCGCCACGGCTTTGCGGTGCGCAATCGTAATTAGCCACTTAATCACCGCCAGCGGTGAACCAAAACGCTCTTTGCAGACTACTCTTCACACCCGACCATTTTTCAATGCGAACGGAGCTTGCGCATGATTACAGTTCACCACCTCAACAATTCCCGCTCACAGCGCGTTCTCTGGATGCTGGAAGAACTGGGTGTTCCCTACGAGATCAAGCATTACCAGCGAGATCCCAAGACCATGCTGGCCCCCGAAAGCCTGAAAAAGGTGCACCCGCTTGGAAAATCCCCGGTGATCACAGACGGCGATCTGGTGGTGGCCGAATCCGGTGCCATCATCGAATACCTGGCGCACACCTACGGCAAAGACACCATGCTCCCGGAGAGCGGGGGGCAAGCCTGGCTCGACTACACCTATTGGTTGCACTACGCCGAAGGCTCATTGATGCCGCCTCTGGTGTTGCGCCTTGTCTTCGAAAAGGTAAAAACCAGCCCGATGCCGTTCTTTGTTAAACCTGTCGCCAAAGGCATTTCGGACAAAACCAACGAGATGTTTATCGGCCCGATGATCAAGACCCACCTGGATTTCGTGGAAAGCCATCTGGCGAAGAACACCTGGTTCCTGGGGGACAAACTGAGCGCGGCGGACATCCAGATGAGCTTCCCGCTCGAGGCTTCCGTAGCCAGGGGCATCGTCGGCAGGAACCGGCCTCACATCAGCGGATGGGTCAAACGCGTTCATGCCCGACCGGCTTATCAGAGGGCGCTCGAGAAAGGCGGTGATTACGACTTCGCCTGAAGACCGGCGATCTGATTGCGGCTAAAAGGAGTATCAAATACTGAATTCACGGATGGAGATACTGGAATGAAAGAAGTTCGCAGAACCACGCTACCCGTTGTGGAAATGGCGAAAAGCAACGAAGAGTTCCGGCAGGTATTATGGACCGGAGATCATACGCAACTCGTTCTGATGGCCATTCCCGAAGGCGGCGAGATTGGCGGCGAAGTTCACGAGGTACATGATCAACTGCTTTATTTCGTCTCGGGCGAGGGGGAAGCGACGATCGGCGAAACGAAGGTACCTGTAAAGGCGGGCGACGTCAGCATCGTGCCCTCGGGTACCTTTCACAACTTCCGTAACACCGGAAACGGCATGCTCAAGCTTTACACAACCTACTGTCCACCAGAGCACGCCCCGGGAACCGAGCATGAAACCAAGCAGGAAGCGGATGCCGCGGAATGAATCCGCGGCCTACAGTCGCTTCAAGAAATTATCCAATGCCTGATTAACCGGATCCGGATGCGACAGATTTGCGGCGTGCCCTGCACCTGGAATCACGATCAGTTCGGCATCCTACGCTCTTAGCAGTCTGTCCATCTGCCAAGAGGCGCTCGGCCAGGCGATGGTCTAACCTTGATCCTGCATCTCGTTGACTGCGGCCTTTTCTGGCTCAGGAAGCGTACACCCAAAACAAAAACAGGAACCGGGGACCGTATGATTTTTGATTACATCATTGTAGGTGGCGGATCGGCTGGCGCCGTGATGGCGGCGCGATTGAGTGAGGACCCCGATGTCAGCGTCTGTCTCCTGGAGGCAGGCGGCAAGGGCGATCACTTGCTGACCCGCGCGCCAGCTGGTGTGGTCGCAATCATGCCCGGCCATGGCAAGATCAATAACTGGGCGCTCAATACAGAGCAGCAGCCCGAGCTGGCCGGGCGTCGAGGATTCCAACCCAGAGGCCGTGGGCTGGGTGGTTCCAGCCTGATCAACGCAATGCTTTATGTGCGTGGACACAGCGCGGATTATGATGGATGGGCCGAGCTGGGTTGCGACGGATGGGGATGGGACGATGTTTTGCCCTACTTCCGCAAAGCGGAATGCCATGAAGGTGGAGCCAGCGAATACCACGGGGCCGATGGCCCACTGCATGTTTGCAAACAGCGATCACCAAGGCCCATTTCCGAAGCCTTTATCGATGCGGCTAAAGAGCACGGCTATCCCGCAAGCGACGATTTCAATACCGGCGACAACGAGGGCGTTGGCCTCTATGAAGTTACCCAGTTTCATGACACCGAACGCAATGGTGAACGCTGCTCCACCGCTGCGGCGTATTTGTATCCGATCATGGAACAGCGCAACAACCTAAAGGTTGTGACCGGTGCCCGTGCGACCCGAATTCTTTTTAACGGAAAACGTGCTTCCGGCGTTGAGTATCGACTCAAGGGCCGATCGCTCTCGGCCTCAGCAAACCGCGAAGTCATCCTATCCGCCGGTGCCTTCGGTTCACCGCAGTTACTACAGCTATCCGGAGTGGGAAACCCTGAAGACATCCTCCCGCACGGTATTCCCATGATTCACGAACTGCCGGGTGTCGGCCGAAATCTGCAGGATCATCTGGATTTCATTCTGGCCTACAAGTCCGGGGATACCGATAACTTTGGCTTCAGTTTAACGGGCATGAAAAACATGCTTCGCCATTCCCTCCAATGGCGAACGGATGGGACGGGTATGATTGCCTCGCCCTTTGCAGAGGGGGCGGCATTCCTGAAGTCTGACCCGGAGCAGAACAAGCCGGACCTGCAGCTGCACTTCGTCGTCTCCATCGTGGAGGATCACGCCCGTAAACTGCATTGGGGACACGGCTTCAGTTGCCACGTCTGCAACCTGCGGCCGAAATCCCGAGGGCGTGTTTTTCTGCTCAGCGCCGACCCAATGGCCGATCCCGGCATCGACCCCAACTATTTGTCCGACCCGGACGACCTGAATCTGACTATCAAAGGCGCAAAAATCACCCGGGAGATTCTCGAAGGGCCTGCACTCTCGCCGTACCGACAATCCGAAATGTTCGGCGTTCACGACGGCATGAGCGATGAGGAATGGGAACGCCACATTCGCGCCCGTGCGGATACGATCTATCACCCGGTGGGCACCTGCAAGATGGGCATAGATGATCTGGCCGTGGTTGACTCCAGCCTCAAGGTTCACGGACTTGAGGGTTTGCGGGTGGTCGACGCTTCGGTCATGCCGACTTTGATTGGTGGTAACACCAACGCCCCGACGATCATGATTGCTGAAAAGATCGCCGATACGATTCGAACCAGCGGATAAAGGCCTCACTAAAGGTGGCAAAATGACAACAAAAGACAAACCAGTTGCTCTAATCATCGGGGCCGGAGACCACCTCGGCTCTGCCATCGCCCGGCGCTTTGCAAAGGAAGGCTTCCACCTTGTGGTCACCCGCCGGCGCGGGGATCTTGATCTTCTCAGCTCGGAAATTCAGGCTCTCGGCTCGAGCGCGACAGCCATCCATTCCGATGCAAGGGACGAAGACCAGGTCATTGAGCTGGTTGAACGCGTTGAGTCAGAGCATGGCCCAATACGGGTAGCCGTCTTCAACGTGGGCGGAAACGTTCGATTCGATATCTGCGAGACCAGCACCCGGGTCTACCGGAAAGTCTGGGAGATGTGCGCACTGGCCGGGTTTCTGGTCGGGCGCGAGGTCGCAAAGAAAATGCTGCAACGCAATGAAGGCACTCTCCTCTTTACCGGCGCCTCCGCGAGCCTCCGCGGCGGACGCGGCTTTGCGGCCTTTGCCGGCGGCAAGCATGCGCTGCGCGCCCTGGCGCAAAGCATGGCAAGGGAATTGGGCCCGCAAGGGATACACGTCGCTCACGTGGTGGTGGATGGCCTCATCCGCAATGAAGCCACGGCAGAATTTTTGCCGGACCTCTATGCGAGCAAGGGCGAGGACGGCATTATCGAGCCCGACGAACTCGCGGAAATCTATTGGCAGCTACACAACCAGCCACGCTCAGCCTGGACTTTCGAGCTCGATGCGCGGCCTTTCTCAGAGAACTGGTAACGCCCCGGAGAAGCTGTGTCGGACTATCAGGAGCCGGGTATCAGCCGGCTCCTGTCGTTCCTAGACGTAGAAGTCCAGCTCCTCCTGGGATTTCAGAAGATCCCGCATCTTGATCGGGTCGTCACCGAAAAAGAACACAAGCCCCCAGTGAGTACCAAAAGCGGATCGGTCCGGAACTGTTTCCTCGGCAGGGGCCACCAACTCGTGAGACTCGAAGTAAGGATGCTCAATGCACTCTTTGGGCATTTCCAGCTTGCTCACCACGCGGCGTCTCGGATAAACACCGAAGCAGCCGGCATAACCTTTGGCATCGACCACTTCGCGGGGGAAGAAGGCATCGACCTCTTCCTTGGTGCTCTTGGGATCAAACACCAGCATGGAAGCCTGGT
The DNA here is from genome assembly GCF_056857715.1 of Marinobacter sp. L-13. NCBI lineage: Bacteria > Pseudomonadati > Pseudomonadota > Gammaproteobacteria > Pseudomonadales > Marinobacteraceae > Marinobacter > Marinobacter sp. L-13. The sequence continues at coordinate 36,462 of NZ_JBSXNQ010000046.1, forward strand.
AGGCATTGAATCCATACGCGCGTTCAATCAATTCGAAGGCCTTGAACCCGGGTGGGCGATACGCAACTTCGCCAAAGTACATGGTGCCGTCGCTGGTTACGAAGTACTCCGGATGAATCAGACCGAACTGGATATCAAATGTTTTGACCAGCAACTCGATCTGCTTGGTGATTGCTTCGCGCCAGCTTTCAAGTTCCTTCGTGGCAGGAACAAATACCGAGTAACCCAGGGTGACGTACTCTGAAATATTCAGGAATTTGATTTTGCCATCGTGGATCCAGGCCTCAACAGCGAATTCCCAGCCACTCAGGTGACTTTCCATGAGCAGGGGGTATTCTTCGTCCGGAATCGTATCGATTTCTTCCAGAGTTCGGATCATGCGGTGACCCAGGCAACCGGCTTTATCGAACGCCTTCACGTGAATCGGATCGTCCGGGTCACCATCCAGTTTGAGCAGCGTCTGGTTGACCCGCTTCATGAAGCGAATGATGTCATCCTTTTCGTGGGCTTCTTCGAAAATCCCGACGCGAATACCACCAAGCTGGGCCCGACGTTTCATCAGCGCCTTGTCCCGGAACAAAATGGACTGGCCGTACATACGCGGATTATTCAACAGAACAGAGTTGATCGCGCCTGACCATTCCACCGTTTCTTCGAACAATGGGATTGCGACATCCACGCCTTCGGCTTTCAGCTTTTCAGCGATTTCCATGGACCGATCGTTCAGGCGAACAAAATCCCAGGGGATGAAGGGAATATTGTTGGCCGTGCAAAAATCGGCAGCCCAATCCGGGGCAACCACGATATAGCGGCGATCGAACTTCTGAGCCGCCTTGATCGCATTAATACTCCAGCCAAGAAGAGCAATATAGCCCTTGTTTGGGTCCTTGGGTGTTTCCGTTCCCAGAACCGAGTCCATGGAGGGATCGCGCCAGGCCAGCACTTCCTGCGACATTTTGGATTTCGGTGTGATCGCCATAAGTTACCCCTTTATATTCGAAATAACGCAAAGGGCATTGGCAACAACCCGATGCGTCAGACCAGAGTGTCCCAGCCAGACGCGGAAATTAGTTTCCATACACAACAATTTAGACCCTTACAGGCCAGGAAGCGAGCCTGTCCCTCCACTATCAAGACGATTACGAAAGGATCTCGAGTCAAAAGATGCAAGCATCCAAAGGCCTGCCTGCAGAGATTTTCCGTTTTATCCCCGCAGCCTGTAGAAGGGTTCGAGAACCGGCTTCAATCCTTTTGCATCGTCAATGAACAGCTGCAGATGCGGGAAGGGAATCTCTATACCGGCGGCATCCAGGGCTTCTTTCATCTGCTCGAGAATATCGGCCATGATTCTGGGCCGAACATCCAGGTTATCCGGCGTTATCCATACTTTGACTTCGAGGTTCACTGACGAATCACCGAGGCTTTTGAGCAAAACACGGGGCTCCATGCCAGCGCCCTGCAAAACTTCGGGATGAGCCAGCAAAACCGGCATCAGCACTTCCCTCGCCGCCTTCGCAGATTCCTTGTAAGCAATCCCCACGGGAATATTCAGGCGTGTCACGCCCTCTGCGCTGTAATTGATGATATCCGTGGAGGCAACACTGTCGTTTGGAATCATCGTGAAGATATTATCCCGGGTTCGCAGCCAGGTGGTTCGCAAGGCAATCTTCACCACTTTGCCTTCCTGTCCGTTGATGGTGACCCAATCACCGATTCGAAAAGGCCTTTCAATGAGCAGGGTGATACCCGCAATGAAATTGGAGAGAGTGGATTGCGCTGCAAAACCAACGGCAATACCGACGATGCCCAGACCGGCGATAATCGACACCACATCGAAACCAAACTGGGCAAGCACCGTTACCACCGCAAGGGTTGCGGCGATAACCGCAAACAGATTCTCGACCAGTTGCCGGATGGAAGGATCCATTCGATAGCGTGAAGTGCCTTCCTTGATCAGACGTCGGAAAACTACCCAGACAACGTAGAAACCGAGGACCATGAAACCCGCCCTCGCCATCGCCTTGAGAACCTCAGGCGAAACCCCGAATTGCGCAAGAATAACTACCAGCGCACCCAACCCGGCCAGATAGCGCAGGCCACTGCGCATCTGGATGTAAAGAGGGGTTTTCGTTCGCCGCTCACCCAGGCCCAGCCTGATGGCAGCGATCAGAATCAGATAAACGCCCAGGAAGACGCCAAGGTAGATTACAGAGACCAGCAGCTGGCCAAGTACCTGTACCAGCAACGCCCCCCAGTCGAGATTCTCGCCTGACACTGCCTGAAAGGCATCGCCAAGATTTCGACGGAGCTGCTCAATCAAATCTGCACCGAATGATTCCATCATGATCTGCACGACACCTTTGCTGTCCATACACCAAGTAAAGGCGCGAATGGCATTTTGCTCAAATGCCGATCCGAGCCTCTTTGAAGCGTATGTGCAAGTTACATTGACGGATCACTCTGCAAGGTGCTCAATATAAGAACGACGACCTTGTGAAGGAGATAACAATGAAATGGATTGTGCTCGCAGTAATTGTCGCGATCATCGCCGTCTGGCTGTATCGGGGCAAACGCAAAAACTATATTGAAGATCCTGATGTGAAAACATTCGATGAGAAAGACTACTACCTCACATCGAATGACAACGCCTCAGATGACGAGTCCTCCCCCGATCAGAGCAATCCTCGTCACTGAGATGGGCGTTACTTTTTCAGGCTGATCTGCTTTGAACCCGTGGGGGATACTTGTCCGCTTTTGCCCTTGCCGACGTATTCCACAGATCCGCCCGCTTTCAAAAACGCGGCTGTCTGTTCTTCAATGGCAGCAGAAGTCAGGGTTACTTTCTCGGGTTTCTTGCTCATAGTGATATCCAGGTCGGGATGGCTTAATTAATATCGTAAGCCTTCCATTATACCTGAAGTGGCTAAAAATTGTTCGCTCCCTATAGACTGCGCGCTTCACGCGCCTCAGCCAGGCTCCCCTTGTTCTCAACATTTGTATAACCGGCACGCTCCAGAGCCGATTTTGCTTTACCTGCCCTGTTGCCACTGCGGCAATAAAGATTAATCTCGGTGTCTTTGTCCGGGAACCTCTCGGTAACCTCCGCAACGATCTGGTCATGCGGAATCAGCGGGTCTCCATCTATGTGGCTTTGCCGGTGTTCCGCCTCTGTGCGGACATCGATCCACACGGGCTTCGCGTGCGCTACTATCGGTGCCAGCGCAAGTGATAGCAGGATTAGCACCGCTTTCACTGAAAAAGACACTCTCATAACCAACTTGCTCCCTATTTTGAGGCTCTACAATTAGTCTATACGGGTAAACTTACCGGAGGAGTTCACCGCATGGAAACCGCTGACATCTTCCTGTCGCTGCTGTTCGGCTGCATCGGTTTCGCCTATTTCATGTATGGCCGGCGCAGGAAAAACATCGTCACCCGCTACTGCGGCATTGCCATGATCCTGTATCCCTACCTGGCCAGCAGCGCCTGGGAGATGCTGGCAGTGGGTGTGGGGCTCATGGTTGTGCCACGGTTTGTCGAGTTATGAATAGTGTTGGCTCAGCTCAAGCTCTAGAGGCGCTCAATAGACTTGAGCAGAGAATTGAAAGCCCTCGAAAAGCTGCGCTCAGCCAATCGGTCCATTACCCCCCCCAGCAGCGGCACTTGCACGTGCCCTTCAGAAACCCAGGTAACCCGGGTCTGTTCGCCTTCTGGCTTTAAAACAATCTCTCCCTTCGTGTGCTGAACGGTGAACGGGCTCGATTTTTCAATTTGATAATGCATTCGGTTTGGCCTCTCGAACCGGGTAATACGCTCAGTGAGCTCGAGCCGGCCCGCTCCGACAATTCTCAGGGCGCCAATGCCATTTTTCTCATCTCTACCCTCTTCAATCAGTAAAGACTTGCTAACCCCGGGAAACCGGGAATAGCGGGCGTGGTCGGAGATGGCTTCAAAGACTGATTCAATATCCTTCTCGAGAACTCGTTCGACATGTATGCGAAACATGGCTACTCCTCAACTTTGGGCTCACGGACAGGATACGCTCCCACTCCATCAAACGAGTGGGATTTAGCAGAATACCCCTGTCTCAGCCAACTGCCGAATGATCTGAATCGTCTCAATGTCTGTGGCTACGTAGGCCTGTTCAAGATACTGGTCATAGGGCATCGAATCACCGCGGTTCTCGATGCTCGCTGTTTCATACCGGAAACGGACAAACAGTGATGCCGGCTCGGGCTCTTCGATATCCATGACAAGTGTTGCGGCCGGGAGGGTGGCCGTTGGCTGAGTCCGGTACTCTATCCTCGCCTCGTGCCAGAAAGTAACTTCATCGACCACCTGCAGTCCCGGCAGCTGGAGGCTACGCTTCAGGTAAGCCGGACCCTGATCCAGAATCTCGTAATCATCGACACCAACGAGGAACTTGTCCGGGCGCCGGGCCCTGAGCACCAGCCCCTCCCACACCTGGAATCGGGTCAGAACCGGTAGCTCTGGCTTGGTCAGGTCGTTTATCTGAACGATATGCTCGAACGTCATCTGGCCTCCTGTCGTGCGCATCGCAAGGCACGGTTTCAATCGCTCGCCTTTTTGCGATGAATGCCGGGTTATTAAAGTTCGATTCACGGTTTGGGTACGCGTTTAAAAAGTTAACAGCCTACAATTCAAAAGGATGATCACTGGAATGGTTCCAGTGCAACCTGATAGTCAAATAATTCATAAAAGGGGACGTTGAATCCCAGTGAACTATCGCCAACTCTTTCTTGCTCTGATCCTCGGAATCCTCGCCCTTGCGCTATGGGTGAGCCCAGAGTTCAAACAGATTGCCGCCGGCGTTGCCATTTTTCTGTTCGGCATGCTCTCGCTGGAGAACGGGTTTCGCCAGTTTACCGGTGGTTTTCTCGAGAGCGTGCTGCGTCGTACAACCGATACGATTCCGAAAAGCCTCGGTTTTGGCATCGTCAGTACCGCCATCATGCAGTCCAGTTCCCTGGTATCGGTGATCACGATTTCGTTTTTGAGCGCCGGCTTGCTTCCGCTGATCACGGGTATCGGCATTATCTTCGGCGCCAATCTTGGCACCACGACCGGCGCCTGGTTATTCGCCACCATCGGTATGAAAATGAGCCTTTCGGCCTTTGCCTTGCCGATGCTTGTCTTTGGCGTGGTACTGAATTTTCAGCAACCACGAGCCTGGAAAGCCTTCGGTGCAATTCTCGCCGGGCTCGGGTTTCTGTTTCTCGGTATCGATTTCATGAAGGCGGGCTTCGAAAGCTATCAGTCGGCTGTCGATCTGCGCGAGTATGCAATGGACGGTATCTCAGGACTTCTTGTCTACACAGGCCTCGGAATTCTGGCGACCGTCGTGATGCAATCCAGCCATGCGACGCTGGCGCTGACTCTGGCCGGTCTGGCCACGGGCCAGATTACCTACGAAAACGCTCTGGCCCTGGCCATTGGTGCAAATATTGGTACAACCGTCACCGCTCTGATCGGTGGTCTGGGTGCAAATATCACTGGCAAGCGTCTGGCAGGCGCCCATCTCCTGTTCAACGCGGTAACGGCGGTGATTGCCCTGGTGCTGATCGAGCCCCTGCGCTGGTCAGTGGATGCCCTGTCAGCCCTCATGTCGATCGCCGACGATGACTACACGGTCAAGCTCGCCGTATTCCACACCCTGTTCAACTGCCTTGGTGTTGCCATCATGCTGCCACTGATATCGAGAATGGCACGGGCACTCGAGCGCTGGCTGCCAGAGCGAGAGGAAGAGGTCGCCGCACAGCCGCGGTACCTGAATCAGGCTGCGATGGACTCACCCGATAGTGCAAACGCGGCAGTGCGCAGGGAGGTCTGGCACCTGTTCGATCAAGCCTTCGTTATCCTTGCCCATGGTCTCCACCTGCACCGCGAAAATATTCGCCAGAGCGATGACCTTGAAGCGATGATTAACAATTCCCGGGAACGCATCGATATCGACATCGACCTGATCTACCGACAGCGAGTAAAACGCCTGTACAACGCCATTCTCGACTTTATTTCCGGGCGAATGACCCGGGAGTCGCCGGCCAACTCCACCGAATCGCTTTATCGTCTTCAGCATGCTGCCGCGGAGATGGTCGAAGCCATCAAGCATGTCAAACACCTACGCAAGAATCTCACAATTTATATGGCGTCGGATAACGCCACGATTCGCAAAGAGTACAACGAGCTTCGACTGCGAGTCGCGATGGTACTGCGTGAGACCCATCGTTTTTACGAAGGCCGGTTTGAGGATGCCAGCGCAGCAATACTGGAGCTCGACGAGATCGCTGTGCGTGCACGAGTAGACCGCGAATCGATGGTCGGTCGTGTCACAAAACTCCTGGGTGCAAAACGGATTGATGCCGCCATGGCTACGTCTCTGCTAAACGACTCTGCCTACGCCAGCGAAACCGTCGATGCTATTCTGACAGGAACCCGCGAGCTCCTGACTGCCATGGATGTTGAAGCCGCTCGAACCACAGAGGAGCTGTCGGTGAGCGACGCAGGGCGGGCAGAAGTCATGCCATGACGAATTCCGATTAAGCTTTAAACAGAGAGGACGGAACAGTGGGTTTCAAGGATCTTGTGGCGAAGCTTGACGATATTCTGGGCGACCATGACAAGGGTAAGTCCCTGGAGCTTGAAGAACTGAAGCGGCTTGAAGAGCGGCTGGTGGAGAAACAGGAGAAATACCGCGACCGACTGACTTCCGGCGCCCCGGGGGAAACACCCGCTCAAACAGAAGTTCGCCTGCGAGTCGTTGAGGCGCAACTTGCCAAACTGAGAGAGCTTATGGAAGAGGATAGGCTTTCTTGACCTCGAAATCCTGGCTACGCCATTTGCGCCCCCACAAGATACCGTTTAGGCGCCGATTCGCCCGAGCGTCCGTCGCCCTTATCTTTCGAACCACAGAAAACGGCGGCAAGGAGCTGCTCTTTATCCGGCGGGCCCGTCGGGAGGGTGACCCCTGGTCTGGCGACATGGCTTTCCCGGGCGGCCGCCTGCAACCTGAAGATGCATCTGCACGAGCCGCTGCCGAGCGGGAAACACTGGAAGAAACCGGCATGAATCTGAGGCGCCACGGCCGCTTTCTCATCCGGCTGTCCGACCTGGTCACCCGCCATCACAGCCGCTGGCGCCCGATGGTGGTCACCCCCTATGTGTTCGAGTGGCGCGGACCGAAGTCGGTCTCAACGAATCACGAAGTCGAGCGAGCGGTCTGGGTGCCGATGGACTACCTCGGCGCAGACGCGAACCAGGGCCGACTTTCCTGGCGCACGCCCCTGGGCACACTCAACATGCCCTGTTGCCGTTACCAGGATGCCTGCATCTGGGGATTAAGCTACAGCATGTTGCAGGAGCTACTGGCATTGGCCCCTGACAAGAATGAGAGTTCGATCCATGACCGTTGACCGTAATCGCCTTGCCGCTCTCGCTGCGGAACCTCATTTCTATCGGGGCAGGTACCGCAACCTGGAGCCAGTCCCCCGACATGGCATTGGCGATTTTATGCGCTGGCAACTGGCCCCGGGCCGCAACTTCCCGAAGGGAAAACGCTTCACGCTGCTGCGGCCAGATACGCATTCCCTGATGAATCCGCCCGAAGAACCACAACTGGTCTGGCTGGGTCACGCCTCGTTCCTGTTCCAGTATCGTGGTCTGAACGTGCTCACCGACCCGGTACTGTCGGAACGCGCCAGCCCCTTTCAACTGGTCGGGCCGAAGCGTTACACACCGCCGGCCCTGACGGTAGCAGACATGCCGCCGATTGATTTGGTGCTGATTTCCCACAACCACTACGACCACCTTGATGAAAAAACCGTGCGCCAGTTACACCGGCGCTTCGGAGACAACCTGCGCTGCTGCCCATTGGGGCCTACGACCCGCGCTGGTTCATGGCGCCGGTGCACGTGGCCCCGGAAGAGGCGGTGAGCATTCATCAGGATATCGGTTCCCGACAGTCGGTGGCGATGCACTGGGGCACGTTCGTGCTCACCGACGAGCCCATGGACGAGCCGCCCCGACGGCTAAGAGCCGCCCTGGAGCGACAAGGGCTGAACGAAGCGGATTTTCGGGTGATGCAGCACGGGGAAGTCTGGTCGCCGGCTTCGAACTTATAACCTGACGACGCCCTCTCCCTGATCGTGCAACCAGCGCCGCCAGTCGAGGGCCAGCATGCTTACACCACCAATGTAATTGTCGTTGACCAGATAATAGGAGATGGTGCGATCTCCCCGATTAAAGTTGTGCATCAGGCGCACCACAAAGTTTCTTCGGGTAGGTTTGGACATCAGGAAATACACGAACTGGCCAGACTGGGCCCGCAGGCTTCCGCGCCCCGACAGATCAGAATGTCGCCACTTGTTGCTTGGCAGCTTCAATAGCTGATCGATGCCCGCCAGACGGCCCTGTTCAAGTGCCTGATCAACCACCCACTGATTTTCACGGTGGCGCTCAAAATACAAGCCGGATTCATCGCGCTCAATGGTCTCCATCTGCTCTGCCAACCCTTCGTTCAGCCAGGCTGGCGCATAGGGAACGATGGTATCGACAACCGCATGACTCACTTCGTGCTTGATGGTTTTGAAGGTGAGATTTCTGTTTTTACGAACATAGACGACGATCTGGTGTTCGGAAGGTATGTAAAGCCCGTAAGAGGCAACAGCCATCCCCCTGTTCCGACGGACGAGGTAGTTACGGTATGCCGCGCTGTCTTTGAGAATCAGAATATTGACCGGCACCGTCCGGTGCATATCAAAAGACATCACCCGGTCGAAGAACTCATAGACGTTGTTAACGCCTTCAACGATCTGCTGGTGTTCCGCTTCGCTCAGCTCAACATCAACAGTTCTGATATCGATCTCAAAACGCGACCATTCAGAGGCACCTGGCTTGACATTGACCACTTCCTGCGCGACCCGGTGATCCTGCCGATCGCCAAAATGCACCTGGCCGTTTTCATCCACCCATTTATAGATCTTTGCAGAAACCGGGCACACAGCCATCATAAACAGCGTTAAAACCACCACTGGATACACGGCTTTCCTTAACCTTTTAAACACTGAACATTACCCGACCACACATTGGAAAACAGTTCCGACAGACAAAAAGGTACAGAAAAAGCAGGGTGCCGCCAACGCCTAAAGGTGCAAAGTCACGCCGTTTTCGTTGAGCACTTTCGTGATGTTCTCAATGTCCAGTTGGCCGAGCGGAATTTCTATGTCGGCGCATTGGTTGCCGATTCAATCAAGTCGCCAGCTCGACAATTTCACCAGTCACACCGTCTTCAGTCACCTCCAACCGCCCCACCGTAATCGGCAAAGTAAAGCGTCTGGGGCCTGCGCCACCAGGATTGAAGTACAGCACATCGCCAATCCACTCGTTACGGGGTTTGTGGGAGTGGCCAGCAATCACCACGCGGTAGCGGCCTTGCGGATCGAAGTCGAGGGTTTTGACATCGTGGAGCATGTAAACGGCCTGGCCGAGAAACTCCAGATCTCGAGTATCGGGAAGCTCGGCTGCACGGCCGGATTTATCGATATTACCGCGGATGGCAATGACCGGCGCGATCGCCTCGAGCGCGTCCAGAACGTCGTCCCGCCCGACATCGCCGGCATGCAGGATGACCTCCGAGCCCTTCAAGGCTTCCAGGGCTTCTGGACGCATTTTGCTATGGGTATCTGCAATCACGCCGATCTGCATGCCTGCCCCCAGATGCTTAGTGGTGGTGGCCGCCCGGGCCATGCGCGTGGCCGTGGGACAGTTCTTCTGGGGTGGCGGCGCGCACATCGATCACTTCAATATCGAAAGTCAGGGTTCTGCCGGCCATCGGATGGTTGGTGTCCACATCGGCAAATTTGTGGCCTACCTTGGCAACAACCACGTGGCGAGGCCCCTGCTCGGTCTGAACCTGAGCAACCATGCCCGCCTTCCAGCGTTTGGCCCCCATCAAATGCTTGATCGGCACCCGCTGGATGGCATCGGGCTTGCGGGGCCCATAGGCTTTATCGGGAGTGACAGTCACACTGAAGGTATCGCCGGCATCGCGACCTTCCAGGGCTTCTTCCAGGCCCTTGATGATGCCGCCATGGCCATGCAGGTAGGCGTTCGGCTCGCCGCCGTGGGAGTCTTCAACAGCGTTGTCTTGCTCATCACGAACGCTGTAGTGGAACAGGACGACCTGGTTCTTTTCAATTGGCATAGGGTTCTCTTCGATGATTTTAGATACGCCATTATAACGAGCAGCGGAGCTGACTGCAGGCAAGTAAAAGCAGGACAGGAAAACCGGGCCTAAACTTCATTCGCCTTCCGAAACTGCCCCTGATAATCAAAAACCCGTTCCTGCACCTGCCAATAGTGCTTCTGCTTACGCGCAATCACGAAATCCGGTGCCGGCAATAAGGCCTCCAGCTCAAGCACCTCATCCGCTGAGCTGAACTCTTTCGGGGCCTGGCTATTGGCAAAGCGACGCCCGAACAGTTTATTAAAAACAGCGCGTTGGCCCGGCTTGCTGAAATCAAACGACTCGCCGAGTTCTTCCCCATCTTCCCCGTGATAGGTGATCTTCAACTTGCTGCCATCGGCAACCAGCGATATCCCGGCGCAGCGGATGACCTTGGCATCCTTGAGTTTCAGCGCATCTCTCAGCTGATCATCCGGGTCGATGATGGCTTTGTGGCACTGGTGACAGTTGCGGGCCGCAATATCATTCTCGGCCCCGCAATGCGGGCACTCCTTGAAGCGGAAACGGTAATCGCACTGCTGCGGGCGTTCATCCTGAACCCTGTCAACCGGCTCCAGCAGCCCCTGGCAACGGCGGCCGTAGTGCTCGATCACACGGCCATCATCGTCTGTTTTGCCCCAGAAGATATTGGCAAACCCGCAGCCCGGGCAGAACACCTGCACCGGCTCACTATCAGGGTTCGGCTTTGGCTCCCCCACTTCCGGATGATGCAGATTCACATGGTTGCCGGCGTAATCGATCACCAGGCAATCCTGTTTACCCTCATCCAGACGAAGTCCGCGGCCTACTATTTGCTGATAGAGACTCACCGACTGGGTGGGCCGAAGAATGGCGATGAAGTCCACATGGGGCGCATCAAAGCCCGTGGTGAGCACAGACACGTTCACCAGATATTTCATCTGCCGCTGCTTGAAGCGCTGAATCAGCAAGTCCCGATCCTTCAGATCGGTGGCGCCCGTTATCAGGGCAGTTTCGTGTTCTGGCAGGTACCCGGCGACCTCCCGCGCATGCTCCACGGTGGCCGCAAAGATCATCACGCCCTGACGCTCGGCAGCCAACTCCACAACCTGCTCAATGATCGCCCGGGTCACGCGCTTGTTTTTGCTCAGCAGCTGGTTAACGTCCCTCTCGGCGTATTCGCCAAAGCGGTCCTGGGGCAGCGCAGAGAAATCGTATTGCGTCACTGCCGCGTTCACCAGCTCCGGCCGGGTGAGATACCCTCGATTGATCATGTAATTCAGCGGTAGCTCGTAAATGCAGTGCTGAAAGGGCTTGTCATCCTCGCCCCGAACAAAGCCCCGATAGTGATAGCGATAGATCCAGCCCATGGCCAGACGGTATGGCGTAGCAGTCAGCCCGAGCACTTTCAGAGAATCGTTCTGTTGCCGCAAGAGCTCTATGATGCGCTGATACTGACTGGTTTCTTCCCCGCTGACCCGATGGCATTCATCGATAATAACCAGCGAGTATTCGTCCCGAAACTGATCCAGGTTCGCCGATACCGACTGCACACTGGCAAAGGTCACCTGGTGGTGACTTTCCTTCCGCTTCAGCCCGGCAGAGAAAACCCCGCCGGTTAATCCATAACTCTGATACTTTGCGTGATTCTGCTCCACCAGCTCCTTTACGTGGGTTACCACCAGGATCTTTCGCTTCGCGAGACGCGCCAACTCGGCAATAACCAGGCTTTTCCCAGCACCGGTTGGCAGCACGATAACGGCGGACTCATCGGTTTTTCGAAAATGAGCCAGCGTGGCATCAACCGCTTCCTGCTGATAAGGCCGGAGTTTGAAAGGAGCGTTCATTTTGGAGGGCTTACTCGTTCTCAGACAGTGTGTTTCGATTCTTAATGTTCATTGATAAATGCTCATGTGCACAACACTACTGACTGCTATCTTTGAATTGAGGAAGTAGAGGCGTTTGAGCTGACAGATACCCTGAGTTCTCCTCAAGGTCCATTACCACAGATCAGCAACCTGACTGGATTAAAGGAATCAGTCAGGCCTCCGTTTTCCAGTATAAGGAGATATTGCATGAGCAATTATATGTCGATATTGGGCGCCGTCGGGATTGCCGGCATAGCCGTCGCCATCACCGGTTGCGCAGGCTCCGTGGAGCCCCCCACCTCTCAAATGCGAGCCGCCGAATCTTCCGTTCAACAAGCGGTGTCATCCGACGCAAGAAACTTTGAGCCAGTGCTGCTGAATCAGGCCCAGAACAAGCTTGCCGATGCCGAAGAGCTCATCGACGATGAAATGAGCGAAGAGAATTATCAGAGAGCACTGCACCTTTTGGAACAGGCATCCGTCGATGCTCAGCTGGCCGGCGCGCGTGCCGAAACTGCAAAAGCCAGACAGGCTGTGGAAGAGATCAACAGGAACATCGAGTCTCTTCGCCAACGCATGAATGGAAGCCAGTAAGGGCGCCAGCTTAAACAGGAGATTGATATGAACAATCGATACATGATTTTGAGCATGGTTGTCGGCTTTTCCGTCTTCCTGGCCGGATGTGCCAGTACGCCCAAGGACAATCAGATGGTTGATGAAGCAAAGGCGGCCTATGAGGACATTCGAACCGATCCAGACGTTGCCCGCAGTGGCGACCGCCAGCTAAGAAGCGCCAGGGATCAGCTGGCCCGCGCTGAACGATTACTGGAAGAGGGTGCCAGCACCGCGGAAATCGAGCATGCGGCCTACCTGGCCAATCGCCATGCCGAGATTGCCCGGGAGCAGGCCGAACGCGCCAAGCTGCAGCAACAGATAAATTCCGCCGAAGAAAGACGCAAGGAACTGGAGTTGCAGGCTCGCTCTGCACAGGCTCAGGCTGCCCAGCAGGAAGCCGCTGAATTGCGCCGTCAAATGGAGGCTATGCAGGCCGAACAGACAGACCGTGGCATGGTACTTACCCTCGGTGACGTTCTGTTCGACCTGAATCGTGCTGAACTGAAACCTGCCGGGGAAACGACAGTAGGCCGCCTGGCTGACTTCATGGCTGAATATGAAAACCGTCGCGTGCGCGTGGAAGGATACACGGACAGCACCGGAGCAGAATCTTACAACCAACAACTGTCAGAGCGTCGGGCTGAGGCTGTAAGAGAGGCCCTGATGGATAGAGGTATTAATCGCGCCCGGATTGAAGTGCAGGGATTCGGAGAACAATACCCGGTTGCGACGAACGAAACATCCGCAGGGCGCCAACAGAACAGGCGGGTCGAGATAGTGATTTCCGATGCGGACGGAAATATAAAAGAACGTTAGAACGCGAATGCACACCGGAACAGAGTGTTTGCCCAGCAAACAAGTCTGTTCCGGTTTTTCGCAACAGTTGAAAACTTTGCTATGCAGGGCCTCCTAATTAGCGTACTGTCGATCTCGTTGGAAAGATCTAGCAAAGCATTTCACGAATAAGACCTCTTGTGTTGCCACACCTTTTGTCCTGTTTTTGATCCTGCACGTTTTTTTATTTCCCGCATATCGCTGATCAATGATCACAACGATCCTTTGACGGCACCTTATTGATTAATTTCAGGATAACTATTTATGTCTACAATTACCGGCAACGTTAAGTTCTTCAACGAAGCAAAAGGTTTTGGTTTTATTACTCGTGAAGGCGGCGCAGACGTCTTTGTTCATTACAGCAATATTCAGGGTGGCGGTTTCAAAACTCTGGCCGAAGGCCAGGAAGTTGAGTTCACCGTGACTCAGGGCCAGAAAGGCCCGCAAGCAGAAAACGTTATTGGCCTGTAAATAACAGCCAATACGTGATCAAAAAAGGCAGCCTCAGGGCTGCCTTTTTTATTTGAAAGAAGACGGGCAAGATCGCTGCTGGCACCCTACCCGTTTATTTTCGATATGCCGTTTACCTTGCCGATGAATGTTGCAGTTTACGAGTTCCTGTTAACAGGGCTCTGAGGGGCTGCACAATACAACACGGAAGAGCCCATTCTTGCCGTCTGGCCCCACAAAAGAGCCGTCTGGTTGCAGGCCGGATATACCATCTTCATCAAATCGCAATGACACAATCATTTCGGCCGGCGCAGCCATTTTGAAATCCAGGATTTCGGTCACAACACCGTAATTGACGCCATCAACCGCGAACTGCTGCCCTTCCCTCGCGATCACGCGGGTATAACCTGAAGGGCTAGAGGCAAGCAGCAGACTCTTGCGGTTATTGATGTCCGCCTCATCGCTCGCCCGGAATGCCGCCCAGGATTGCCGGCTGAACGCCAATCTGGTTGTGTTCGAGCCCAAGCTAACAGCAAGCTCCACACCGGAGGCATCCGACAAACCTCGAACGGGATCCCCTTCCTGGAAAAACACCTCCGTGGTGGCACTGGTTCCGTCGTTGGTCCAGACCAGCAAAGCGTCTTCCTGATCCAGGGTGCCGGAGTTGACCAGGAAGGCCACGGAGTCGTCGGCGCCCACATCGAACGAGTTCGCGCCGCCAATAAAGCCGGTGACCTCAAAGAGCGAGCCATCATCCAGCAGGAGCGTCTGCTCGCTACGGCTGATCCGGGTAAAATCACCGTTACCCAGCGAATCAGTGTAGATTCCCCGATTGGCCGCCCCGGAAACCGCTCTGGGAGCGAAGTAAAACACTTCGCCATTATCGGTTAACTTAGGTCTGGCAGAGTTCAGATCATCGATAAAATCTCTTGCGGAGCCACCGGCCTCCCGCACAACTTCCCGGTAGCTGCCATCGGCATTACGGACGTATATGCCTGAATCCGTCGAACCGGAGAGAGCTGTGCCATCTGCGTTCTGAAGTGACAGACCAATAACCAGCTGCTCTGCCTGGTTACTGTCAAACTCGAGGAAACCGAAGTTTTTTGCCTCGAGATTGCCGGGAAGTAGCGTTTCACCGGCCTTTAACGATTGGGCCTTCTGCCCCAAGCCTGTGATCGTCCAAAATGCGCTGCCCGCTGGATAAAACGAATCGTCTGCCACTTTGAAGGCATCCGTGTTCGACCCGGGCTTAAAGGTAATCGCACCATTGCCGTCTGAACTCAAGGACGAGAATAACCGATTACCCTGGATATTCTCTGTAAAGTAGATATTTCCCGCATCCAGTGTCGGGAACTCGGTGCCATTCCTCGCAGGGTCGCCTTCCCGGGCGATCACAGACGTTGTGCCGGCATTGCTGCGCAAGAGCACCTCATTGTTAAGCCCATCGACCTGATCCGTCACCGAGCCCGATTGCTGGTTCAGGATACCGCCGAAGATGATTTGACCGGTGTTATCGATCAGTACGTTGAAAAAACCGTTGTAGGTAGCATCGCTTGAGGGCAGCGTGGCGTCGTCGGCCTGGATCAGGCTCAGGCCCGCGCCCGAACTGTAGCTGAAAATACCGTCTCTCAAGCTGCCGCTGCTGTCCGTTTGATCGGTCGCACCAAGGATTGCGACGGTGCCGGCCTGGTTAACATCAAACCTCAGCTGGGTGCCAACTTCACCGCTGAACACGGCGCCACTGCCAATGCCCGGCGCCGGATCGCCACTTACCACGATGGGCGTGATCCCGCTGTCCAGGCTATCAACCGTCACTTCACTGGAATCGGTACAGCCCTCACTGTTGCAGGCGGCAACGACATAACGGGCGCCGTTGCGTTCGGTCAGGCTGATATTGTTGGTGTATTCGTTGGTAGTCAGGTCCGAACCTATCTGGGTGAAGCCACTCACGCCGTCCGGGTCTTCAAACACCTGGTAAAAGTCTGCGTCGGCCACTGCCGGCCAGGTAAAAGTCAGCGTCCAGTCATCGTAGGCGGGCGTAACCACTGGCGCTGCTGGTGCGCCAGAGGCTGTGCCACCACCCCCGCCATCACCGCTGCTGTCCCCGGTATCACCGCTGTCAGCGACATCATCGCCACCGACCTCCTCGCTGGAATCTTCCTCAACCAGGTCATCATCATTTGAATCACTGCTCCGTAAGCAGCCCGCCAGGGCAAAGCACACGGCCAAAACGGTTAACACCCTGAGTAACATAACATTCAATGTTTTCATTCGACTGCCTCCTTGTTCGTAAAGCGGTTGCTTTACGCTGTCCGTCACTAGGCTATCGGACATGAACCAACGGCAGCAGACCGCACCTGAGGGGACCTTGGCCGGCTTTGACTCCCCCATTTGAGGGGGCTATGTTGAAAGAGCGGCAACCCAAGAGCATCAGGACGATCAAATGAAGTTGGGGTTTATTCTGGAAGATCACGCAGGCGCTCAGGATTGGCTGCGCGACGTGCTCAAGGAAGTTTTTCCGGAGATTTCGGTGACCGTTGCCAACCGGCTCACTGAGGCAAGGGATAAAGTGTCTCACCTTCAACAGGCGGATCTTGAGCCGGACATTGCTCTGATTGATCTCAGCCTGCCAGACGGTAATGGCATCGACTTTATTCGCGACCTGCGCGAGGCGGTGCCCGAGTGCCTCTGCATCGTGATAACCATCCACGACGACGACCGCCATGTGTTCCCGGCACTACGGGCGGGCGCCAGGGGATACCTGCTGAAACAGCAATCCCAATCCGAGCTGGCTCGCCGGTTGGCGGGTATTATTGACGATGAGCCGCCACTGTCACCGTCGGTGGCCAGGCGGGTCCTGGCAACCTTTGCACCGCCGGATACCACCGCACAGCCGGACCTGACCCCGCGAGAGCAGGAAGTACTGGAACTGATTGCCAGAGGCTTCACCCTGGCTCAGGTTGGCCAGGCCCTGGGCATTACCCGTCACACAACCGCCGGTTACGTGAAAACCGTGTATCGCAAGCTGGAGGTGTCCTCCCGGGCGGAGGCCACCCGGGAAGCCATGCGCATGGGTATGATCGACAGCTAGGCTGCCGGCAGCGTCAGCTCCACAACAAAGCCGCCTTCCGCCAACACCCGGCAATCAACACGACCGCCCAGGTCCTCGGCACGAACCTGCATGGTTCTGAGGCCGTGCCCGTCACCCTGGCCATCCAGGGTCTCGCCTTTGCCGTTGTCGGAAACCCGCACGAAAAGATGGTCGCTATCACGACTCCACGTTACCTCTACCCGATCAGCATTTGCGTGTTTGATGATATTGGAAATTGCTTCCCTGAGAATGCGCGCGATATTGGCAGCAGCCCGGGCCGAAAGCTCCTGGTCAGACAGACTCATGGGATCTGCCTGCCAATCCAGTTCGATACCCGAGTCCGTCAGCCGCTGGCGTATTTCACCCTCACAGCCGTTGGCCACCTCCAACAGACTGGCTGGCGTCCCTGCAGTGGTATCTACCAGCCCATGCAGGTCCCTCAGGGCCGATCGGGCCACCTCGCGCACCGTTCCTGTGTCCGTGGCGTACACGAGGCTCAGCAACCGGGCACCCAGATCGTCATGAAGATCCCGCATGATTCTGCTGCGCTCCTTCTTCGCCCCCGCATCACGGGCCTGCAGCGCCTGCAACGCCTTTCCAGTAAGGTCATACAGCAGGTTCGCCACCCGCATATCCTCCTTGGTAAACAGCCGGGCCCCATTGCTGGCAAATTCCAGGCTCGCCCGCCGGGTATCACCCGGTAGCGCAGGCAGCTCCATCAACACACCGTCTGCCGATACTGCCACCGCGGCCTTTTTATCCGGCGCATCGGGCATCTCCAGACTGAGTGGCTGAAACGTCATGCGCAGCAGATCCGGCCAGGCCCTGCGAACTTCCGCTTCCGTAGAGGCAGAAAAAAGCTTATCCACCAGCTCCCTGAGAGCCTCGTTCAGAGAAATGCTGGAACGCTGCCCGAATCGATCCCAAAGCCATTGCCGCAATGGAAAGTAAAGCCAGCCCGCAATGGCAAGCGAAAGAGTCAGCGCATAGGTGCTGGTCAAACCAACACCCATGATCAGGATCGCATCCAACACCAGCACCATCAGCCCCCCGGCAAACCAGAGCCAGGTCTTGAACCACCACCGCTCAATATCAAACAGGCGATAGCGCACCAGCCCCGCCGCGATGCCGAGGTACAGAATCAGGTAGGCGCCGAACCCCACCAGCAGCGGCACGAGCGGGGGGTGGCCGAAGACTGGCGGTATGATCACCAGCCCCATCAGCAAAACACTGCCCAGGAAAATTGCCAATACACACCATTTCAGGGCAGCGCGCTCGAGGGGGCGACCTTTCGAGGCCACCCATTGGGCACCCGCAAAGCACAAGCCAAGCACATAACCGACGACAATAGGCAGGTAGACCGTCACCTGGGCGCTTTCGCCCACCTGGAGTTCGCTCAGAACCCACATGATCAGTGCGATGCAAATCATCAGTGCCGGAACGGGAAAACGGGCAAGCGGGCGCGGATACACCCAAAACAGGGAGACCAGGGAAGCGTTCACCATGAGCGTGGCTAGGTGGTTAACCGCAGAAACCACCGCAAACACATCGCCACTCAGCACAAACTCCCGATCGCCGTAGATGGCAAGAGTCAGGGTGTTCACCATGGTTGCTACGCCGGAAAGCGCGTAAAGCCGGGTCGCTGCGCTTTTCGGGCGGAAGGCCCAGATGCCAACCGCCACCATCAAAGCAATCAGCCCGTAAAAGGTGTGAATCGAAAAGCCGCCCGAGAGCTGATGCCACGGCGTATCGATGGCCACAACCGGCACCTGGTCACCGGATGCGAGAACAAACCTTGCCCCGCCTGAGCGCAGCGCCTGATCCAATTCGGTCTGGCGCTTCATAAACAGATTAAGATCGGTGTGGCTTAGCAGGTCTGGTTCTTCCATCACCAGATTGCCATGCAGCGGGATTTGCCGACCATCCGCCGCTTGCAGCCCCACAATTATGCTGCCCACCCGAATAACCCCGGCGTTCGGTGAATCCGGGTGCACCCGATCGACCCGGAGCCCTTCCGGCCCATCATGGGGCGAAAGCTCGAGCCCCAGCCAGGGCGACGACAGCGCGACCTGCGCTGAGATGGCAATGGCCGCCAGGGCCACGACGGCAATCAGCAGAAACCTCTGCCTGGGTGCCATCTGAAATCCTCCACAATCCCTATAGATTGCTTTTCAGATTAGCCACCCAAGGGAGGATTTGCGACACCCTGAATGAGGGGGCCAGTTTTCCCACGTTAACGTCGATCCAGTGAAACAAAACTGATAGTTCCGGTTCTAAAACCGGATAGCACGGCGCAGAATTCCAAAATGCCTGAAATCCTTCGGGGAAATCGATATGAACAGACAGCTGACATTCATCACCCTCGTATTATTCTTGACCGCCAGCGCCTGGGCCTCTGAGCCTGCCGTCTACACCGGCCTGCTGAGCAATACCGGGGCGGGCGGCTACGACACAGTCAGCTACTTCGAAACGGGAAAACCAGCCAAAGGCTCGCGCGAATACACCACAGAGCAATTGGGCGTAACCTGGCGATTCGCGAGTGCGGAGAACCTGACGCGCTTCGAAGCCAATCCTGAACGCTACTTGCCTGCCTACGGCGGCTACTGCGCCTGGGCGGTCGCCCAAGGCTACCTCGCCAAAGGTGACCCTCAACACTGGGCCATCCGCGATGGCCGGCTTTATCTCAACTACAATGAGTCAGTTCAGGATCGATGGCTGAAGGACACAGAGGGCTTCATTCGACAGGCAGACGCAAACTGGCCAAAGGTTCTGGAATGACGAAAAGAGTTTATCGCGGTTTAATCTCAAACACGCCGGTGGTAGCAGCCCGCCAGCGGTCTGCCCCGCTGCGAATACCGTACTACTCATGAGGCATTTTAAATCAGGACCGGAGTGTCTTATGGAATACGAACACGCTATTGTGAAATTTGAAGGCGACGTTGCCGTTCTGCTCTGCAACGGCTGTGGCATCAAGATCACAGAGGGCACCAAGCACGAGGACCGTGAGCACTACTGCACCATGTGCATGAGCGGCAACTGCAAAGCGAAATTCAAAAAAGGGAACTGAAACCACCGCGTCAAAGCGGTGCCATCGGCAATGAATGAAACAACCGACGATAAACCAACATCCGCGCCACCACCCGCAAAGAAGGGCTTCAGTGGCCTGCATGTCTTTGGCATTGTCCTGCTCACCATCGTTGCCACGGCAGGCATTGGTTACTGGTGGTTAAGCCACTATGTGTTCCCAGACAACTTCGAACCCGTAACCCTGAATGCCAGTGAACAGGATTCACTCAACAGCAAATTGAACACCCTGGGGATTGACACCCAAGGTGGTGGATCTGCCGGCCCGTTAAAGCCAGAGCCCTACAGTGAGGAAGG
This sequence comes from Marinobacter sp. L-13, assembly GCF_056857715.1. Taxonomy (NCBI): domain Bacteria; kingdom Pseudomonadati; phylum Pseudomonadota; class Gammaproteobacteria; order Pseudomonadales; family Marinobacteraceae; genus Marinobacter; species Marinobacter sp. L-13. Next base: position 56,920 of record NZ_JBSXNQ010000046.1, read on the forward strand.
TGCCAGCCGGGAGGTACGCTTCAGCGAGCGGGAACTCAACGGCATGCTCGCCAACAACACCGATCTGGCTCAACGACTCGCCGTCGATCTCTCGGACGATCTTCTGAGCGCGGTGCTTCTCGTACCTTTTGAAGAGGGTTTCCCTGTACTCGGCGGCAGAACGGTGCGAGTAAATGCAGGAGTGGAACTCTCCTTTGCCAACGGTCGCCCGCTGGTTAAGTTAAAGGGAGTGAGCTTGATGGGCGTTCCCATCCCCAACGCCTGGCTGGGCAACCTCAAGAACGTGGATCTGGTCAACGAGTTCGGTGCCAACCCGGGGTTCTGGCAATCCTTTGCAGCCGGCGTGGACTATATCCAGGTCCAGGATGGGCGGTTGCTCGTTCGGCTCAAGGAGTAGCGTCCAGCACAAAAAGCCCGCAGCACTGGAACAAACTCCAGACCAGCCTCTCCGTGACATTTCACGAGATTTTACTCCGGTTAGCCCCTCAGTTCATAGCAAGCTCTCCAACGCTCAGCTACCATGGCGCGCCGCCATAAGCTCCGGCGTGTCGGCAGGGAATAACTCAAAATAATCAATTAAGTAAGAAGGAATCTACTGTGCGAAACGCAAGGATCCTGGCAGTGCTGGCTGCTCTGCTGTACCTCACCGGCTGCGCCTCCGGCGCCAAAATGGGCAACATGGTGTATGAGGGGCCAGTGAAGGCCTACGACACAGCCCTGGAAGACAATGTGGATGTCACCAACGTATCTGGCGGTGAAAAAACAAACCCCGCCTGGACTTCTGAAATCGACAACGACGCGTTCGCTGGCGCCCTGAAGCAAACCCTGCAGAAACAGGGACTGCTCGCAGGCTCCGGCCGCTACCAGCTCGAAGCGCTCCTGCTGGAAGTTGACCAACCCATGTTCGGTCTGGACTTCGAGGTAACCACCCACGTGAGATACATCCTCACTGACCGCGATAACAACGGTGCCGTGGTTCTGAATGAAACGGTTGTCGCCCCCTACACCGCCACCATTGGCGATGCATTCGCCGCTATCAAGCGCCTGAGACTGGCCAACGAAGGCTCCGGCAAAGCCAACATTCAGGGTCTGCTCGACAAACTCGCCGAACTGCAAATCCAGCCCGGTGACGTCTCCCTCACGCAATAACGTTTCTGGAACCACGTTCTACAACAAGGAAGAACCATGAAGTACTCCCTACTCCTCACACTCGCTGCAATCGCGTTTCTGTCGACCGGTTGCGCGTCGGTCGTCTCAGGAACCGACCAGAAGCTCACCTTCAACAGCGAGCCCGAAGAAGCCACCGTTACGGTTTCCGGCCGAGTGCTCGGTAAAACGCCACTGACGGTGCCAGTGGATCGGGGCTCCAACCAGTCCATTACCTTTGAGAAGGAAGGCTACAAGACCTACACCGCTCAGCTCTCTACCACAACCAACCCCTGGTTCTTCGGGAACATCGTGATCGGCGGGCTTCTGGGTTCCACTACCGATGGTGTTTCAGGTGCCATTCACGAGTTCTCGCCGGACCAGTACTTCGTCACCCTGAAGCCTGACACCCCGACCGGGATCTCCACCTCCAAGCCGCGACAGATCAAGGAAATCATCATCGCGTTCAGCGGAGAGTTTCGCCACCAGCTGGCAAGCGGTGGCGGTGAAAAGGTGGACACCATCGTGCAACTGCTGGGTGTCGATGCCTCCCAGAAAGACACCACCATCCGGGCACTGAACCAGCTCGCACTGGCGAACCAGAACGACCTGGAGCTGGCCAAGACGATTATTGAGGTTTACGGCGTTCAATAGAGCGCCACTCTGGAAAATTTCCGGCCATTACATGGATGTTTTATCCCCTTCGGACATTCCATCCTTTTTCATGGCGTCTTTTTCCATACCCTCTTTTTTCATGTCCTCATCCATCATGCTTTCGGTCTTCATCCCGTCATGCATGGTGTCCATGGTGTCGGACTTCATGGAGTCTTTGGCCATGCCGTCTTCTTTCATGTCGTCCTGCATCATGGTGTCGTCCATTCCCTTGTTGCCCTTGTCCATGTCGTCCGCATGGGCCGGGGCCATCAGGGCCAGGGTGGTACCGAGGGCCAAAAGCGTCGCTGTCAGGCTTTTCATTGTGCATTCTCCTTATTGGAAATAGTGTCTATTCGACACTGCCGCCCCCATACCTGAAGACCAGCAGCATCAGAATGCAGACTAAGCAGGAACGCTTACGCGGCCGTCACGGCTGGGTAAAAAGTCGATCAAGGAAAGGTCACAAAACCGTCACGGGGGAGCGGACGGATTTCGTATCTCCCTATATCGCCGTCTCCATAAGCATGCTAAAAGACTCCTCCCGGCAATAGCCCGGGCATTCTCCCCATCAGGATCTCAGCATGTCAGACAAATTTTTCTTCAAAGGCCGGCAGGACGCACGCCAGCACCACACCACTTACGGCGGCTTTCAGACCAACGCCAGCCAGAAGAGTGGCAGCAAGAAATACCCGCTTACGCTGGTGGTGACCAGTGACGCGCGCAAGCAGGAAGTCGAAGCGCAAGTGGCCAAGGCAAAGCTGTACGCGAACATTTCGGTGGATACCCGCGAGGGCGCCGTTGAGTCCATTACCGAACTTACCGCTATCCTGACCAAAGGCGGGACGGTTACCACGGTAAAATCGCCTTCACGTAACGATATCTGCAACTGCGGTAGCGGGCTCAAATTCAAGAAGTGCTGCGGCTGATAACAGGCGGAGACGGGGAAATGGCTATGATTGTTTGCGGTGTTGAGCTTACCGGCAGTGATGCAGTGGTGTGTTTGCTGAATATGGACCGGGGGCAGTTCAATTTGCCGGAATGCAAGGTGCGCAAACTGTCACTGCCAAAAAACCATAGCCGTGAAGACCTGAAGCAGTTCCAGGCGGCCTTTGGCGCGTTAATGGCCGAGTACGGCGTGACTCACGTCGCAATCAAAGAGCGGATGCCCAAAGGCAAATTTGCCGGTGGTGCTGTCAGCTTCAAAATGGAAGCTGCCATTCAACTGATCACCGACATCGAATTGACGGTAACCCTGCTGCCCTCCGCTCTCATCAAGTCCACACTGGCAGCCAATCCGCTGCCTATTGCGTTTGCAGAGACGGGATTGAAGGCCTTCCAGGAAGCGGCCTTCGTTTGCGCCTATGTAGGGCAGCTACAGAGCCAATGACTTCCCGGCTATCGGAAGCTCGAACGCGGGCCACTCATCGTCCTTGGAGCGGTGAGCCGGTGCGATATCTGTCTACCGCTCAATCATTTCAACAATCTCATGGGACGACTGCGCCATCGGCTCAAAATGCGCCTGCTCGCCCGCGGTGAGCACGGAGACATGGCGAACCTGATAGATCGCATAGGTGGCGAGCAAGCCCAGAACAACCGCCATGTAAACAGGCATGCCCTGCGGGCCCACCAGATTCATAATCAAACCCACGAGCAGAGGCGCCAGGGCAGCGCCCACAATGGTGAGGCTCATCAACAGCCCCACCTCCGACAACCCGAATCCGAGCTTGCTCGCGTACAAAGGCGCCATCGCCCAGAAAGCGCCCATGGCCAGGCCGGAGAGCGCCGAGGTAGCAACGGCCAGCGGCGCAAAGCCGATGATTTTCTTCAGACTGCTCTTAGCCCGCTCGGGAATGTGGGGTTGGCTGCGACTACTGATGGTGATGGGCAGCAGCGCCCAGCAACTGAGGATGGCCGACACCGAAAACAGCACCAACAGCTCGCCCGGGCTCAGCCTGAGCAGTTGCTGAGCAAGGGCAATTCCCCCAAGGTTGACCACCATATACATGGCGAAGACCCGCCCGCGCTCGTGCTTCTCAGCGCGGGCGTTTAGCCAGCTCTCCGTCACCGTCATCAGGGTGACCAGGGACAATCCGTAAAGAAAGCGAAGCGCCATCCATGCCCAGGGATCAACCCACAGGGAGTGCAGCAGCGCGATGGACGCGCACACCGCCGCGCAGAAGGCAAAGGTACGGATATGGCCCATGCGGCGGATCAAACGGCCACTGATAAAGATGCCGCAGGCGAACCCCACGAAAAAACCAGACATGATGACGCCGATCCGCGCCGTGGAAAAACCCTGCTCATTGGCCGTGACCGCCAGCAGCGTATTCAACAAGCCACTGCCGAGCTGTAATAGCGCGACACTCGCGAGAATTGCACCAATAGGGCGCATTAAAGTCCAGATACACACCTCCCTGCCCTGAAATGAAAGGGCTTGTTTGCCTCAGACAGCAAGCACTTGGGGTGTGTTGTTCAGTTTTTGTATCGCCCTGATCGCCGTGCCACTGCTTACTGGCCTGCAATCGCTGCGCCATAGGTGACGCTGTTAAATCCGATTCCGGTATGAAAGCTGCAACGCATTCCTTATCTGAGCAAAAGTTTCGATAGGAGCAGACTATGTTACTGGCCACCGATCTCGATGGTACTTTTCTCGCGGGTGATCCCGATAACCGCCTCAAGCTCTACCGACTGGTTGCCGCCCACCCCGAAATAGACCTGGTATTCGTGACCGGTCGCGGCCTGGAATCCGTGCTGCCGCTGCTGTCCGACCCCACCATTCCGCAGCCGGACTACATCATCTGTGACGTCGGCTGCACCGTGGTTCACGGCGAGACCCAGCAGGCCATCCAACCGCTGCAAGGCGAGATCGACGAGCTCTGGCCGGGCGAACAGATGATCGAAGACGCCCTGCTCCCCTTTGACGGCCTGCAGCGACAGGAAGTCCCCCAGGAACGCCGCGTGTCCTATTTCTGCGACGGCGATGTGGTCACTGACGAGATGGTCGCCCGCATCGAGGCGCTGTCCTGCAATGCGCTCTTCTCCAACCACAAGTACCTGGACATCCTGCCCCGGGGCGTGAACAAGGGGCGTACCCTGTCACGACTGGTGAAACACCTGAACGTCGACCCGGAATCCGTGCTGGTGGCCGGCGACACCCTGAATGACCTGTCGATGTACGAGCACGGCTTCAAAGGCGTGTGCGTGGGCGAATCTGAGCCCGACCTGCTGGACGCTACCATGCACAAGGCAAGGGTTCTTCACGCCGGGGCAGCCGGCTGCGGCGGTATCCTTGAGGCGTTCGAACACTTCGGGTATCTCGGCCATCTGGGCATTGAAGCGGAAGCGCCGGACTACATGAACCGGGGCAAATCCGACCTGGTAATCGTGTACCACCGCCTGCCCTACGAAGAAGTGGTGGAAAACGGCGAACTGATCCGCCGTCGCCCAAAATCCCCCAATGGCATCATCCCCACGCTGCTGAGCTTCTTTGCCGACGGCAAAGCCGGCTCCTGGGTGGCCTGGTCCATTGACGACCCGGACCTGGGCCCGTTCCAGACCCACACCGAAGTGGATACCGACCGCTACGAAAAACTGGTGGCCGCGCGGGTGCCCCTAAGCAAAGACGACGTCGAGATTTTCTACAAGCGGTTCTCCAAGGAAGCCTTCTGGCCAACCCTGCACACCTTCTGGGAGCGCGCCACCTTCCACGATGATCACTGGCAGGTGTTCCTCAAGGTCAACAAGCAGTTTGCGGAGCGCGCGGCCGAGGAAGCCGCCGAGAACGCGGTGGTGTGGATTCACGATTACAATCTATGGATGGTGCCGGCCTATCTGCGCGAGATTCGCCCGGACCTCACCATTGCCTTTTTCCATCACACCTATTTCCCCTCAGCAGACGTGTTCAACGTGCTGCCCTGGCGCCGTGAAATCGTTGGCAGCCTGTTGCAGTGCGATCACATCGGCTTCCACATTCCCAGGCAGGCGGAAAACTTTGTCGATGTGGCTCGCGGTGTCACGCCCCTGGAAGTCACTCAGAAAGCCGGCTGTGCGCCCCGGTTCCTGACCTACGGCTGTGCCGTGGGCCTTGATGAGATGAGCACCGAAATCAAGGTCAATGATCGCAAGATCGGCCTGGGCGCCCACCCGGTGGGGCTGGACCTGAACCGGGTGCGACATGCCCTGGCGGACCAGAGCGTGATTGACCGCATGGAAACCCTGCGTAACGAACTGATGGACGTTCGGCTGATTCTGTCGGTCGAGCGCCTCGACTTCACCAAAGGCATCATCGAAAAACTGGATGCCTACGAACGCATGCTCAACGAGCACCCGGAGCTGAAAACCAAAGTTACCCTGATGATGGTCTGCGTGCCGGCGGCCGCCGGGATGACCATCTACGAGGAACTGCTTTCGCAGATCGAGCAGACGGTCGGTCGCATCAACGGCCAGTTCGCACAGGTGGGCTGGACGCCCGTGCAATTCTTCTTCCGCGCCCTGCCGTTCGAGGAACTGGTGTCTTACTACACCATGGCGGACGTGATGTGGATTACACCGCTGCGAGACGGGCTGAACCTGGTGGCCAAGGAATACATTGCCACCCAGGGCCTGACCCAGGGCAGTGGCAGGCTGGTGCTCTCGGAATTCGCCGGCGCCGCCGCCGAACTGCGCGGTGCCATCCTGGCCAATCCCCATCACCCCCAGGACCTTGCCGACACCTGCTACTACGCCCTGGCCATGAGCCGCAGCGAAGCACAGAATCGGCTCAGCGAGGCCTTTGAAGTGGTCAGCCGTTACGACATCGATTACTGGGGGCGGGAATTCATCGACACCGCCGAACAGCGCCGCACCACCAAACTGGAAAAGATTCTGCCCATTGGTCATTGCGCCGCCTGAACGGAGGAAACCACACCATGTTGCTCAAAAATGCGGTGCAGCTGATCTGTTACCCGGACCGGATCGGCAACAATCTGAAAGACCTTTACACCGTGGTGGACACGCATCTGTCCGAGGCCATCGGCGGGCTGCACATCCTGCCGTTTTTTCCCTCCAACGCCGATGGCGGCTTCTCGCCGCTGACCCACAAGGAAGTGGACCCGAAGGTGGGCACCTGGGACGACATCGAAGCCTTTACGGCAAAGTACGATCTGTGCGTGGATCTGACGGTTAATCATATCTCGGACGAATCGCCGGAGTTCACCGACTTCATTGCCAACGGCTTCGACTCGGAATACGCCGATCTGTTTGTGCACGTGGACAAATTCGGCGAGATCTCACCGGACGACATGGCGAAGATTCACATCCGCAAGGAGAAAGAACCCTTCCGGGAAGTGACCTTGTCCGACGGCACCAAAACCCGAGTATGGTGTACCTTCACCGAGCAGCAGATCGACCTGAATTACGAATCCGACCTGGCCTATCAGCTGATGGAAAGCTACATCGGATTTCTGACATCAAAAGGGGTTAATCTGCTGCGGCTGGACGCCTTCGGATACACCACCAAACGGATCGGCACCAGCTGCTTTCTGGTGGAACCGGAGGTGTATCAGATCCTCGACTGGGTCAACCAGGTTGCCTTGAAACACGGGGCGGAATGCCTGCCGGAAGTACACGACCACACCAGCTACCAATACGCCATCAGCCGGCGCAACATGCACCCCTACGGCTTTGCCCTGCCGCCGCTGCTGCTGTATTCACTGCTGGACGCCAACAGTGTGTATCTGAAGAACTGGCTGCGCATGTGCCCGCGCAACATGGTCACCGTGCTGGATACCCATGACGGCATCTGCATTCCCGATGTGGAAGGCGTTTTGCCGGATGAGAAAATCAAAGTACTGATCGACAACATCGACGCCCGCAGCGCGGACCCCATCATGCGGCGCTCAGCGGCCAACATTCACAGCGTGGGTGCCATCTATCAGCTCACCTGCACCTTTTATGACGCGCTGATGCAAAACGACGACGCCTATATCGCCGCCCGGGCCATCCAGTTTTTCACCCCGGGCATCCCACAGGTTTACTACGTGGGGCTGCTGGCCGGCTGTAACGATCACGAACTGATGGAACAAAGTGGCGAGTTGCGAGACATCAATCGGCATTACTACAGCCTGGAAGAGGTGGAGCAGGACATCCAGAAACCGGTGGTGCAAAGACTGCTGAACCTGATGAAATTCCGCAGCAACTACCCGGCCTTTGATGGGCACTTCGAACTGAACTATTCCAACAACTCAAGCGTGGCCATGGCCTGGCGCCATGGCGACTATTACTGCCACCTGTTTGTAGACCTGAACTTCAAAACCGTGAAGGTCACTTATACCGATGTGGAAACGGGGGAAACCCGACACCTGGAGTGCTGACCGAGGCGCTGGATGCGCATCGGGCTCACCTGATCATACCCCTGGCCTGCCTTCGCATCAGCGCAACACAAAAACCAGCAGGATCAGGACCAGGGTTATATTCAGTCCCCAGATAACCAAAGAAAGCCGCCGCCGCTGAGTCAGCCGCTGGATTGGATTAGTCATAGCTGAACCGCTCCGAGAGAATCCGGTGAGCGGGTGTGCCCCGCTGGATAAGATGATCCTCAACAACATCCATCATGACCGCCGGGCCGCACATCACAAACACCCAGTCACGGAACTCCAGCTCTGAAAAGACGCGATCCATCAGCTCGCCATCAATGGAAATGGAGAAAGGGTGTTCCTTCATCGAGAAAGGGCTTTGCCCCACATTCAGCCAGGCGAATTGCCCGGCCCGGTAATCCAGACCACGGTGACCGTTGGGGGTCACGGTCACTTCCCATTGCTTTGGCGTCAACCGGACCACGGACGTCACGCGCCAGGGGCGAGCCTTCTGCAGCCAGGGAACCACCAGGTACACCATCAGCAGCGACCCAATCGCCACACCCGTCATGGCCAACTACACCCAGGTCATCACCGGCTGCGATCCGTAACGCCCGGCATACACGGTATGGTGCAACAGAAGTACCGCGATCAGCAGCGCGCCAATCCCGTGTAACAGGCGCCATGTCTCGTATCGGTAGCCCAGCTGGGTGCGCCCGATGGCCATGACAACAAGGCCGGTAAGCAGCAGCCAGGCAACAATGCCTGTCGCCAGATCGGAGAAATCAGTCGTGAGCGTCAACTGGCGCGTGGGGGCCCATGGGCGCTGCCCTCCTGTCGGCGTTCCCTGGTAAAGAAACGGGTGCAGCAGAGCAAAAGCGAGCGCCGTGCGAGCCATGACCTGGTGAAACCGCATGGTCACATCCATGCCCACGTCATTTGAAATGGCCCGGAAACGCCCGGACAGGATGAACTCCACGAGGATCATCGAGAAGGCAAGAATGCCAAAGCCGGAGGCCAGTTCCTGGTGGAACTGGCGTGGTGGACCTCCCACCCATGCGGACAGGAGCAACGGCAGGGTGACAGCGGCAAGGTAAGCAACGATCAGAAAAAGCGGTTTCATCTGGCTAGTTTGCTTCCCTTCCTTTGGTCATTCAATCTACCCAACTTCAAAGCCTGCCAGAAACCCTCACCCCGATGGGGTCACGTGGCATGGAGTGGAATGTCAATCTCAGTCGACGTAAGGCCCTTCCAGTATAGCCCTTGAACACGGAGATAGAGCCTGGTGCTTCAATCAGAGCGCATCTCTCGCATGCGCATTGGCATGCGGTCGATACGGCGGAAAATAGCGTCGAGATCGAGACTGGGCTCTCGGCTTTTCATACCGCCGTCCTTGCCGATCAACAGAACCCTCTCATCCGAACGGAACTGGTCAAGCAGAGCCTTGATCTCGCTCTCTAGACTGCTCGAAACCCCATCCTGATTTGAAACCAGGTCTGCGCCGGTGTTTACAAACCAGACGATATCACGGTCATCTACTTCGGCCCGGGCACTCCTGAGCGTGTCAATCTCGCCGGCATTCTCATCTGTGGCTTGCACCAGAATCAGTCGGTTTTTCCACTGATAGTCGCTCAGGCTGTTCATGCCGGCCCCTTGAGTAGTCAGTGTGATGAGTAAAAGCATCAACGTCAGAATGGTGCGATTTTTGTTGACGGCTAAGTTGAAGCTCATTTGCTTGCTCCCGTTATCGTTCTCCCTGTAGAGCTACGAGAGTTTGTGCTCAGTTGATCAGGCGAACTGCCTGAGTGGATCGTGAAACCAGTGGCGATTACCAGATAAGCGGCTGCAAAGACTTCGACAAATCAAAGCCCAACTGCTGGGCGACCAGTGCGCCGGGCCAGTGACAACACAGCTCGAACAGGTGCAGCGTGTTTTCCGCGATGCGCTGACCGCCCCGCTTTGCTGACCGCTTATCAAAATACCCAAATCGGGTATTTTTGTACCCAATTTGGGCTTCGAATGCTTCGACTGGATTTTATTGGCTCAATGAGGTGAGCAGCCCTGGATTCGATGCAAGAGTTTGACGATACGTTCTTCAATCGCCCGTTAGCCTGAGAACGGCCTCCTCGATCTCTTCTGCAATTTTGAGAACACTCTGAACCAAGGCAGGGCTCAGGTCGATCTCCCCTTCATATTCCGCCAGATTTCTCTTTTTATGGGCTTGATCAAGCACCCGCCATTTCGCCGCCGACAACCCCAGGGTGTGTTGTAAACATTGAAAGACGAGATAGCGATTGTCCGACCGATAACCGCAATGCCGTAAAGCGGCGAGTGACAGCGCATGTGCAGCGTTATACGAGAGATCAAAACGGCTTTCGATGCTAAGCGATTCAAAACGTGCATCGTTCAAACGAACGGTCCCAGAGCGTATCAATCCTTTGATTTCTTCTGCATCGGGAGGCTCCCGATGGAGCTTATTAATCTTGACCAGATTGTCGAGAGATTCCGAATTCATCCAAATTCCCTTTAAGTAGGATGTAAGGCCCATCCAGGACCCTGGTAAGGAAAGATTGCTTTTTCACAATACGGCTTCTGAAGTCGCTTCGAGTATACACCGTAGGATTAATTGTCCGAGCGAGCGAACGTTCTGCCGGATCAAGGGTCTCGAAAATATCTTCCAGACTCACAGTGTCGGATACTAGCAAGAGATCAACATCGCTTCCCGCGTGATCAACACCCTTCGCCACCGAGCCGTAAAGCAACGCGATATCAATCTCAGGGTACAGAGGTTGCAACGCAGCATCGATCTGAGATTCTGGGCCGAGCAATTTCGTCACCAGAGAGGCGAGCTCAAAGTAAATCGGGGATTCTCGATTTACTCTGTAGCGCTTTTGCCGGCCTCGATGATCTTGAAAAACGAGTCCGCAATCGACCAGCCGCGCTACCTCTCGTTGCACTGCACCAGACCCTGCGCCAACCGCATCAATTACCTCACGTAGAGCAAATTCGGCATCGGGCCTCAAGAAAAAAAGCTTTAAAACCTTTTGCCGGGTCGCGGGGAAAAGCGCTTCCGCCATTCCCATTTGCTTCGAAAGCTGTTGATTTCCCATACAAACCCCGAAATACCCAATTAAGGTACAATTATACCCAAAATGGGTCGGAAAGCACCTCTCTAAAACTGTGGCTGAAGAAACCACAGAAAACCTCTGCGACATTGGCGCCGAGGACTGCATCGTTGGCATCGCCGGGTTCATCTTCGGCTCGAAAGAGCCCGAAAGGAAAAGCCGATTCCATGGCCTCAAAAACCGTATCAATATCCTTTTCAAGCACCCGCTCGACGTGAATGTGGAACATACCTACTCCTCAAAAACGCCCTGTCTTGAACGCTACGCTTACGCCTTGTCAAAAGAATGGGGGATGTTTTTCAGAAGCTCGGCGTTTGTGGGGTACTTCTCAAGCAGCTCCACCAACTTTTTTGTGCCCTCTAGCGGTTTGAGACCGCCAAGCGCCCGGCGCAATGCTCTTATTTTGTCTAAATCTTTTGGATCCAACAGCAGCTCTTCACGGCGTGTACTGCTTTTCGAAATATCCAGCGCGGGAAAAATTCGCTGATTCGCAACGTCTCTCGATAACACCAGCTCCATGTTCCCCGTGCCCTTGAATTCCTCAAAGATAACCTGGTCCATGCGGCTGCCCGTATCCACCAGAACGGTTGCCAGAATGGTCAGCGAGCCGCCATTCTCAATGTTTCGTGCAGCGCCAAACAACCTCCGCGGGATCTCCATCGCTCGAGCATCCATCCCGCCAGACATAGTACGACCGCTGCTCTTTCGCTCCGCATTATGCACACGCGAAAGCCTCGTGAGAGAATCAATCACAATCATAACGTTGTGACCCTCGCCCGCTTGTTGGCGAGCGATATCAAGAAGTTCATCGGCAACGCGAACGTGATGAGCATAGCTTTCATCCGAAGAAGAAGCGTGTACCTCAGCCGGGACGCTACGCCTGAAATCAGTGACCTCCTCGGGTCGCTCATCTATCAATAACGCGTAGAGTTTAATCTCGGGATACGCCTTTCCCACCGCCTGGCAAATATGTTTTAAAACCGTCGATTTTCCAGACCCCGGCGGCGCAACGATCAAACCTCGCTGCCCCATGCCAATCGGCGTGATCAAATCCATCGCGCGCACCGTGAGCTGTTCGGAACCCAACTCCAGGCGAATCCCCGGCGCGGGATTGATAGCCACAGCATTTAAAAAACGTTTTTGTGGATCAGCCTCACTTTCAACCTCAACCTTAGCTTCGGTTTCCGTAGCCACTGGTTTAGGGTCTTTTTTTCGTGTTCCGGTTAAACCTAATGTCTTTCTCGTCATGATTGTTTGATAGCTCTTGTTTGATAAATATTTTTCGAAAAACACCGCCCAAGGCAAAACACCAGCGTGCACAAAATACGTCTGTCCCAATTTTCACTCATCCGAACGGTCACAAAGGAACGTGAAAACAGGCTGGCGAGTATGACCACGCTGCACCATTTCTGCTACCTCCGAAATACTGGATGCTATCCTGCAGTTTCATCAGCTCTATGAGGCACCCATGACGAAGCCAAAACGAATCTACCTCGCCGGCCCGGAAGTTTTCTTCCCCGCAGCTGAACATCAGGCCATCGTGGCCGAGAAAAAACGCCTGCTTCAGGAAAACGGACTGGAGGGCGTAGACCCGCTGGATACTGAACTGGCGCTGTCCGCCAACGAGGCGAAATTCAGGCGCGGGCATCGGATCTACCGGGCCAACCGGGAACTGATGGACAGCTGCCAGGCCATCATCGCCAACCTGACCCCCTTCCGCGGCATCAGCGCGGACCCGGGCACCGTCTTTGAGGTGGGTTACATGATCGGACAGGGTAAACCCGCCTTCGGGTTTACCCTCGAAAGCCGATATTACCGGGAACGAGCAGGCGCCACCGACCTGGACGAACTGGGCCATACCATTGAAGACTTTGAAATGAGCGACAACCTGATGATCGAGGGCGGAATCTACAGTTCCGGTGGCCAGCTCTTCGTGGCAGAGCAGCCCGGCGAACACCGGTACTTTTCGGCCGAGCTGTTCCGTCGTTGCGTGAGGGCGATAAAAAAATAAATCTGTCCCGGTTTCCCCCAAGCTAGCTCGTGGTGACGAAGTGCAGGCGTTGCTACAGTGAAACAAGACCACCGGTTTGCCGTATCCACTACCTAGCAGCGAAAGCCGGCAGCACAGGAAGGGAAGAATCCATGAGCAAAAAGATCGATCTCTACAGTAGCTCGTACAGCAATTACTCGCTGGAAACCTACAGCGAGGTCCGGCTGGAGACCTATGGCGAGGATTATGGGCAAACCAGCTGGGTCTCGACTGAAGAATCCCACGAGATACCTGAGTTACTTCAGCTGACATCAGATTCATCGGTCCTGGACATAGGGTGTGGATCTGGCGGCTACGCTGTCGGCCTGGCAAAGCGTATAGGCTGTCGGGTTTTAGGGTTCGAGCTAAATGCGTCAGGCGTGAAAACGGCGAATGCGTTGGCCGAAGATGAGAAGGTCAGCGACCTCGTGAAATTCGAACAACACGATGCGTCTGAAGAATTGCCCTATGAAGATAGTTCGTTCGACGCCATCTATTCCACGGATGTCCTGTGTCATGTCCCGCGTCGGCGAGACGTTCTCTCCAACACACAACGGTTGCTCAAACCTGATGGGAAATTCGTCTTTAGCGACGCTTTGGTGATTGGGGGACTGATTTCCTATGAAGAGCTTGAGAATCGATGCCCAGACGGTCTGTATTTTTTCAGCCCTCCCGGCATCAACGAGCAATTAATACAGGAATCCGGTCTCAAGCTGCTTGAAGCTCGCGATACCACCGCGAATTGTGCTCTGTTGTCCAAACGTTGGCACGATGCGCGCGAAAAACGGAAAGACGCACTCATCGCCTGTGAGGGTGAAGAGAACTTTCTGGGCGTGCAGCGATTTTTGGCCGGCGTTCACAGGTTAACGAGCGAGAGGCGTTTATTGCGCTTTCTGTACACTTGTTCGAAATAGAGAACGGATGACTGTCACGACCGGACAGCCCACTATCGCAGCGCTCACAGTGGTTTTTCGAGTAAGATGGATCTGTCTCCGTATCTACGGGTTGGCCATCTTTATTCGCGCATCTGCCCGATCTTCCTCATCCTGGCTCTGGGAAGAAATCAGAATCAGTTGCCGAATGAAGCTCGCAATTCTTGGATCATAAATATCGTTGTGATCCCGAATCAATTCGCCATCCACCCGTATATTCAAATAAGGATTTCGCCCGGCCGAGGAATCCGTGCGCTCGAGCACTGCGCCTTCAAACGGGATGCGGCTACCTGGCTTGTCTGCTTCCCAGCCCTTGCTGGCTGCAACGAACGTCTGAACTGCCGTGGATGCGCTGAAACCGCCCTGCTCGTCGTCCGCACGGGTCTCCTCCGCACGAAGGTAATGGGTCAGATAGGGATCGAAGTGGCCCAATGCCGTCACATTCGCAGAGCCCTGATCGATAACTTCGTTCTCCCCGGCAACGGGATTGAGACGCTGGGCGTCCCGCTCGGTCTCAAACAGCGTAGAAAACCAGCGGCCGAGGGGGAATGCCAGGCCAGTGGCGTCGTCATCCTCAGAGGTGAGTACCGCCAATACTGGCAATTGGCTCTCAAAGTACCGCCGCCGCTCATTTGCCATATCACTAAGCGTTGCATAGCGCGCAGCCTCGAAAGCCGGGTTAATCAGGACAACCAGATCCGCGAAGCCGACAGTATCGCTCACCACCGCGTCCGGGCCATGAGTCTGTACAAATCCGTTCTCTAAAATCTCGCTCATCGCAGAAAAGACCAGCGCTCCGCCAAAACTGTGCCCTACCACGACAAAACGGGTTCGGTGGGGTTTACCATCGGCAAGCGCCTGGGCCCGCTTTGTTTTCTGCACAAGCTCAAGGCGACTGAGTAATTCAGTAGCGCCTCCGCGCCCTACTTTATGGGCGGTATTCTTGCGTTCCCAGAATGTCAGCTCCTTTAATCCAGGCAAACTCACGGAACCACCGCGCCAGCCCAGATAGATGCCCACCACCTCCCTTGACGGCACACCGGTCTTCGTGCTCATAGCTGACTCCAGCGCACTCAATCGACGTAGAGACTCTCGAAAGCTGGATATATTACTGTCTCCAGCCTGGGCACTGTGCTTCCAGCCATGCACGAACACCACCATCAAGAGATCCTGATTGGCGGCCAAGGTATTAACCTGGCCGATCACCTCCCTCAATTGCTCGCGATCCCAGAGCTGCCCCTGGTCGTCGAACTCGACAAAGCCCAAATGATACTTTTCATCAATGGCGTTGGGCGACTGAAATACCTGAAGCGAATGCTGAGCGCACTCGTCAAGAGGATTGGCGGAAATACACAAACCAGATTCGGTACGGTAACGCTGATGGGAAATACAGGCCGACAGTGAGAGAACTATTGCAATAATGAAAGCAAGACGGGTGCCGTTGAAGCGATCTTTCATGACAAATTCCTTTTCGATTTTCTTGGGCAGAACCTCCTGTTACAGCCACTACTCTGCACTTATTCGATTAGCTTCTCCTGCAAGCCGCCCCAAGGCCGCCTCCAGATAACGCAAGCATAGCTCAGGAGGCCGCGAAAGCCAGCATCCAGCAAGCCATGGCGCGGGGGATGTTTTTGCTGTCCGACGACAATCAAACAATATGGGTGTATATTTTTTATACAACGTTAGGTCGAGATATTTCCGGAGTTATCGATCTGTGCCGCTATCAACAGGCTAAAAGGATGTGGCGAAATGAATAGACTCAAGGAAAAAATTTCATCCGGGATTAGGTCACTCAAAGACCAGATTGAAAACGGGTCTAACAAAAAAAGCAGTTTGCAAAGGCACGCCCCCCAGAACATAAATACGCCGTTTTATTTTTGCTTCTTTGTGATTTTCGGCTTATCCCTCTCTCCCGGACTGACTTGGGCTCAGCCCGATCTGATGATCGGGCTAGAAGCGCCAGATACCGCAAACGCCGGAGAAGACATCGGCACTTCTCTCACCTTGACTGCCATAAACCGCGGGGATCATGTGGCACAGGGGACCCGGTCATCCAACAACGGCTACATGATCGACATTTTCATAACCCGTAAAATCATGCCCACTGACTATGCCCGCTACGACGAACACTACTTCGATGGCGTCCTGCTCAAGGGTGGACGCGTCAGCAATACCGATACCTTGCCTCCACGGCAACGCGCGCGTTATCACACCTCGGCAATACTGCCAAAAGACATTCCACCGGGCCGGTACCAACTCTGCGCCCGCATAGACCCGGGAGACAAAGTCCAAGAGGCCATCGAAGACAACAACACTCATTGCCAGACACTAGCGGTTAACTTGTCCCTCATGCTCATTCAAGCCCTGCCGAAATTCGAGGTGCTACTGCCCGAGCATCGAAACCAGGAATTTCGCATCCTGGAGCGTGAAGAGGTCCATCTCGGCCCGCCTTCCGTCACCCCGGAGACCCCAGTCGGGACATCCGACGCTACACGAACCATTCTTGAAGACGGCTCAATCGTCTTGACATGGCAGGACGGGTCAAAGCGGCGCCTGAGACCGGACGGCCTGGTTGAATACGTTAGTCCGGATGGCACCATAATGTCTCCCATAGCTATCCAGGTTCAGGGCGCCGATCTGCCGGAGCTGCCCGAAGCATTGGATGACTGGGGCAGCGGCCTCGCAAACGATCTGCTGGCCATCCTCAGAAACATCCTGACCGACGCTGAGTTCGAGGCCTACCAGCAAACCGAGGCCGACAAAGGCTATTACGAGCGTATCAACTGGCGCCTGCGCAGCATCCAATTCCTGACAGCCCTGGAGGACAACATATAATGCGATTTTGGCATGCATTATTCGTAAGTGCCTTGTTGATGGGGCCGATGGCGATGTCCTGGAGCGAGGAACGTGAAAACAGCTCTGAACTGGCGGATACTTCACGGATCGATGCCATGAAGTCTGCCCTCGAAGCGGAGGACGATCAGAGCGGTCTCCAACCGCTACAGGCCCCGGTGATCATCTCTGGAAATTTGATGGACTCGGAAGGGCAAGCCGCTATGAAGTCCGCCCTCAAGGCCTATTACGACTACCGTACGGAAGGATACGGCCACCGACAACGCGTATTCGAGTGGCAATTGTTGTCGTCGCGGATCATCTTTGTCGTCGTCATTGTCCTGGTAGGAGCTGGCATCTATTTTTCGTGGCTGCAGTTTCGGGCGGACCTGAAAGCGACCGACAAGGAAGGAAATCGGGGCGTCTCCACGCTGGAAGCGTCGACCTCCGGCATCAAGGTCAGTTCACCAGTACTGGGTGTGATCATCCTGGTGATCTCTCTGCTGTTCTTCTACCTGTACCTGCAGTACGTCTATCCGATTGAGGAAATACTCTAAAACAGGGCGAGCGTAGCCCAGCAACCCACGAAAGCCAGCATCCAGCAATGTCGGCCATAGTTCGAATTATAACCTCCGCAAAGCATCCTCGAGGTCCAATTCACGAAACGTCTGGCGCAATGTCTCTCCGGCCAGTCGTGCTTCCCATTGCCTGCGCTGTTCCAGCACTGAATCGTCGGCAGGCAGGGAATCGAGAACCGACAATGCATAACTCCGGAGCAGTTCACTCCGGCACTCGATGACAAGATCGGACGACGCCGCAGTACCGGACCCGGAGTAGGCAAAGCAGTGCTGCACATTGCGCCTGGCGCTTTCCCGTTCAACCGGTGAGATCACTACCTCCCGCGCGTCGTTGTCGGGAACCAGTAAAACGTTCACGCCCCGCCCGGTAATGGCCTCGGCGGTCTGCTGCGCGCCTTGTGGAACGTGGACGTTCTTGTGGTTTGGCCAGATGTCGAACATGCCATAGTCGGCACACGGGGCCTCCCGCTGAAACGTAAAGAAATCCGGGTAGGCATAAAACTCTGGCCCGCGCTCGCGATAGCGGTCATAGAAGGCGGTAACGTAGGCCATGATGAGGGTCATTGCACCAATGCCCTCAAACCGACGAGGGACAACGATGCCAAGGCGATCCGTATCCTGAAACGACGAGAACAAGTCCGCGTGCGGAATGGCCTCGCCATGCTGGGTAATTTTGAAATCGCTGCCTCGCAGGCTGCTGCTATGCATGGTTATGTCGAACGCTCTTAGAAAATAAATCTGTCCCGGTCCCGGTTTCGTTACATCTCGCTCATCAGCCACTCCTTGAAGGCTTTCATCCCGACGGTCAGCGGACGTTGTTTGCGGTAGACCAGATAGAAGGCCCTATTCGTATCGAGCTGGATGTCGAACGGCACCACCAACTTACCCGATTTAATCTCACGGGACGTCAGGGTGCTATCAGCCAGGGCAACTCCCAGGCCCTCCTGGGCCGCCGCCGTGGCCAGTTGCCCACTGGACATCTGTAGGCTGCCCCGGGCGGATATAAAATCAACGCCCGACTGTTGCAGCCAGTTCTCCCACTCCCACTTACGTTTGCTGACATAGATCAGAGTGTGTTTAGCCAGGTCTTCAGGTTTTTCGAGCGGTAACTCACCGTCCAATAGCTGCGGGCTACACACCGGCACCAGCATTACTCTGCGCAGAAAATGCACTTCGATATCGTCCCATTCACCACTCCCGAAATAGACCGCCATGTCGGTACTTGTGCGATCGAAATCCAGCAGCCCCATAGACGCATTAATTTCCAGTTCAATATCGGGGTACAAGGCCTGGAATCGCGCCATGCGCGGCATCAGCCAGCGGGTGAGGAAGTTGGGGGCAACGCTGATCTTGACCACGTTGGATTCCTGGTTCTCAGTCAGGCGCTGGGTGGCCATCTCAATCTCATCGAACGCGTGCCTGACAGATGTCAGGTATTGCTCGCCTTCAGGGGTCAACGTCACCGTTCGCCTGCTTCGGTCAAATAGTGAAAGCCCCAAATATTCTTCAAGTGTCTTCACCTGATGACTAACCGCAGATGACGTCACGAAAAGTTCCTTGCCAGCGGCGGCAAAGCTGCGATGTCTTGCGGCTGACTCAAATACCCGGAGCGCATTCAGGGGTGGCAGGTGGCGCATAACTTCGCTCGACTGGTGAGATTAATTCATGAGTCTGATGAAAAAGGATCGCTTTTTCAACAGCCCCATACTCATTAATATGCTCCCTATCGAAATGACTCACTTATCAAACGAGGACACAGCATCATGAGTTACCAAACTCCGAAACTGAACGAAGACGGCTCTATCGACATCAATTACTACACCCAGCTTGCAAAGCAACAGCGTAGTGAGCACATCGCGCAGATGGCGGCGTCACTAAAAGCCAACATCAAATCCTTTTTCCACGTGAAGCTGCCAAAGCTGTCTACCAGCCATTGACCTGTGTTCCCTTCAGTGCTCAATGACCTTAAGTATGAATTGGCTGGTTTCGCCGGCGCTGGCGAACCAGCCTGCTTTTAGGCTTTTCCGACATACAGGTGGGAAATAGCGTCAAGATTGACGTAATAGCGACGTTCAAGAAGGGAGATCAGAAACGCCGTCGACCTCAGTCACCGTTTTAGCATCCGCGCGCTCAATGATTTTGAGGAGTGTGGACTGAATGGTTTCATCTTCCCTGGCATCACCGCCACTTGCGAACGTCTGCTTCTGGGGCTCCGCGCCCTCCTCCTCGGTATAAGAAATCACAACCTCGCTGGCTGAATCGGGCGTTTTGCCAGAGTTCGACTTACCAAAGTACTCCAGCGAAACCAACGGATAGCCGTGAAAGCCCTTCTTAACCTGCTTCGCAATACGCTTTTTTGCTTTATCCACATTCATAGTGAGGGCCTGTCGCCGCGGTTGTTATCTGAGTGCACATCCACACCCAGTCGATACCATTCGCCAATTCTATGTCCTTAACCCCATCCAAAATAGCTCTGCCGCGGTTTTCCATGGTTAATCAAGCACCTCAACCTTCCCCGCTTTGCATTCAAATCGATTGCCTGATATTGCCTTAACTTGTATTTTGCTCAAATGAACTTTCATTCCTTTCTGTAACGTTTTTCCATTTTTCATCAGTGACTTGATCATAGGTGGCTCAATACGCACTGTACTTGCACATTTTTCTTTCCATTCCGGATGTGATGGTGCGTCAATGATATGTCTACTCCTGCCAGCATTATGTCGATATATGCCTACAACATCACTACCTAACAACCACGAACCTGAAGGAAGATAATCTGGATCGGATTTCGATTGATAGGGTGTATGCGTAAATTGTTTGTTGTGTTCAGCATCACACTGCTCTCCATGCTTAACCGTTTGACCTGCCTCTTGTTGTTTAGCGGCCACAAGACAATAGCGCCAACAGAGTTTGTATCCATGCTCAGAACATTGGCCTGCCTTGTCCCGATAAGAAAGTGAGTCTGCAAACACTGTATTACCGTAAACAAGTAATACCACCAAAACGTAACTCGGAAATAACATGACATTCATAAACAACCCCTTTGCCTGATTGTTATGTTTTTTTTTCGTGGTCTGTAAAACATCTGTCCGCATTTGCATGCCTAACAGTGACTAGTGTTCCGTCTGGTTAATTCCTAAGCGGAAGTGCGCTATAATTCGAGCTATTATTTACGAGCTCGGAGACTCTGTTTTGGCCCGGAAACCAGCACCCTTTAATCTTACGGTAAACGATCAACTCGAGCTGGAAAGCTG
>NZ_JBSXNQ010000047.1:0-99127 GCF_056857715.1 Marinobacter sp. L-13
ATCGGCTCACGGTTTACGCTCCACGCTTCCTCCCCACGGTCGGTCACCCTTCCGCAGTTGCGCTTCACTTCGTTCGCTGTGGCCAGCTCACGGGAGGACTTGCACCTCCAGGAGTGCGCCCGTGCCGGGCGCACCAAAAAAACCCCGCACAGAGGCGGGGTTTTTTGTACTGCGGTGAACAAATCAGCCAAGAAGCTTGATCATTACACCCGCAGCAACCGCAGAGCCGATAACGCCAGCCACGTTCGGGCCCATGGCGTGCATCAGCAGGAAGTTCTGCGGGTTGGCTTCCAGGCCCACCTTGTTGGAGACCCGCGCTGCCATCGGCACCGCAGATACACCGGCAGAACCGATCAGCGGGTTGATCTGCTCTTTGCTCAGCTTGTTCATCAGCTTCGCCATCAGAACACCCGAGGCAGTACCCACACCGAAGGCCACGATACCCAGGCCCAAGATACCCAGGGTCTGGGCGTCCAGGAACTTGTCTGCCATCAGTTTGGAACCAACGGACAGGCCAAGGAAAATGGTCACGATGTTAATCAGCGCGTTCTGGGCCGTGTCGCTCAAACGCTCGACCACGCCACATTCACGCATCAGGTTACCGAAGGTGAACATACCCAGCAGCGGCGCTGCATCCGGCAGGAACAGAACGACCGCAATCAGAACCACCAGCGGGAAAATGATCTTTTCCTGCTTGCTGACAGGGCGCAGCTGCGTCATCTTGATCTTGCGCTCTTCAGCGGAGGTCAGTGCTTTCATGATCGGCGGCTGGATCATCGGCACCAGTGCCATGTAAGCGTAGGCAGAGACCGCAATGGCACCCAGCAAGTGCGGGGCCAGAACACTGGAGACATAGATGGAAGTCGGGCCATCTGCACCACCAATGATACCGATAGCGGCGGCTTCCAGAATGTTGAACTCCAGAACACCGGTCCAGTCCAGCAGCGCAGCACCAATGACAGTACCGAAGATACCGAACTGGGCAGCGGCACCCAGCAGCAGGGTCTTGGGGTTAGCCAGCAACGGACCGAAGTCGGTCATCGCGCCCACACCCATGAAGATCAACAGCGGACCAACCGTACTGCCAATGATCACGGAGTAGAAGTTATAGAGCATGCCATTGCCGTAACCGAAATCCTGGGCCAGGGAGTTGGCCATCGCCATTTCGGAGTAGCTGGCCTCTTTTACGGCCACCTTGAAGGCGTCTTTCAACTCTGGCGTCACCGCCTGCCCGACCTGGTAGGCCACATCCAGAGGTGCGGCCAGAGCAGCCAGAATCTGAGTTGACTCTTCCTTCAGGGCAAAATGGATGGCATTTTCCGCCGCAGTCAGGGCAAGGCCTGCCTCCGGAATATTCGCCAGGATGCCGCCGAACCCGATGGGTACCAGAAGCAACGGCTCAAATTTCTTGTTAATCGCAAGATAGAGAAGCAAGAGGCCGATGGCGATCATGATCACCTGGCCGATCTCGATGTTGAACAGGCCACTACCTGTCCAGAGTGTCATTAATTTATCCATGGAATGCTGGCCCTTATGCGATTGTCAGCATTTCGTCATCAGGGGAGACGGCATCACCGACCTTGATGAAGACTTCGCCGATTGTGCCGGCTTTTGGCGCGCGAACCTCGGTTTCCATTTTCATGGCCTCGAGGATAATCATCACATCGCCCTCTTCCACGGTGTCACCCGGAGAAACCAGAACCTTGAAGATGTTGCCGCCCAGCGGTGCAACCACAGGCTCGCCTTCACCCGCTGCAGGTGCCGGAGCCGAGGAAGCAGCCGGTGCGGAAGCGGCACCGCCCTCGCCCTGGATCTGGCTGATCTCGCCACCTTCGGAAACGGCAACCACAAACTTCTTGCCATTCACTTCAACGGTGTAGGTCTCAGGGCCTTCAGATTTCGCGGCCGGAGCAGCGCTTTCAGCGGTCGGAACCGGCTCGAACGCATCCGGGTTGTCACGGTTTTCCAGGAACTTCAGGCCGATCTGCGGGAACAGCGCGTAGGTGAGAACGTCGTCTTCAACGTTGTCAGACAGTTTGATACCCTTCTCGTCGGCCAGCTTCTTGAGTTCGTCAGTCAGCTTGTCCATTTCCGGCTCAAGCAGATCCGCCGGACGACAGGTCACAGGCTCTTTGCCATCCAGAACACGCTCCTGCAGTTCCTTGTTCATCGGCGCCGGTGCAGCACCGTACTCGCCTTTCAGGATCGCAGAGGTTTCTTTGGAGATGGACTTGTAGCGCTCGCCGGTCAGAACGTTCAGTACCGCCTGGGTACCGACGATCTGGGACGTCGGGGTTACCAGCGGGATGAAGCCCAGGTCTTCGCGAACCTTGGGAATCTCGTCCAGAACCTGATCAAACTTGTCGCTGGCGTTCTGCTCACGCAGCTGGTTTTCCATGTTGGTGAGCATGCCACCTGGTACCTGGGCAATCAGGATGCGGGAATCGGTCCCACGCAGGCTGCCTTCGAATTTCGCGTACTTCTTGCGCACCTGGCGGAAGTAGCTGGCGATTTCTTCCAGCAGGTTGAGGTCCAGGCCGGTGTCACGGTCAGTGCCCTCCAGAATCGCAACGACGGCTTCTGTGGGCGAGTGACCGTAGGTCATGCTCATGGAGGAAATGGCCGTATCCACGTTATCGATACCGGCCTCCGCAGCCTTGATGGCGGTAGCGGTCGACATGCCGGTGGTGGCGTGACACTGCATGTGGATCGGAATATCCAGCTCTTTCTTCAGACGGCTGACCAGATCATAGGCCACGTACGGCTTGAGGATACCGGCCATGTCCTTGATCGCAATGGAGTCCGCACCCATGTCGGCAACTTCTTTCGCCAGCTCTACCCACATCTCGATGGTGTGCACCGGGCTGGTGGTGTAGGCAATGGTGCCCTGGGCATGCTTGCCGGTCTTGCGAACGGCCTTAATGGCACGATCCAGGTTACGGGGATCGTTCATCGCATCGAAAATACGGAATACGTCAACGCCATTTTCAGCGGCACGTTCACAGAAACGGTCCACCACATCATCCGCATAATGACGATAGCCCAGCAGGTTCTGACCGCGCAGCAGCATCTGCTGCTGGGTGTTGGGCATGGCTTTTTTCAGCTCGCGGATGCGCTCCCAGGGATCTTCGCCCAGGTAGCGAATGCAGGAATCAAAGGTAGCGCCGCCCCAGGATTCCAGGGACCAGAAACCGACCTTGTCGAGTTTCTCGGCAATTGGCAGCATGTCATCCAGCCGCATACGGGTGGCAAGCAGGGACTGGTGGGCGTCACGCAGGATAACGTCCGTAATCCCCAGCGGTTTCTTTGTGTCAGTCATCGTGTCAGCCTTCTGTTTAAAGGTTCTAGTCTTTTACCGGTTCACTTCTTGTGGCGGGACCGGAATTGTGCAATCGCCTTCTTGATGGCCTCGGCGGTGTCAGGGTCAACCGACGCGGGCGCCTTCGGCTTGGCACGTGGCGTTTTGGCCGGGGTTGCCGGCTCTGGCGGCGCAAACCGTCCTATGAGCTTGGACATGAGGAGTGTCGCGAACACCAGAATAATGAGGAACACGAATACAAACCCCATTCCGGCAATCATCAGATCGACGGCTTGTGACATCAGGTCATTCATATCGAACAGCTACCTGTATTGATTTATATTTCTCCCGATCTGTGCCCGGACTGACCAGTTAGACTAAGGTCTAACACGCTTCCGCGACAATTCGGGGGGCAAAATCCTGCGTAATTTACCGTTTTCAGGGTGCCCGGGCAACCTGAATGCAAAAATCTATACGGGGTTTCCGAGCGTCGCGGCCCGAAAAGACACGCATTTATACAGACGAAGCAATTCTCATTCAGGCATATCGAACGCGTATTTTCCGCCCCTTGACCTTGCCACTTTCGAGCCTGGCCAATGCCTTAGCTGCAAGCGACTTCTCTACCGCGACAAAACACTGATGATCAAACAGATCAATCTTGCCGACAGCTTTGCCAGGCAGGCCTGCTTCGCCCGTCAGGGCACCCAGGACATCGCCGGGACGAACCTTGTCTTTGCGACCACCGGCAATGCACAGGGTCTTCATGGCGGGCACGACCGGTTTCAGCGGCGTCGCCAGGAGTTTCTCTGTGTCTCCCCATGTCACGCTGCGGCCTCTTTCGGACTCGATGCGGGTAATCTTGTGCCCCTGGGCCGGCGTGCAGAAGGTAACAGCATGACCCCGCTCCCCTGCCCGGCCGGTGCGCCCGATCCGATGGGTATGCACTTCGGGATCCCGCGCGGGCTCGGCGTTGATAACCAGGGGCAGAGACTTTATGTCGAGGCCACGGGCAGCCACGTCGGTGGCAACCAGGATGGAGCAGCTCTGATTGCCAAACCGCACGAGCACGCTGTCTCGATCCCGTTGCTCCAGATCGCCATGCAAAGGCAGCGCAGAGAAACCCCGCTCACCAAGTTCCGCCGCCATGTCGTCACACTGCTGTTTGGTGGTGCAGAAAACGATGCAGGACTCGGGCTGACGCTCGGAAAGCAGCGCTACGATGGCATCCGATTTGGAATGTGGCGACACTTCGTAGAACAGCTCTTCAATGTCCGGGTTGTCACCGGCTTCCTCGGCCCGAACGTCTACCGGGCTTTTCTGGTACTGCTTGCTCAATTCACGGATGGGCGCCGGCCAGGTCGCCGAAAACATCATGGTCTGGCGTGATGGCGGAGTCTGGGACAGGATGTCTTCCATCGCTTCCTGAAAACCCATATCCAGCATTCGGTCCGCCTCATCAAGCACCACGGTTTTAAGCCGCGCCAGCGAGAGGGTCTGCTTGCGCAGGTGGTCCTGAATCCTGCCCGGGGTACCCACAACAATATGAGCGCCATGGCTCAGGGACCCGATCTGGGGGCCGATGGCAACACCACCACACAGAGTCAGCACCTTGATATTGTCCCGGGCCCGCGCCAACTCACGGATAGCTTTGGCGACCTGGTCTGCCAGCTCACGGGTCGGGCACAGCACGAGCGCCTGAACCGCGAACAGTCGGGGATTGAGCCGCTCAACCAGGCTGATGCCAAACGCCGCCGTTTTTCCGCTACCGGTTTTGGCCATGGCAATGATGTCTTTTCCCGCCAGCCCCGGCGCAATGGCCTTCGCCTGAATCTCCGTGGGTTGGGCAAACCCCAGCTGGTTAAGGTTCGAGCACATGGCGGTAGACAGGCCAAAGTCGTTAAAAGAAGACATAGAAGAAAATCCCGGATTCAGCGGAAGCTGGTTATGAAGGCAATAATGAGGGCGTATACTAGGCCGAAATGATACCAGAATATGCAACGAAAGAACGGAGTTACTGATGGCATCCCTGCAGGATCAATTGCTGAAGGCCGGCCTTGCCGACGAGAAAAAAGCCAAGGCCATTCGCAGCGAAAAACGGAAGAAAAGAAAGCAGCAACCCAAGGGTGCTGTGGAAGTTAACGAGGCCGAGACCCGTGCACGTCAGGCCCGTGAGGAAAAAGCAGAGCGGGATCGCCAACTCAACCTGGAGCGTCAGCGCGCTGCCGAAAAGAAAGCCATCCAGGCCCAGATCCGGCAACTGGTAGAAACCAACCGGCTGGACCGGAGCCGCGGCGAAACCTCCTATCAGTTTGTTCATGACAAGAAGATCAAGAAGCTCTTCGTAGACGACACTATGGTCGATCAGCTATCCCGCGGCCGCCTGGCAATTGTTTTCGTGAACGATAACTACGAGATTGTGGCGGAAGGTGTTGCCCGAAAAATCATGGAGCGGGATGAGAGCGCCGTGGTGGTACTTCATGATCGCAAACAGGACGATGCAGGTGAGGATGATCCTTACGCAGGCTACGAAATCCCTGATGATCTGATGTGGTAACGCACTAATCAACCGCAGATCCACCCTTTTGGTCCTACATGCACCCGGGAAATACATAGGTACTACTCATAACCCCAAAACTTCTGACTTGACCTATACTTTAGTTATATCCATAGAACGAAGGGGATTAACTATGAGACTGAAAAAATCATTGAGCTTGATTGCTGGCGCCACGTTACTGGCGTCTTTGGCCAGTATGCCGGTTGCCGCCCAATCGGACGACCAGGTTTTCGGACGGGAACTGATGACCCAGCAAGAGCTGCAACAGCACCGGGAAACCATGCGCAACCTGAACACCGACGCCGAGCGTGCGAAGTACCGCCAGCTCCACCATGAACGGATGATGGAACGAGCCAGAGAGCGTGGCGTTGAGCTCAGGAACGGCATGGGACAGGGTTCCGGAAAAGGCATGGGTAAAGGCCAAGGCATGGGCCAGGGTATGGGGCAGAAAAACGGCCAGGGTATGGGCCAGCAAAATGGACAGGGCGCCGGGGGTGGCGGTAACGGCAAGAACCAGCAGTATAAGATGAAAGGCTCAAACAGCCAGTAGTCGGACATTGCTGTTCAGGGCCACAAAAAAATCGGGGCTGATTGTCAGCCCCGATTTTTATTTGCGCCTTTTACCTCGAGATTATTCAGGCATTGCGTAGACGCTTACGCGCCCACAAGCCGCCCATCGCCATCAGCACCAGGCCCGGCAGAACCGGATCGAACGGAGCACCTGGTTTGCCTGCGGTGCAACCAAAGATGGTACCGCCGCCACTACTGGACGCTGCAGTGGGCTCTTCAGGCTCGGGTTCAACCGGAGTATCTGGAATCATCGGATCATCAACTGCACCATTCAGACCGGTAACCCTGAACGTGAAGCTACAAGTCGTACTCACACCATCACCGGTACAGGTTGGCCAATTGGCAGCCGCGCCCACTGAAATTGTGGGGTTGATATTGACGTTGGCGAGATCTTCAATCGGGCCTTGAACATAACCGGCAACGCGTTCATATGCCGCTTCATCAGCCAGAATCGTCGCGTTTACAGCCTCAACAGTTTCGAACGAACCGTCTGCCAACTCATACAACCCATCCTCACCCTCATCAGACCTCCATGTAGCGTAGAGGGAGCCGTCTGAAGTATTGAGCACTTTCGGAGGTTGATTAGCCCACTCGGCGAAGGCATCAATGGCTACAGCCTCGCCATCGATCAGGACTTTGAAACCCTCGCCCGTATTGTTGTAATCGGCAACATACAGGCCAGCAGCAGAAGACTGATTCAATGAAATTGCATCAGGTACAGTATCTTGGGCATCCCCCTCACCCAAGGTATCCACAATTGGCCCTACATCGTCGGCTACGCTCGGGTCGAAGTTAATGCTGTTGGGATCCCATCGATCAGCGAGAGTATCTACCGTATTGTCGCCATCGGCATCTACCTCAACTGTCGTACTAAAGACTTTTTCATAAGTCTGCCAATCCGGCGCGGAAGCCGTTCCGGCGTTATAAGCCAGAAGGATCGAGTCGTTGGCCGGATTACCATCGTGATCAATAAACCATCCCGTGGGCGTTTCGCTCAGCGTCCGCCAATCACCAAACAAAGAACTGTACTGCGTGGCAATGGTGCCATTGGTTTCAAGCACATCTCCATCATCAGCCGTAGCAAGCGATTCAGTAAATGGAGCAACCTCGGTGCTGAAGAAAGGCAATCCCTCAACTTTACTACCGCCGAAAAGGCCGCCGGGGTACTTACCAACAGGCCCGATACTCAGTTTAGCGCCATCTGCAAAGCCGAAACCCAGACCATCACCAACAGATGAACGCATAAACTCGCTTCCAACCCCAAAACCGAGCTCGAAACGGATCGCATTCAAATCACCGCCAACCGAATTGGAGGCGTCGGTAAGATTGGAAAACTTGCCAATCACCCGATAGAGACTTACCGAATCATCGGCTGACACATCGACAACAATGTCGATGGGACCATTGGTTTCGGTTGTTTTAAGCTTGAAACGCTTTCCGGAATCAGGCGGGGCTGTACAGTTGTCGCCGGGGGCACGATCGGGCTGAGCCATCAGGCAACCGGCAAAATCGTATGTCTGCTGGGCGGTGAACGGCTCGTTATAGACCTTGATCCCCAACCCTACATTGCCAAAATCGTTAACCGGATCGAGCCACCCAAAGCTGGCAGTTCCCTCTGTATCGGTATACACCAAGGTTTTACCTTCAACCGGTGGAACCGCAAGGTTTTCTTCGTTCACTCCCTCCATCGTTGCCGCAACAGCCACACACGGCAGGCCAATCATGGAACAAAACACGGCGCTAGCAAGTCGATGTCTCGCAAAATCATTTTTTTAGTAGTCATAATGCTTTCCCTAATGCAGTTCAGAAAATCCAAAACATAGAGCAGTTCAAGATTACCGTTCATTCACAATCGTAAAGCACAAAAACCGATAAGCAAATGCTTTTTAGTTACAACTAGTAGAACAATCTAGCACGAACAGTTCTCATGCTTTTGCCAGAAGCGCAAAGCTGCAACATCGCGATCGGCCGTATACCCAGCCATGAGGCGCCCACGAACAGGAATCTCAAGACAATTACCTGTGAAAGAAAACTCCATTACACCGCTCGCAGTTGCAGCCAGTCGTTCCTGTCTAGCCACCGAATCGATAGGTGTGACTTTTTGTCGCACCCTCAAAGCCGAGCAGACCTGAATACCAATCAGGCAGTGTTCACCTTCGAGTCCTTGTAGGCTCACTGCTTAATGATTTTATATTTCGGAGAATTGCTGCATTTCCGTATCAAATAAACTCGTCCAGAAACTATCTGTTACGGTATGCCTCTGGATTCTTTTGATAAAAGCGGCCTTAATAGCTGCAAATAAAAGATTCCAAATTTCCTCGGTGTATCAATTTCGTTTGCTGCCTCGCGCTAAAAATGAGGCAAAACCACGCTTTGATGCTGCCCTCAAGCAAGTAAGGAAAACCATGACAGTCTCGAGCTTCCTCACCAACATGACCATCCGGACCAGATTGGCTGGCGGCTTTGCGGTTCTCCTGCTGCTGACCATCGTAGTGGGATTGGTAGGTGATCGGGCCCTGGAGAGCTATGGCCAACGTTCGAACATTGTTGCCATGCTCGGGCAGGTAAACACCAACCTGACCGAAGCCCGGGTTGAGGAGAAGAACTTTCTGCTGACCGGTGAGGCGCAGGCTGTTGCCCGGACTCAGGCCCAGGGCGACCGGGTTCTGGAGCTGACCAATGAGATCAAGCCGCTGCTCGCAGTCGCCAAGGATATTGAAACCTTGGGCCAGATCCAGGCAGACGTAAAACAATACCAGCGGCTCATGGGCGAGGTTGAAACCAACATTGGTGAACGGGAGGCAGCGCTCGAGCGCCTTGAAACCAGTGCCCGCATCTTCGGATCTTCTTTGAAGGCCCACAGCTCTCTGTTCTTCGCTTCAGCCATTTTCGAGGATATGCGTCGCTCTGAACGCAAGTTCCTGATCGAACATGATGACGCCAGCGTCAAGGCTTATCTCGATGATGCGAAAAGAGTCCAGGGCCCGCTGAAATCAGCGGCGATCACGACCGAGGAAAAAGACCAGATCAATGCTGCGCTGAAGACCTATGTCAATGAATTTCAAACGGTCGTGGATCTCACCAACTCCGGAAAACAGCTGTCGGATGATATGGTCAGCACAGCTCGCAGTGCCATCGAATCGGCAAATAACCTTCGGGCACTTCAGACTGAGAAAATGGAGGCTGATCGTGAGCAGGCTTCCTGGTTGATCTTCGGCGCGACCGGTATCGCCCTTATTCTTGGCATCCTGATGGCCCTACTCATTACCCGCGCCATCGTCTCCCCTGTTAACCAGGCAGTGAGCATCGCCTCCGAGGTGGCTTCTGGCAACCTGACCGTGGATATCAAGGCCAGCGGTACCAACGAGATCGGACGACTGATGGCTGCCCTGGCTACCATGGTGACCAGCCTCCGGGAATTGGTAAGAAGTATTGAGTCGGGGGCCTCCAATATTGCAGCCTCGGCAGAAGAACTCTCAACTGTTACCAGCCAGACCAGCGATGGCATCAATCGTCAGAAGCAGGAAACCGATCAGGTTGCTACCGCCATGAACGAAATGACCGCAACCGTTGGTGAGATCGCCCGCAGCGCCGAACAGGCCTTTTCCGTGGCCGCCGATGCGGCCAGCCAGGCCAGCGACGGTGAGCGGGAAGTCCGCGCGACCGTAGATCAGGTCAACAATCTGGCACGGGAAGTCAGCCAGAGCATGGAGACCATCCAGGGACTCCAGAAAGAAACCGCGAACATCGGCACCGTTCTGGATGTGATCAAATCCGTCGCCGAGCAGACCAACCTGCTGGCGCTGAACGCCGCTATCGAGGCAGCGCGGGCTGGTGAGCAGGGTCGCGGCTTTGCCGTGGTGGCCGACGAGGTGCGCTCTCTCGCACAGCGGACACAATCATCGGCCCAGGAAATCGAGACTCTGGTAACGTCACTTCAGAACAGCGCCGGTGACTCGGTGTCCGCGATGGAGTCCAGCACCACCATGGCCTCGAACACCCTTGAACGTGCCACGGCAACCGGAACGACCATTGAGCGCATTGCCCGTGCTGTAGAGGAGATCAAACAGTACAACAGTCAGATTGCCACAGCTTCCGAACAACAGACTTCGGTGGCCGAGGAAATCAACCAGAACATTACCAGCATTCGGGATGTTACGGATCAGTCCGCCGCCTCATCGAACCAGACCGCCAGCTCGAGCAGCGAACTGGCAAGGCTGGGCAGCGACCTGCAGAACCTTGTTTCACGTTTCAGGCTGTAATTGAACAGCCTGCTGCCTAATCATCCCGATTCCAGTACACCCGAACGAGGTTCGATTCCTTGGTGTACTGGATGTCCAGATTACCGTCGTACGCTCGCTCAATAGCCTCCCCGGTGCCCCGGGGTAGATGCAGATCGGTGAATTTCACCACCAGCTCTCCCTCTGGACCGTCTTCCACACTCATAAGACGTTTCATCGGGTGCTCGAGCTTTTCTTCCTCGACCTTGTTGTGGATGAGTTTCAGGATTGCATCTCGATGCTTACCCAGAAAGCCCCCGGAGAGAGTCAGTATTCCAGCTGGCATATTATCCCGGATTCGCTCACAAGCCGGACACATAAGCTCGTTAAGCTCGCCTGCGGGTGGCGTTGCCCACTGCCAGCGCCCTTTATGGAAAGCTGCACCGCACTCGGAGCATATCGCTGGCTCCTTGGGCTTGGATCTGGCTACGTATGGATCGTGAATCTCTTCTTTGAGAAGCCGGTCATCCCGTCCGTGGCCAGCTGCAACACTGTCTTTGCCGCTCATGCCCTCACTCCTTTCCCTGATGACGGAATCTGGTCGTTCATTGCAGCCCGTGACGGTCAAAAATTTCCCTGACCTCACGTTCGGTCTCTGCAGGCACGATGACCTTGACCAGCTTGGCGTCTTCGTCGATGTAGATGTTATCCCGGGGAATGCCGGTCGCAATCAAGTCATCCCAGGTATTCTTGGCCTGGTCGCGATCCCGATAGGCGCCGTTTACTGTTTTGCTCATGAGTGAAACCTCCTGTTTGATTTCGATTTCCTTACATCTGAACGAATAGGCAGGGAGGGTGGAGCTGTGCAAATATTGATCAACCGGAAATTGACGGAGAGCAAGACTGGAAGGCTAAAGCAAAACGCCCCAGCCTGTGGGGTGCACAAACTGAGGCGCTTTGGACTTTATTTGGCACGGCTGGGAGGATTATTCGGGCCTTTGGCCCTCACCCCTTCGGGGTCGCCGTCGCATTGCTCCGGCGTTCCTCAACCCACTGCGTGGGTTTCGGTCGAACCTCTTATCGGTTCAAATCCTCCCAGCTATACAAAGCAAAACGCCTCAGCCTGTGAGGTTCACAAACTGAGGCGTCTTGATCTTAATATGGCGCGGCTGGGAGGATTCGAACCTCCGACCGCCTGGTTCGTAGCCAGGTACTCTATCCAGCTGAGCTACAGCCGCTTAAAACTTGTGGCAGGTTGATCGATGGCGCGGCTGGGAGGATTCGAACCTCCGACCGCCTGGTTCGTAGCCAGGTACTCTATCCAGCTGAGCTACAGCCGCACATTGATCACTTGCTTTGGTTGAGTGCTACTTCAACCTGTCTCGCTTTCCTCAAAAAAGGAAATGGCGGAGAGGGAGGGATTCGAACCCTCGGTACGATTGCTCGTACGGTTCCTTAGCAGGGAACTGGTTTCAGCCACTCACCCACCTCTCCTTGAGAACGGGGCGTATACTACCATAATTTTTCTGTTTTCATAGGGTTGACACGAGATTTTTCGGGCCCGTTTCCCCACACCATCAAAAAAGCCGTTCAGGTTTCCCTTGAACGGCTTTCTGTCTCTCAGCTGTTGCCGGGCTCGGGCTCTTCAGAGCCTTTTTCCGACTGAATCCGCTGGTAGATTTCTTCACGGTGTACCGCGACTTCTTTCGGGGCATTGACGCCAATGCGCACCTGATTGCCTTTCACTCCCAGGACGGTGACGGTGATATCGTCGCCGACCATCAGAGTTTCGCCCACGCGGCGAGTCAAAATCAACATATCCCTTACTCCCTATCCAGAGCTACCTGTTCCGATAAATGGTTTTTTGATCTATTTATTGCTTTTATAGTGGGATCACTTACTGATCTGTAGACGCACATTCCCTTATACGGTGCACGTTTGTCATAGGCTCAGTATATGATGCCCTTTTTTCGGAGGCCCCGCAGACCGACCTTTTATCTGCGGTTTTCAGGCCTCTTCCGATACCGCGGGCTTGTCCAGTTCAAATGCACTGTGAAGTGCGCGAACCGCAAGCTCAAGGTATTTCTCGTCGATCACCACGGAAATCTTGATTTCTGATGTGGAGATCATCTGGATATTGATTCCCTCGTTGGACAGCGCCTCGAACATCTGAGTGGCCACACCAGCGTGAGAACGCATACCGACACCCACGATGCTGACTTTGGCAATCTTGCTGTCGCCGGCCACTTCACGAGCGCCCAGTTCGTCAGCAACACGCTGAAGCACTTCTTTCGCACGCTTGAAATCATTGCGATGGACGGTGAACGTGAAGGCTGTGCGGTTATCCTCACCCACGTTCTGCACGATCATATCCACTTCGATATTGGCGTCACTCACCGGCTTCAGAATGCGCAGCGCGCTGCCCGGGGTATCCGGTACGCCGGCAATGGTCAGTTTGGCTTCATCACGGTTAAAAGCGATGCCGGAAACAACCGGTTGTTCCATGGCGTTTTCATCCTCAAGAGTAATCAGGGTGCCCTCGCCTTCCTGGAAGCTGGAAAGAACCCTTAATGGAACGTTGTATTTACCTGCAAATTCTACCGAGCGGATCTGGAGCACTTTCGAACCCAGACTCGCCATTTCAAGCATTTCCTCGAACGTAATCCGTTCAAGCCTGCGCGCAGTGTCGACAACCCTTGGGTCGGTTGTATAGACACCGTCAACGTCAGTATAGATCTGGCACTCGTCTGCCCTGAGCGCTGCCGCCAGAGCCACCGCTGTGGTATCGGAGCCGCCACGCCCGAGCGTAGTGATGTTTCCACTCTCGTCTATGCCCTGGAATCCGGCAACCACAACCACTCGACCAGCATCCAGATCTTCGCGCATACGCTGCTCATCGATCTGTTTGATCCGCGCCTTGGTATGGCTGCTGTCGGTCAGGATGCGCACCTGTGAACCGGTGTAGGACCGCGCTTCACAACCGAGCTTCTGCAGCGCCATGGACAGGAGCGCAATGGTTACCTGCTCACCAGTGGATACCAGCACATCCATCTCACGCGGTGTCGGCTCCTCCATGATGTTGTTGGCCAGGGCGATCAGCCGGTTGGTTTCACCGCTCATGGCGGAAACCACGACAACAACATCATGACCTTCCTTCCGAAAACGGCTCACCTTCTCGGCTACCGCTTCAATACGCTCGGTTGTTCCAACCGATGTGCCACCAAATTTCTGAACCAACAGAGCCATTATTTTCCCAATATCCGAAACGGGGACTCACAGCGGAGTGACACTCCGCCACTTAGAAGAAACGGGCGGGATTATAAACCCCAGCCCGCCGACAAAAACAGTTGCTTAAGCGATATTTTTCTCGACCCAGCCGGCAACACCCGCCAGGGCATCCTCCAGCTTGGATGGATCGTTGCCACCACCCTGAGCCATGTCGGGTCGCCCCCCGCCCTTGCCATCGACCTGGGCGGCCAGATGCTTCATGAGGTCCCCGGCCTTGATCCGGCCCGTGGCCGATTTTGTAACACCGGCAACCAGAGTCACCTTGCCATCTTCCACGCTGGCCAGAACCACAACGCCCTCGCCTAGCTTGTTCTTCAGCTGATCGGCCGTTTCCATCAGGGCCTTGCGGTCAGCACCTTCCAACTCGGAAGCCACCACCTTGAGCCCGCCGACGTCGACAGCGGTACTGGCCAGATCGGTACCGGCCGAGGAAGCAAGTTTTGCCTTCAGCGCGTCCACTTCCTTCTCAAGCTGACGGTTGCGGTCAATCGTCTGCTGGACCTTTTCAATGACCGACTCGCGGGAGCCTTTCACCAGACGGGCCGCCTCGCGAAGGGTACGCTCGGTGCCGTCGATCCAGTCCAGCGCGCCCATGCCGGTAACGGCTTCGATACGACGGACGCCGGATGATATGCCACTTTCAGAGGTAATACGGAAAAGACCAATGTCCCCGGTACGGGAAACGTGCGTACCACCACACAGTTCAACGGAGTAATTGTCGGTACCCATGCTGAGTACCCGAACCACATCACCGTACTTTTCCCCGAACAGCGCCATGGCACCCTTTTCCTGGGCCTTTTCCATGTCGGTAATTTCGGTCTGGACCGGGCTGTTTTCCAGGATCTGCTCGTTCACCTGGCGCTCAATCTCGCGAAGCTGCTCCGGAGTAACGGCCTCGAAATGGGAGAAATCGAAACGCAGTTTATCCGGGTCCACCAGTGAACCTTTCTGGCTAACGTGCTCACCCAGTACCTTGCGAAGGGCCGCGTGCAGTAGGTGCGTAGCGGAGTGGTTACGCTTGGTTCGCTCGCGACGGGCGTGATCAATCCGCGCATCGACTTCCAGCCCCGGAAACAGCTCGCCCTCGATCAGGGTGCCAAGGTGCAGGTGGTTATCCCCTTCCTTTCGGGTGTCCGTTACCTTGAACCGGCCGCCGCTCCAGGTCAGCAGACCAGTATCGCCGACCTGGCCACCAGACTCGGCATAGAACGGCGTGCGCTCGAGCACCACAACGGCCTCATCACCGGCTTCGGCGGTCTTTTCCTCGCCGTTCACGATGACTGCACGGATTTTCTCGTGGCCGTCAATGTGATCGTAACCGGTGAACTCGGTCTTGCCCTCAAGCTGCAGGCCCGCGGCGTTGTAGTCGATCCCGAATTTGCTGGCTGCCCGGGCGCGCTCGCGCTGACCTTCCATCGCCTTCTCATAACCTTCGTAATCCAGCGTCAGGCCTCGTTCGCGAGCGATGTCGTTGGTCAGGTCGACAGGGAAACCATAGGTGTCATAAAGCGTGAAGATTGTCTCACCCGGAATCTCGGTACCCTTGAGTTCGGCAATGTCCTGCTCAAGCAGACGCAAACCCTTGTCCAACGTCTTGGCAAACTGCTCCTCTTCCTGCAGCAGAACCTTTTCAATCTGTTTGCGGCTGCTGACCAGCTGCGGGAAGGCCTCGCCCATCAGCTCGCACAGTGCACCGGTGAGTTTGTAGAAAAACGGCCCGGTTGCACCCAGCTTGTTGCCATGGCGTGCCGCGCGGCGAATGATACGGCGCAGCACAAAACCGCGCCCCTCGTTTGAGGGCATGACGCCGTCCGCGATCAGGAAGGCGCAGGAACGGATGTGGTCCGCGACCACACGCAAAGATGCTTCCGTGGTTGCGGCACCGCCCAGAATCTGTGAGGCGGCTGCCAGCAAATCCTGGAACAGATCAATTTCATAGTTGCTGTGAACACCCTGCAGAACCGCCGTGATGCGCTCCAGACCCATGCCAGTGTCAACAGACGGCTTGGGCAGCTTCAACATCTCACCGTCAGCGGTGCGGTTGTACTGCATGAACACCACGTTCCAGATTTCGATGTAGCGGTCACCGTCCTCTTCCGGTGATCCGGGGGGACCACCAGCAACATCCGGGCCGTGATCGTAGAAGATTTCGGTGCAGGGACCGCAGGGACCGGTGTCCCCCATCTGCCAGAAGTTGTCTGAGGCGTAACGGCCGCCTTTGTTATCGCCGATACGGACGATACGGTCTGCCGGCACGCCGATTTCCTTGTTCCAGATGTCGAAGGCTTCGTCGTCTTCCGCGTAAACGGTAACCCAGAGTTTCTCCTGAGGCAGGTTCAGCCAGTTCTCGCCGGTCAGGAATGTCCAGGCGTAGTTGATGGCTTCCCGCTTGAAGTAATCACCGAAGCTGAAGTTGCCCAGCATCTCGAAGAAGGTGTGGTGACGGGCGGTGTAACCGACGTTTTCGAGGTCGTTGTGCTTGCCGCCAGCGCGGACACATTTCTGGGACGAGGTTGCCCGGGTGTAGTCGCGCTCTTCACGACCCAGGAACAGGTCCTTGAACTGGTTCATTCCCGCATTCGTAAACAACAATGTGGGGTCGTCCGCAGGTACCAGCGAACTACTTGGAACAATGGTGTGACCTTGCTGCTTGAAATAATCGAGGAATGCCTGTCGCAACTCTGCGGTTTTCATAGCCCTTTGATACCTTTCCAGAAACCCGGCGGAAATGCCGCCCGGTCCGCGATTGAATACGGATACTTACATGCTTGTGCAAATCCGCTACTCTAGCACACGCCGAGAACAGGAAAAACGTGAAACATCACAGGAGATTCCATGCCCCGACGCTTCCATGACGCCGAGGAACTATTCCCACCAGCCACCGCCCTCAAACGTGCCCTTGCCATTATTTACGACGGTTTGATCAGCATTGCCGTGCTGCTTGTCGCTACCTGGGGATACACCATGGTGGCTGGCTGGATCACCGGCTGGGACAGGTACGAACAGATGGCCGAGGCAGGCCAGCTTTCCGGGGACCCGGGGCTGACGTTCACGTTGTTCCTGATCCTTTACCTGTTCTTTGCCTATTTCTGGACGCGCATTGGCCAGACCCTGGGGATGCAGGTCTGGCGGATTCGAATTGAAAACATTGATGGTACTTCGGTGAGCTGGAGCAAGGCGCTCAGGCGTTACGTGACGGCGGCGGCTGTGATCTTCCTGACACTTCTGGGCAGCTACTACCTCGGAGCTGCCACCCTGTTTCTGGGCATCCCGGCTATTGTTGCGCTGTTCTATCCGATCAATGGTCTGTCCATTACCGACCGCCTCTCTGACAGCGTGGTTGTATCCATACCCAAAGAAGCGACCAAAAAGTAATGGTTTAGCCGGTGGGATAGCAGGGCTGGTCAACCAGCCCGCCGCATCAGGATGCCACCAGCCACGGCGCTTACCGCGATGGGCACCAGCACCGCAAGCATTGGGTTGAACCCGTATACAAGGCTCATTGGCCCAAGAAAATCCTGCATATATTTGAACAGAAGCCCCACCAACAGCCCGGTAAACACCCGGAATCCCATGGTTACCGAGCGCAACGGCCCAAAGATGAAGGATATTGCCACCAGCACCATGACCGCCGTTCCCAGAGGCATGAGCGCCTTCTTCCAGAACGCCAGCCAATAGCGGGAGGCGTTGAGGCTTTGCTCGCCAAGATAGGTGGCGTATGTGTAGAGTCCGGTCATCGAAAGATTCTCAGGCTTCACGATCAACACGCTGAGAACGCCGGGCGAGAGGCCGGTTTCCCAGCGCAGGGTCCGGTCGTCAACGCGTACTGTCCGATCATCCTCGAAGCTCGTGGTGCGAACATTCTCCAGCAACCAGTGGTCGCCCTGATAAATCGCTCGCTCCGCAAAACTTGCGGCCAGCAGCTGCCGATCATCATCAAACTGGAAACGCGACACTCCATGCAGGACGCCATTCGGTTGCACGGCATTCAGATGGATGTATGAATCCCCTTCCTTGTGCCAGACCCCCGAAGCCGACGCCACGTTGCTACCGGCGCCCAATGCCACCGCCTTGTAACTCTGGGCCACGCGCTCGGCAGGCGGAGCCAGATATTCGCCTATCAATACACCCATAACCACGATAACCAGCGCCGGCTTCATTGCGGACCAGACAATACGCTTGAGCGATACGCCGGCAGCCCGTACAACCGTCAACTCCGAGGAACTGGCCATAGAACCCAGGCCCACCAGGCAGCCCATGAAGGCACCCAGCGGCAGATAATCGTAGATTCGTCTTGGCAGGGTCAGAAAGACATACCAGAGTGCGTCCTGGATCTGGTAGTTGTTGCGGATGTCATCCAGTTCGGCGATGAACGCAAAAATGAGATCAAGGGACAACACCACCATCATCACGAGGAACATCGCACCGCCAACCGTGCGCATTACATACCCGTCAATCTTGCGCACGAGCACCCCCATCCCGAATCAGGCGCCGGCGGTACAACCACGCTGGGCCGAACTGAAGCCATAGCCCGAAGCCGAGGAACAACGCGTGGACCCAGAGCATGCCCAGCCATTCCGGGACCTTGCCGGCCGCCAGCCAGTCCCGGGCGACAATGAGCAGCCCGAGATAAGTAATGTAGACAAGCATTGCCGGTAACAGATGAAAGAACCGGCCCTGGCGTGGATTCACGCGGCTCAGCCTCACTGCCAGCAACGTCACAATTGGCACGATGAGCGGCAGCGAAAAACGCCAGTGCAGCAACGCACGATCTTCCAGGCGGTCTGACTGCATCAGGCTCCAGGTACTGGCGCCCTCTTCCCGCTGCTTGGTGCCAGCCTCGCCGCCCTCAATCTTCAGACCGTAGGCTTCGAAATCGATCACATTGTAATTCAGCTGGCCCGCGGCGCCCTCAAAGCGACCGCCGTTTTCCAGAATGAGAAAACGGCTGCCGGTTTCCGGATCGATCAGCTGGGAGCCGGAATCTGCGGTTATGATCGTCAGGCCACGCCCGTCCGGCGCGTACTCGGCGATAAAAACGCCCTGCAACTGGCGCTTGTCTTCACTCAAAGCCTCGGTATAGGTCACCCGTCCGCCAGAGGAAAAATCCTGGAAGCGCCCGGGCGCAAGCATTTCAAACTCGGTTGCCTTTCGTTGTTCGTTCAGAATTTCCTGAACCTGATTCATTCCCCAGGGCGACACGTAAAGACTCATGGCACCGACAATGATCATCACTGGCAGACTGCCCAGAAGCGTTTTTCCCAACAGTGCCTTGTCACTCACCCCACAGGCGGACAGGACCGTCATTTCGCTTTCGAGATACATACGCCCATAGGCGAGCAGGATACCGATGAACAGCCCGAGGGGCAGAATCAGCTCAAGAAAACCCGGAAACCGAAAGGCCATGATCTCCAGCAGCACACCGGCCGAAATGCTGCCCTGGGCCGCACTGTCGAGATATTTCAGGAAACGGCCACTCATGAACACCAGCAGCAGGATGCCCGAAACGGCAACCATGCTGATCATGATCTGGCGTATGAGGTAACGGAAAATGATGCTCAAATCGGTCTCTCTGGCGGTATCCGCTGAAACGTGGAGGTCGCTGGGAACTGCGCGTATTCTATGTAACCTTGGTGCCGAATGACAGAGTAGCGGCATTACACCGGCATGAAGGCACACACAGGCACGGAAGCGGCGCCAATCGCTTGATAATTTCCCCGCAAGCCCCAATGCTAGACTAGATCACAATCAAGAACGATTCCCGCCGCCGGCGGGAGCCTCGTGAACAATCAACAGGAGTTGCCATGAATTTCAGCCTGAGCAGTAAAGCCATCGCCAGCACCAAAGCAGACTGTCTCGTAGTTGGCTTGCCTGAGAAAGGCACCTGGCCCGATTCGACGAATCAGGCCGATGAGGCTCTGGGCGGGATGATCAAGACACTCCAGAAGGCCGGTGACCTGTCCGGCAAGAATGCCACGACGCTGACCATTCCCCTGACCGATCAGCCCTGGACTCGCCTGCTTGTGGTTGGTACTGGCAAGGATGAAGATCGCAGCCCCGCCAACTACCGTAAAGCGTTGATCGCGATGATGACCGCGCTCAAGGACGGTCCGTCCAAAAGCGTCGCCATCGCCCTCGCAGATACCCCTGTAACCGGCGAAGAAGCTGTGAGTTCTGAAGCAGCCCGTCTCAGCCTGATTGGCCGGACCCTTGAAGATCAGCTTTACACCTTCAGCGACTTCAAGAGCGAAAAACCCGCCGCCCGGAAGCTCAACAAAGCTATTGTGCATGCCTCCAGTGCCGGCAAGGCCCTCAAGGATGCCTTCAACCTCGGCCTGGCCACCGGCCGTGGTATGAATCTCACCCGGGATCTGGGCAACACGCCGCCCAACATCTGCCACCCGGAATGGCTGGCTCAGCAAGCCAAGAAGCTGGCCAAGGATTACGACTGCATCAAGACCGAAGTGCTTGACGAAAAGCAGATGGAAAAGATGGGCATGAACACCATCCTGGCCGTGGGC
This sequence comes from Marinobacter sp. L-13, assembly GCF_056857715.1. Taxonomy (NCBI): domain Bacteria; kingdom Pseudomonadati; phylum Pseudomonadota; class Gammaproteobacteria; order Pseudomonadales; family Marinobacteraceae; genus Marinobacter; species Marinobacter sp. L-13. The sequence continues at coordinate 20,452 of NZ_JBSXNQ010000047.1, forward strand.
AAAGGCAGCACCCAACCGCCGCGACTGATCGTGATGGAATACCGTGGTGGCAAGGCCAAGGACAAGCCCCACGTACTTGTGGGCAAAGGTATCACCTTCGACACCGGCGGTATCAGCCTCAAGCCCGGCGAGGGCATGGATGAAATGAAGTACGACATGGGCGGCTCCGCCAGTGTCTTCGGCGCCATGAAAGTGCTCGCCGAAACCCAACCCAAGATCAACGTGGTGGCTGTGATTGCCGCAGCAGAGAACATGCCGGATGGCGGCGCTTCCCGCCCTGGCGACATCGTGACCACGCTCTCCGGCATGACTGTTGAAATCCTCAACACCGACGCCGAGGGGCGCCTGGTATTGTGCGATGCCCTCACCTACGTGAAGAAGTTTGACCCGGCCGCCGTCATCGATCTGGCGACCCTGACCGGCGCCTGCATCATTGCACTTGGCAATCACGCCACCGGCCTGCTGGCCAACAACGATGAACTTGCCAACGAGCTTCTTGCCGCCGGCGAGCGTGCCGGTGACCGGGCATGGCGCCTGCCGCTCTGGGACGAATACCAGAGCCAGCTCGACAGCAACTTTGCCGACATGGCCAACATCGGTGGCCGCCCTGCAGGGACCATAACAGCGGCCTGTTTCCTTTCCCGCTTTGCCAAGGACTATCGCTGGGCGCACCTGGACATCGCCGGCACCGCCTGGCACTCCGGCAAAGCCAAGGGCTCATCCGGTCGCCCGGTGCCCATGCTGGTCGACTACCTGATGTCCCATGCAGGAAAGTAAGCCCTCCAGCTCTTCGGAGACCGGCAGCCCGGCTGCCGGCCACTCCGGACAGGAAGACCGGAACCAGCGCTACTGGTTTCACATCCTTGCCCAGAACACGCCCGCCGCACGCAATCTCCACGCTGCAAAACTCGTGGACAAAGCCTGGCAGCAGGGCGACCGCGTGTGCGTCGTGTGCGATACCATGCAACACGCAGATGAGCTGGACGACCTGCTCTGGAACTTCAGCCCGGACGCATTCATCCCCCATAGCGTTGTTCCGGACTCCGCCACAACCTGCTCCGACCCCGTTGGCATTCTGCTTTGCCCGCCGGCGCCAGAGGATTGGGACACCGTGATCATTCTCTCCGCAACCTTGCCGGCGGATGCCGACCGGTTCAAGCGACTGGCCCTGGTTGCCCATAACGACCCGAATGTTCTTAATCAGGCGCGGTCACACTTCAAGCAATTGCGGGCACTGGGGATTGAACCCCGGGTGCATGATCAGAGGAAGCGTTAGGTTCGCCGCAAACAGGGCGACCATGTATAATCGTGCGTCTCAATTTTCCCTTGTGAATCAACCAACGGTCACTGCAGAACCCCATGGAAAAAACCTACCAGCCAGAAAACATCGAGCGCCAGTGGTACGAAAACTGGGAATCCAAAGGGTACTTCCGCCCCAGCGGTGAAGGCCAGTCCTACAGCATCGCTATCCCGCCGCCCAACGTAACCGGCAGCCTGCACATGGGCCACGCGTTCCAGCACACCATCATGGACACCCTCACCCGCTTCAAGCGCATGCAGGGCCGTAACGCACTGTGGACGGTTGGTACCGACCACGCCGGCATTGCCACCCAGATGGTGGTTGAGCGCAAACTCGCTGCGGAAGAGGACAAGACCCGCCACGATCTGGGCCGGGAAGAATTCATCAAGCGCATCTGGGACTGGAAAGAGCACTCCGGGGGCACCATCACCCGCCAGATCCGCCGCCTTGGCAATTCCGTGGACTGGGACAACGAACGCTTCACCATGGACGACGGCTTCTACAAAGCCGTTCAGGAAGTGTTTATCCGCCTGTACGACGAGGGACTTGTCTATCGCGGCAAGCGGTTGGTGAACTGGGACCCGAAACTGCACACCGCCATCTCCGATCTGGAAGTGGAAAACAAGGAAGAAAAAGGCTTTTTCTGGCACCTGCGTTACCCGCTGGCTGACGGCGCGCAAACCCGGGATGGCAAGGATTACCTGGTCGTTGCCACTACCCGGCCGGAAACCATGCTCGGTGATACGGCCGTGGCCGTGCATCCGGAAGACGAGCGTTATCAGCACCTGATTGGCAAGCACGTAATTCTGCCGCTGGTGAACCGCCGTATTCCCATCGTTGCCGACCATCATGCCGATCCGGAGAAAGGCTCCGGTTGCGTGAAGATCACGCCGGCCCACGACTTCAACGACTATGCCGTGGGCAAGCGCAACAACCTGCCGATGATTAACGTCATGACCCAGGACGCCAACATCCGGGACGTGGCCGAGGTGTTCAATGCCGACGGCACCGAAAACACCGAACTCGACGGCACCATGCCGGGCGCCTACGCTGGCCTGACCCGCGAGGCGGCGCGCAAGCAAATTGTTGCCGATATGGAGGCCGAGGGGCTGGTCGAGAATATCGAGGACCATGTGCTCAGCGTCCCCCGCGGTGACCGGTCGGGCCTGATTATCGAGCCCATGCTCACCGACCAGTGGTTTGCCGATGCCAAGACCCTGGCCAAGCCGGCTATTGAAGCGGTGGAAGACGGTCGTATCCAGTTCGTACCCAAGCAGTACGAGAATATGTACTTCGCCTGGATGCGCGATATCCAGGATTGGTGTATCTCGCGCCAGCTCTGGTGGGGCCACCGCATTCCGGCCTGGTACGACGCCGACGGCAATATCTACGTGGGCCGCAGCGAACATGAAGTGCGCCAGAAGCACAACCTGGACGCCAATGTCGCCCTCGAGCAGGATGAAGACGTTCTTGATACGTGGTTCAGCTCTGCCCTGTGGACGTTCGGCACCCTGGGCTGGCCAGAGATCACCGAGCGCCTGAAAACCTTCCATCCGACCGACGTCCTGGTCACCGGCTTCGACATCATTTTCTTCTGGGTTGCCCGGATGATCATGATGACCATGCACTTCATGAAGAACGAGGACGGCAGCCCCCAGGTACCCTTCCATACCGTCTATGTCACCGGCCTTATCCGTGATGAGCACGGCGACAAGATGTCCAAGTCCAAGGGTAACGTGATCGACCCGCTGGACATGATCGACGGCATCAGCCTGGATGACCTGCTGGAGAAACGAACCGGCAACCTGATGCAGCCCAAGCTGGCCGAGAAAATCGGCAAGCGCACCAAGAAGGAATTCCCGGAGGGCATCACCGCCCACGGCACCGATGCCCTGCGCTTCACCCTTGCCGCCATGGCAACGACCGGCCGCGACATCAACTGGGATATGAAGCGCCTGGAAGGCTACCGCAACTTCTGTAACAAGCTCTGGAACGCAGCCCGCTACGTGTTGATGAACACCGAAGGCGAAGACTGTGGTGTGAATGACGAGCCCGTGGAACTGTCTCTGGCAGACCGCTGGATCATCAGCGAGCTGCAGAGCTGCGAGCAGGACGTGATCCGTCACCTGGACCAGTACCGCTTCGATCTGGCGGCCTACGCGCTCTATGAGTTCATCTGGAACGAATACTGCGACTGGTATCTGGAGCTGTCCAAGCCTGTGCTCAGTGATGAAGACGCCAGTGCCGAAGCCAAACGTGGCACCCGTCGCACCCTGGTGCGCGTACTGGAATCCGTTCTGCGCCTGGCGCACCCGATGATGCCGTTTATCACCGAGGAAATCTGGCAGCGGATCGCGCCCCTGGCCGGCAAGACTGGCGACAGCATCATGCTGCAGGCCTACCCGCAACCGGATGCCACCAAGCAGGATTCAGCGGTTACCGCTGATATTGAGTGGCTCAAGGGCGTGATCGTTGCCGTGCGCAACATCCGGGGCGAAATGAACATCTCGCCGGCGAAGAAGATTCCGGTATTGCTGCGTGGCAAAGACACCGAGGATCAGCGCCGCATGAATGACAATCGCCAGTTCCTGAGCTCCCTGGCCAAGCTGGAGAGCCTGGACTGGTTTGAGGGTGACAAAGCCCCCATGTCTGCCACCCAACTGGTGGGAGACATGGAAGTACTGGTTCCCATGGCCGGCCTGATTGACAAGGATGCCGAACTCAAGCGTCTGGACAAGGAGCTGGAACGCCTGCAGAAAGAGATCGGTCGCCTGGAGGGTAAACTGGGTAACGAGAAGTTCACGGCCAAGGCTCCGGCCGAGGTGGTCGAGAAGGAACAGGAAAAACTCCGGGACGCCCAAAGCAGCCAGGCCCGCCTGAGCCAGCAAAGGGCCGATATCGAGGCCATGTAACCGGCATGATCGGTATTCTCGGTGCAGGCTCTCTGGGCAGGCTCTGGGGCGCAATGCTACCCAACGGTTGCGTTGCCTTCATGGCCAGACCGGGCGAGCCCACCGACTCAAGCATCGATTACCGTTTCCGGCCCTTTGAGGGGCCGGAATCCTCCATACAGATTCCTTTCCTCAGGACCGGCGACACGCCGGACCTGATGCTGGTGACAACCAAGGCCGGTGATACCCTGAGCGCCTTAGCAGGCGCGATCGACCAATTACCCGTTGAAACCCCCATCCTGCTTTTCCAGAACGGACTGGGCAGCCAGCAAGCTGTCGCCGAGCGGTGGCCGGAGCGCCCGATCCTGGCCGCAAGCACCACCGAGGGCGCAAATCGACCTGAACCGGGGCTTCTCGTCCATGCCGGTACCGGCGATACCTGGGTGGGTCCGCTGACAGAGCAGGCCAGATTCTCGGTGGACCGCGCGGTCGCCATGCTGGAAGACTCCGGCCTGGCCATTCATCCGGAGCCGGCCATCCTCCAGCGACTCTGGCAGAAACTGATCATCAATGCGGGCATCAATCCCTACACCGCGATCCTGAACTGCCCCAATGGCGACATCCTGTCTGCAGGGCTATATCAGGACACCATCGAGGAGCTTTGCCGGGAATTGTCAGATCTGATGAGCGCCGCCGTCCAGATCACGGAAACACCGGATTCCCTGCGCCAACGCATTGAACAGGTCGCTCAAAACACCGCCGGTAACACATCGTCGATGCGTGCCGATGTTCTCCGGAAACGCCAAACCGAGATAGACTTTATCAACGGGTATCTGGCAAAACTCGGAAAAGAACTCGGTATCGACACGCCGGTGAACCAAATGCTGACCGAACGGGTACAACAACTGTCGTCACATTAACAGGAGCAGACTGATGGGCAACCGCCTTTCCAAGATTTACACCCGCACCGGAGATGATGGCTCCACGGGCCTGGCCGATGGCAACCGGATTGCCAAGAATGCCCAGCGAGTTGAAGCCATGGGCACCGCTGATGAACTCAACTGCCATATCGGGTTGCTAATCGAAACCCTGGACAGCGACGACGAACTGGTGGAGAGCCTGCGCCGCATTCAGCATCATCTGTTTGACCTGGGGGGCGAATTTGCCATCCCCGGCAGCCGTGTGATTGGTGACGAACACATCGAATGGCTGGAAGGCACCCTGGACCGGCAAAACGAAGGCCTGCCACCGCTGAAGAATTTTGTCCTGCCCGGTGGCAGTCCCGGCGCCGCCCAATGTCACCTTGCCCGGGCGGTCTGCCGTCGTGCAGAGCGGGTTGTCGTCGCCCTCGGCCATGAGGACTCGATCAACACCGCTTCCCGACACTACCTGAACCGTCTCTCGGATCTGTTGTTTGTCATCGCCCGCGTACTGGCCCGGCGCGAGGGTGGCGAAGAGATTCTCTGGGAACAAAAAAAATCCGGCCTCTGAGGGCCGGATTTTTTATGCACCCGATCGCGCGCAAAGGTCCGCCGGTCAGACCTTGAACGCTTCCACCAGACGCTGAAGCGACGCTGTCAGTTGCGACATTTCTCTGGAAGAACCCAGGGTTTCTTCAGCATTGGCGGCTGTTTTATGGCCCAGCTCGCCAATCTGCTCAACGTTCGAGTTCACGTTTTTCGCAACGGCAGACTGCTCTTCGGCGGCCTGGGCGATCTGGTGACTCATATCCACGATCACAGAGATGCCCTTGGCGATTCTGTCCAGGGCTTCTGTCACCTCTCCAGACTTCTGCACCGTTGCCTCGGTCACGTCCCGGCTGTTGGTCATGGCCGACACCGCGTCTTTGACTCCGCTCTGGAGACGGGAAATCATGCCTTCGATTTCTTCCGTCGATTTGTGCGTGCGCTGTGACAGCGAGCGAACCTCATCGGCAACCACCGCGAATCCTCGCCCCTGCTCCCCGGCTCGGGCCGCCTCGATCGCGGCGTTCAGGGCGAGCAGGTTGGTTTGCTCGGCGATGGCCTTGATCTCGACCAGCACCTGACTGATGTTGTCACTGTCCTTGCTGACCCGGTTGATCACTTCCACCGCACCTGAGATTTCACCTGCCAGCTTGTTGATGGTTTCAACCGTGTCGGCCACCACGCCCCGGCCGGTTTCTGTGTCCTGTTCGGCATTGCTCGCGCTGTCCGCAACTCGGTGCGCGCTTTCGGTGACTTCATGAACCGCCTCAACCATCTGATTCATGGCTTCATTGATCTGGCCGCTTTCTTCCATCTGACGCGCAACCGCTTCGCTGTTGGCCGCAGCGGTGTCATTGACCCGCGTGGCCTGCTGGTCTACGTCCGCCGTAGTCCGGCTGACAGAGCGGATCAGCTCGGCGATCCGGTCGGTCATGTTATTGAATTCCGTCGTCAACTCGCCCAGCTCATCGCGGTTGCGCAAACTGATGTGCGTGGTCATATCGCCGGCGGCAACGTTCCGCGCGGCTTCGCTGAAGCGGTTGATGGCAGTGCGTACGGACATGAAGAAGCCGATGTAGAGATAGACAACCACAAGCAGCACGGCGATCAGGGCAACCACGATCAGGCGACGCTGGTTGATCTCACTCTCGAGCCGTGCGCGAAGGTTCGAGTCGACCACGCTGAAGGCAGCCGTCTTAACGTCGTCGTAGTGGGCCAACTGCCCGGACATCAGATCGTCGTATTCGGTCCAGGGCATTTCCAGACGCATGGGCGTTATCACGTTCAGATCCAGATGATCCCGAACCACCATCAAACTCTCGTCAACCCGTTGAATGGCGTTGCCTGCCTGATTGGCAAGGGCCGGCGATGCTTCAGAAGCAAGAGCCAAAGCCGGTGAAAGCAAGGAGGTGCGATTGGTCAACTGGTCATAGATTTCGTTCAGGGTTTCGCTCAGGGCGTAACCCACCTGCCCCTCGACCAGTGCGAATATTCCGTAGGATTTTGCCCGACCGATCACGGTGCGTGCAGCCGGGAGAGAGTCCTGGATCAGGCCCAGAATCAACTGGTTTTCTCTTGAGGCCCCCTGCCCCAAACCAGAGATTTCAATGGTGGCCGAAAGCAGCGCCTGTGCCTTCTGGACGAATTCCTGATAATACTTGAACTGAGGATCGAAGCTGCCCTGATAATTGTCATCGGCCCGCAATGCTTCCCACTCCTGGCGAAGGCCTTCAACCTGATCGGCCCAGGAGCCAGTCGTATCAAACGAGCGCTCTTCTGCGGTCAGAGCCGCCAGCAGGCTGTCAATCTCAGTGGCCGCTTCTTCGGAAACTGCGGTAATGGCACTCTCATCCTTGATGATCGCCGGTGAGCGATAGTCTCGATAATCCATCGCCGCATCCACCAGCCGATCCACTTGCTGGAGTTGCTCCAGACCCTCGACACCCCGGGTCATGGTCTGAACCGAGCGATTCAGCTCGGAAATGGCAAGCCAGGACAGCCCGCCAATTGGTAAAAGGAACAGAATGCTGATGAGACTGAACTTGTAGACCATCGGGAGCCGGTTCATCAGGGCAATGGCAGGATTAATGAGTTGCTTCACAGGGACCCTCGTGCTGGCAAACAACCACTGAACGTTAATTCTTTTCTTCTATTGTCGCCTAAAGTCTTAAAAACTTAAGCTTTATTTGTTGTTAAACCGTAATGTTTTATAAAATCCGAGCTAAACGACGCCGGAAATAACCAGCAGGGCGAGTATGCATATCCATACCAGCATGCTTCTGTTCAGCAGATCCCTTACCGCTCGCAGACTCCTTCCCCCAAACGCTGTCCACTCATCCGGGTGAATCCGGGAAAACCTCGCTGGATCCAGTGCATACCCGGTTAACGACCCGTTGGCCGAAATCATGAGTACCTCGCCCGCTTTTTTGGAGATTCCGGTCAGAGTCTGGCGAGTTTCACGCAGCCACCCGGCCAGATCTCCGGCAATTCCGAACGTTAACGACAAAAGCCTGGCAGGAATCCAGCCGGCAAGGTCGGACATTTTTGCAAACCTGGGCCTGGCCGGCGCCTGCGGCCATTGCTCGGCGAGCGCTACCAGCCCACGCGCCAGGACCGCGAGACCGATACCGCCAACCACATACCAGAAAGCCACCAGAAAAAAGCGCTGGAACACCGAAACCATCAGTGCCTTGGACAGGGAGAGGTGCATGGCCTCGGGAGACACTGCGGCTCCCCGTTCATCGGCCGGAAGAAGGTCTTTCACATGATGCCAGGCCGACTGCATGTCTCCCCGATGCCACGCCTCCGCATAGGCCCGCAGTACCTGTCGCCAGCCCGGCGTTCCCATAAGGACGACCAGCACCAGGAACTCCAGCGGGTAAGCCGCCATTCTCCAGCCAGAAGACACCAGCAGGTATTCCGCAAGCCCAAGTATCAGGGCCGGCAACAGGATCAGTGCCAGCCCGGTTGCTATCCCCGATTCATGGCCCGCCCTGACCCGGCTGCCGTAGCGGAACCAACGGCGCCAGACCTCATCGCCAGACAGCATGTCCAGGGAATCCAGACGCCTGCGTACCATGTAGGCCAGAAGAAACACAACAAATACCATTCAGACGTTCCTCCCCGATCCTCGGACTATTTCCAGGGCTGACCGGAAATACCGCCAGTCAAAAGCCGGGCCGGGATCGCTCTTCCTGCCGGGCGCAATGTCGCAGTGCCCGGTAATCCGATTGGCCGTGATATCCGGCCAGGCCGTCATAATCAGGTCCGCCACTTTCGCCAGCATGCGATATTGCTCGGTGGTGTAAGGGTTGTCGTCGGTCCCTTCCAGCTCAATCCCGATGGAAAAATCATTGCATTCCTCCTGCCCTTCAAAACACGATCGGCCGGCATGCCAGGCCCGATCAAGCAGGCTGACAAACTGCACCAGCGCGCCATCGCGGCGAATCAGCAGGTGCGCAGACACCTGGACGCCCTCGATAGTCTTGAAGTAGGGGTGCGCAGAATGGTCGAGTTGGTTGCAGAAGAAGTCTTCTATTTCGCGGCCACCAAACTGGCCCGGAGGCAGGCTGATATTGTGGACGACCAGAAGAGAGATGCCCGCTCCATCCGGACGAGGCCCGAAATTCGGCGAAGGGGTCCAGCGGGCGAAGGAAATCTGCCCGGTTTCGCGAAGCGAATTTCCATCGGTACCGGAGGCGGAAGGGCGTTCGGAAAAAACGTCTGAATCGGGCAAAGTAATTCCAAAAGTTTCAGAGCATTACAGCCTCTGATTGAATCACAAAGTTGCCACGGTTGCTACGAATCAGTCCTTGCGGCTGCTGCGCAGGTTGTCGATGATCGACTCCAGTGCCCGGTCGAAGATCAGACCATCATCCAGCATGCTGATTTTCCCGAATTCCATGTCGGCGGCCAGTTCCTGACGCAGATACTCTGCCACCTTCGCGCCACTGCGATTCACAAAGATATATTTGCCAGTGGCCTTGATAAAGGCCGCAAGCTTACAGCGCACCCGGGTTTCGTCGCGGGTAAGTTCAATCCAGGAACCCACACGCAGGCTTTCGGCCTTTGACAGCCACTCTGGAGATACTGAAGCAGTCTGCGTTTCAGCGTCCGCCTGGGAGGCAGCCTCGCTGACCACAGAAACAGGCACTTCAGGCTCGGCCGGCGAGGGCGTTGCTTTGACAGCGTCTTCGGCCGCCGGCTCAGGGGGCTCGACGGGCTGCTCAGCAGCGGGCTCCGGAACGAGCAGATCCTCTGGTTCCGAAGGTGATTCCGGCCTGGACGGAGCCGTCACCAATCGCTGGAAAACATCCACATGGGCAAGTTCAAGGTCGCGAATCGCCGCATCGGTGGCAAACGGGTCCCAGGAAATATCCTGCAGTGCCTTGCGAAGGTCGTCCACAATGGCCGGTATTGCCCTCAGCAGATCTGACCTGGTGGTATCAGTGACCGGGCGCGGATCCACACTCCAGACCAACTGCTCGGTCAGGTTCCGGGCGTGCTGCCACCGGTCGCTTTCCTCGCCCTCCCGGAGGACAACCCATTGCAGGTACCGGGTCCAGGCTTCGCTCAGGAGGCCGGCAACCGGTTCGGGCACGTCCCGCTGCTCTGTCAGCTCCTTAACCAAGCCTTCCGCCGCCTGGGACGCCCGCTCCTGTCGAGCCCGCCCTTCTTCAGCATCCCGAAGACGTTGCTCGACGAGCTCACGACGCCGGCGATCGAGATCCATGAAGTGGCTGAAATCTTTGAGCAACTCCTCGAACAGGGAGACGTTGGTAGTGAACTCTGTCAGAACCCGATCTACCACCGATTCGATTTTGTCCCGAAGCGGGTCTCTTTGCCCGGCCTTCTTCTCGGTCCAGCCAATGGCCGAGAGTGCCAGCTCGTTAAGCAGTTTTCGAACCGGGTGACCGCCCCGGTTGAAAAAGTTCTTGTCACTAAGCGCCACTTTCAGCACCGGAATCTGCAGGCGCCCGATCAATGCTTTCATCACCGGATGCAGTTGGCGATCTTCCAGAATAAAGTCGAACAGCATGGAAACCAGATTGATCACGTCACTGTCGACCTGCCCAACGCTCAGGCTGTTGCCATCGCCGGAACGCAGGATGGGTTGAAGCTGCTCGTTCAGAGGTACAACGGTACCTTCACCCCATTGCCTGCTGCTCGACTGCGCTTCAGTCAAACGGGCCATAAGCCTGTCGGTATCAATGTAGCTTTCGCCGACCGAGGATCCGCCAGTGACAGCATTGGACTCACCGCGATGCAACAGCGCGCTGAGCTCCGAGAAAGTGGCCTGTGATTGAGACATACCCTGACTCTCGCTGGCAGAATCCGCCTGACCGCTGGCACTGGTCGGCACTGAACTCTCTCCTGACCCACGTTGACCGGAGCGGGAGGGCACCTTGCCGGTGGGCGGTCGTTTCATGTCAGGCATTACGCCTTCACTGATCAAGGTGCGATTGGCTTCTTTGTAGAAATCACCGAGGGTATCGGCAAGCAGGCGATCAAACAGCTTCAGAACCACCAGCTTGGCCCGGATATCAATGTCGAGGTCGGCACAGGCCTCGGCAACACCACCACAGATGATTTCCGGGCTCAGCGGCATTTGTGCGTCTTTCAGCTCGATACCCGGCACCAGATGCCCCACCCGGACGGTAAGCAGACGGATCTGTTCGGTATAACGGTTCCGGAGTTTATTTATGAGATTATCGACTGCCACCTGCTGCTCAAGCTGGGAATGGTCAACGAGGCTGAGAGAGTCCTCGTCAACTTCATCCAGCGACCTGGCACTTTGCTGGGGCTGGAACCTGCCGATTTCATTGAAGGCCTGGCTGACATACTGGAGGATCGAGACCACCATGGCCTTGCGACGAAGCCTGAGCTCCCGCATGGCATCAAAGTAGGCGGTCTGGTCGAGGTTGGAGCCGGCTCTGTCCGCGAGTTCAAACAGGGCATCATCGGCACGATCGAAAAAACTGGCAAGAACGGACTTGAGGGACTGACCCGATGCGTCACGCAGGCGCACGAGGGACGCAGGCAAAGAAAACCGGGCGGGCGGTTTCCGGCCTGAAAAGCTGACAACCTTGTTATCGTGCACCATCTCGCTGCTCCGCCTTGTATTACACAATTGCCTGTTTATTTCTCCACTTCACATGATACGAGCTGCCCACGTCAGGTTGTGTCAGAATTTGTCACCTTTTGTGTAGACCTGACGTGCATCACAGTTTAGCAGCCCAGCCCCAAGAGTTTGGCGATTCACCGGCGGCGCTTTAGAATTGACAGCCTGAAACGCCGTCAACCCACTGCACCGGACTTTTTGCCCTATGATTGCCCCTGAACTCCTCCGCCAGGCCAGAATTGAAAATGTTGCCCAGAGTCTGCGGGAGGACATCGGCGATGGCGACATTACGGCCAGACTGATACCAGCCGACAAACAGGCAACAGGGCGGGCAATTACGCGGGAAACCGCCACCATCGCGGGCAGGGAGTGGGTGGACGAGGTTTTCCGACAGGTGGATCCGGCCGTTGAGCTGAACTGGCAGGTGGCCGATGGAGAGACCGTGTCACCGGATCAGGTGTTGTTTACCATGCAGGGTTCGGCACGAAGCCTGCTGAGCTCCGAACGCGCGGCTCTGAACTGGCTCCAGTCCCTGTCTGGCGTTGCGACCGCCTGCGCGGGCTATGCCGCCCGGGTTGCACACACCGGTGTTCGACTGCTGGATACCCGTAAAACCCTGCCCGGTCTGCGCCTGGCCCAGAAATACGCTGTAACCTGTGGCGGCTGCTTCAATCACCGGATCGGGCTGTGGGATGCCTTCCTGATCAAGGAAAATCACATTGCCGCCTGCGGCTCCATTGCCCAAGCTATTGAAGCCGCCCACCGGATTGCACCGGGCAAACCGGTGGAGGTGGAAACCGAGAACCTTGACGAGCTGGAACAGGCCCTTAAAGCGGGTGCAGACATCATCATGCTGGATGAGTTCTCACTTGAAGACATGCGGACCGCGGTCGCTACCACGGGTGGCAAAGCAAAGCTGGAGGCATCCGGGGGAATCAATGCCGACACCCTGGTGCCGATCGCCGAAACCGGCGTGGACTTCATCTCGATTGGCGCGCTGACCAAGGATTTGAAGGCTGTCGACCTGTCAATGAGACTGGACTGATCACTCCCCGCTAAGCAGGCGATCGATCACCTCCAGCTCCCGAACCAGCCTGCTACCGGACTCCGGTCGCCCCCGGAAATGCTCTTCGGCCATCGGCGCTATGCCGGAGGCCGAGGGCAACGGGTGGTCGTTTTCGATAATGATCTTCATTCTTTCCACAAAGACAAATTGCAGCCACTGGGTAAATTCCAGCGTATCGATGCAAAAGGGCTGCGCACTCTGGAACGCCTCGTCCGGTGGCGGCTCTGACTCCCAGAGCCCCAGCTGCCGCAACTCCATCTCAATGTTCAGAAGGCAGTCCGCAACCTGCCCGACCGGGTTACCGGATTCGGTCATATCAGTCTCGCTTCAATCGTTAAGCGGCTCAAGCTCCACGGTTTCGCCATGCAGAACCCGGAACAGGTCCTCGTACTGGCGCGTCAGCGGGTGCTTGGGTGCCATGTGAATCAGGGGCTGCCGGCTCTGGTGGGACTCTTTCATCTTCACGGAACTTGAGAGACGCACAGGCAGAACCGGCAAGCCCTCCTCGGTAAGCTCCCTGACCAGCTGCTTGGGCAGGCTGGCCCGCGGCTGGAACTGGTTGGCAACAATCCCTTCGACAACAAGATCCTCGTTGTGATCTTCCTGCAGATCACGAATCTCGTTGAGGATGTTGTACAGCGCCTGACGGGAAAAATCGTCACAGTCGAAGGGTATCAGGCAGCGCTGGGCTGCAATCAGGGCAGACCGGGTATAGAAATTGAGCGCCGGCGCGGTATCGATGTAGATCGCATCGAAGGATTCACCCAGTTTTTTCAGGGCTTCCCTCAGCTTGTATATCTTGTGCTTGGCCTCCAGCTTGCGCTCGAGAAAATCCAGCTCCGGGCTGGAGGGCATCACAAACAGGTTCTTGAACGGTGAGGCATGGACAAATTCGTCCGGACGGCGATTGAACACGGTAAAGGCCACCGTCTGCTCCAGCATATCCGCAACGGTGTCCTTGAGCTCGCTGGCAGGCTTGCCCAGCAGATAATGGGTGGAGTTTCCCTGCGGATCAAGATCCACGACCAGGGTGCGCTTTCCACGAGCGGCGCTGATAGCTGCGAGATTGCACGTGATACTGGACTTGCCGACACCGCCTTTCTGGTTGAATACCACCCGTCTCATATTGCCTCTCCCTTGATGAATCCGTTATCGATTTCTGCCCTGCGATGAACCCATTCCAACTCACCACCCCATCACTGTCTTCACAAACGGAATAGTAAGCCGCCGCTGTGCCTGAAGTGAATTTTCATCCAGTATATCCAGAATCCCCAGCAAATCACCGAGCCTTCGGGGCGCCCGGCGCATTATATAGCTGGCCACATCATCCGCCATCACCAGGCCACGTTTCTCGGCACGGGCCCTGAGAATGGTCAGGCGATCCTCATCCCGGTAAATACCCAACTGGATGATCAGCCCGTGACTGAATCTGGAGACCAGATCCGGCAACTCAAAGGGCAAACTGGCCGGCAAATCGGCCAGACTCACCAGCAAGAGGCCGCCTCGATCGAGAATCCGGTTATAGAGATGAAAAATGGCCTCTTCCCAGACCCGCTGGCCTGCGATGCGGTCGACATCGTCAAGACAGACGATCTCATGGGTCTCAAGCCCCGACAAGGCATCGGGACCAAAAGGCTCTAGCTCTGCGATGCTGATACACACCGCTGCCCTGCCCTGCTTTTCGCCCAGGTGGCACACTGCCTGTAGAAGATGGCTCTTGCCGGTATCGGCATCACCGCACAGAACAACGACAGGCATATCATCAGGTTGCTGACAAACGCTTTCAAGACGCTGGGCTGCGCTCGTGTTCCGGTCGCCATGGAAATTGTCGAATCGGGCGTCGTCACGCAGCTTGACCCCGAGCACCAACTGGGATGCGGTCATGGCCGGGTAGCCCTCCAGGCCCGCAAGCCCCACACAAACAGGTAATGCGCCCCGCTGAACACGGTGGAAACAGCCACCAGGATAATGCCGGCATCCACCACCCAGGGCTGCATCGGCAGGTCCGCCAGAAGCACGATGATGGCCAGGGCTACAAGAATCTGGATAAACGTATTGATCTTGCCGGGAATGCTGGGCTCCATATCGTATCGACCAACCTTGTAGTGGTAGGCCAGAGCGCCGACCACAATCAGCAGATCACGCCCCAACACCAGCAGAAACAGCCACACGGGCAGAACCTCGGTGAGAGTAAGCATCAGGTACGCGGTGATCAACAAGGCCTTGTCGGCGAGAGGATCTGCAATTGCACCAAGCCTGGAACGCCAATTGAAATGGCGGGCAAGGAAGCCGTCAACCGCGTCTGTGCCGGCGGCCAGAAAGAATATCAGCAACGCCCGGCGATAATCTCCGATCAGTAACGCTCCCGCGAAGGGAGCGATCAGAAGAATGCGCAGGAACGTCAGGGCATTGGGAATCCAGCGCCAGCGGTGCAAATTCAAAAGACTCCCTCCGGTTACACCTTATTCGCCGCCATCGCTCCCGATGACAGAAGACGGTTGCCAACGATAATACAGAACCTGGTACAGGGATTCGAACGCCTCCCTGGCATCTTCCTCATCGACGGGCACCGGCTGATAGGTAAACAGGGCAGTCTCTTCAGACGCCTCCGCAGAGGTTTGCTGATCCGGGCCAGCCGGCTGCGATACCTCGCTCTCGAGCGCCTCTTGCGGGTTCGGCCCAGACGACGCCACCTGGTCCTCTGCTGTGCGGGCGGTAACCGGAGGTTCTGCCGGAACGTCGGCCTCCATTGGAACGAAGCGCGGATCCAGGGCGATGTACTCCCGCAGCTGGTCCAGCTCACCGGAGAAAGCCACCCGCAGGGTCAGTTGCTCGTCCCGTACCCGATGGGCACCAACGCTAACCACGGGGGTCAGTCCTTCCAGCACCTTATTGGCGCCGGCATAGTCTTCAAGCGACGTCACGCCACGCAGCACAATGTCCACCTGGGGCGAATCGCCCACTTCCGACGCAGCAACCGCGTATCGGCTGGCGTATAACTCCGCCCAGCGGTTTATCGTCGCCTCCGCCAGCGCTTCCGGGGTATCGGCGGTTACCGACTCTTCCCCGGCATTCATGGCCATACCATCGAAGACCCAGCCGGCACGCCATTGCCCGCCAGCACGGCTGACCCGCACCAAAGCGAGCACATCATGGTCCAGATTCCCGGATGCAGACTTCACCCGACCAATAAACTGCCCCCAGATATCCGAGAGCAATTCGCGGTCAGAGCTGAAATCTGACGGGGGCAGCGCCACGGGCAAGCCACGCTTTCTGGCCGCCTCATCGAACGCAGCCCTCCAGGCTCCTGCGTCTTCCTGACCAGAGCCGGCCCCGGGCCGTGTTACGAGTGTTCTCGAGCCACGATCCTCGGCAGCAATCCAGGCCAGTGTGAGCGGTCTGTTGGCACCCCACACCGGCGCATCAATTGCAGCCAGCGCGCGATTCACGCCAACCGCTCCGAAGGACATGCTCAGAACACTCTGGCCGGACTCGCCACGGGCAACCTGATAGGAAAGAAGTAACGACTCGGCATCGGACAGCAGGGCTTCAACGCCCTCCATCGCCAGTACGTCTCGGGTACCGGAAACCCTTACCAGTACCTGGCTCAGCCCGTCTGCATATCCCTGGGCGAGTTGACCCGACGAGGACCCTTCCACTGGCACCTTTGCCGAATAGAGACCGGAAACCGTCACGGCACTCGCCTGGGCGGAAAACCCAGACAGCAGAACGGTGAACAACGCAACTACCCACGTCCCGGATAAAGACCTGTGTGCCGGCTTTTGCCCTGATACTGACATGAAACACCCTGCAATTCGCATGAATGGCGCATAGGATACACCATGCCCCAGGGTGTGAGTAGCGGCCCCGGATTTCGGAAAAGCAATATACATTTGGAGCGCCACACCGCACCTGTTAAAATCCGCCGCCTGACCCACTGGCCAACGGTTAAGTACACCATGAGCGAACAGAAGCCCTCCCTGACCTACCGCGATGCTGGCGTAGATATTGATGCCGGCAATGAACTCGTCAGCCGAATCAAGGACACCGCCGCGCGCACCCGCCGCCCCGAGGTTCTTGGCGGTCTCGGCGGCTTCGGCGCCATGGTCTCCATCCCCGCCGGATATAACGAACCGGTTCTGGTTTCCGGCACCGACGGAGTGGGCACAAAGCTCAGACTGGCCATGCAACTGGACAAGCACGACAGCATCGGCATCGACCTGGTCGCCATGTGCGTGAACGATCTGGTTGTCGGCGGCGCTGAACCGCTTTTCTTCCTCGACTACTACGCGACCGGCAAGCTGAACGTAGACGTTGCCACTCAGGTGGTTGCCGGAATCGGCGAGGGCTGCGAGCAGGCTGGCTGTGCGCTGGTCGGCGGTGAAACCGCTGAAATGCCGGGCATGTACGAAGGCGACGACTACGATCTGGCTGGCTTCTGCGTAGGCGTTGCCGAACGCAGCGAGATTATTGACGGCGGCCGCGTCCAGGCCGGAGACGTGCTGATTGCCCTGGGCTCTTCCGGCCCTCACTCCAACGGCTACTCCCTGATCCGGAAAATTCTGGAAGTCAGCAACGCTGACCTCGAGCAGCCAATCGGCGATACCACCCTGGCCAACGCCTTGATGGCACCGACTCGAATCTACGTAAAGAATCTTCTGCAGCTGATTCGCGAAGTCGACGTTCGCGCCCTCTCCCACATCACTGGTGGTGGCCTGCCGGAAAATATTCCCAGGGTGCTGCCGAACGGCACCATCGCTGCCATCGATACCAACAGCTGGTCATTGCCCCCGGTATTCCAGTGGCTCAAGGACAACGGCGGCGTTGCCAGTGAAGAGATGTACCGCACCTTTAACTGTGGTATCGGCATGATTGTCTGCGTGCCTGCCAACCAGAAGGAGCTGGCCCTGGATACCCTGAAAGCACTGGGCGAACATGCCTGGCAGGTAGGCCTGATCGAACGTGCCGATGACGAACAGGCAGATGCCTGCGTTCGCTATGCACCGGGGCTGCTGTCGGCATGAAGGCAGATCAGACCCCGTTACCGAAAATCCTGGTGCTCGCATCCGGAAGCGGCACCAACCTTCAGGCACTGATTGACGCCAGCCGGGAGCGGGATTTTCCCGGGCAGATCATTGCCGTTGGCTGCAACCAGCCCGGCGCGTTTGCCCTTGAGCGCGCGGCCCAGGCAAATATCGAGACCTTTGTGGTAAACCACAAGAATTTCGAATCCCGGGATGAGTTTGATGCCTCCCTGATGGCGGAAATCCTCCGATACAATCCGGATCTGATTGTCCTGGCAGGCTTCATGCGCATTCTGACCACGGATTTTGTTCGGGCATTCCGGGGTAAGATGCTGAACATTCACCCGTCCCTGTTGCCGAAGTACACCGGGCTGAATACTCACCGTCGTGCACTGGAAGCGGGCGATACCGTACATGGCGTTTCCATCCACTTCGTTACCGAAGAGCTGGATGGTGGCCCCGTGATTGCCCAAGCAGAAGTGGCGATTGTTTCCGATGACACGCCAGAAAGCCTCGCGGAGAAGGTGCAGGCCAAGGAACACATCCTCTACCCCATTGTTGTGCGCTGGTTCTGTGAGGGCCGGATTCAACTGGGTAGCGATTATGTGTTGTTCGACGGCGAACCCTTGAACGCTCCGATGCGCTTGCCGGACAACTGAGGCATCGCCTGAACGAATTGTCATCCCCGCATCCTGCCCGAGCAGCTACACTGTCGCCATTGATGACGGTAATTGTTCGGGTTTAACAAGATGCTTTCACGACGTCTCATCAGATTTGGTTGCGCCGCACTGCTGGCCTGTCTCGGCATTCTCGCCGGACCGGTCACACTGCATGCCGAGACCGAAGCGGACCTGACCCCCTTCGAGGCCAGCTATACCGCAGCCATGGAGAAGGGTCTCTCTCTCAATGGCACCGCAAAACGCACACTCTCCTCCCAGGGCAACGATGTCTGGCTGTACCGCACGGATGTCGACTCCTTCATTGTCAGCATCGATGAATCGCTGGTATTCCGCTGGGAGGACGGGCACGTCATACCCATGCGATACCGATACCGCTTATCCGGTTTCCTGATCAGCGACCGCAAGAACTCTATCGACTTCGACTGGTCCGCAGGCGTCGCAACCGGGGAATACAAGGGAAAGCCCTTCGAACTGGCGCTGGAAGAAGGCCTCCTGGATCCGCTGGGCTACCAGCTTCAGCTGCACCAGGACATCAAGAATGGCAAGCGGGAAATGACCTATCGGGTGCTCGACGGTAATTCTATCGACACCGATCGCTTCGCGGTGATCAATGGCGAGAATATGAGCACCGGCAACAAACAGAGCGCCACCCTGAAGGCGGAGAAGGTTCGCGAGGATTCCAAGCGCCAGACGCTGATGTGGTTCTCGCCGGAGCAGAATTTCCTGCTAGTCCGCCTCAGGCAGGTTGAGCCGGACGGCAGCACCTACGAATTGAAACTCAAGGAAGCAGAGTTCGAGCGCTAGACCTCACGCCCGGCCTCGCGCCACACGGCCTTGACCTCATCGGCAATGATCCGGAGGCCCTCGGCAACCCGATCGTCGTCCTGGGAGTAGGTCACGCGCAGACACTCATGCCGGTGCCTCCAGCCATCTTCCGGTAATCCGGGAAAGAAATAGTGTCCGGAAACGACCAGAACCCCTCGGCTCTTCAACCGCTGATACAGCTCAAGGCTGCAGATCGGCAGATCCGGGAACCAGAGCCACAGGAACATGGCGCCCTCGGGCTTGTGCACATACCAGCGGCAGCTGTCCTCTCCCATGGCCTCCCGGAACGCGGATACCGCCCGTTCCATCTTCGCCTTGTAGAACGGGCAAACCACATCCCTGCTCAGGGACAATATTTCGCCGGAACGAACCAGAGGCTCGGCCAGCATGGCGCCAAAACTGCCCGTGGCCAGGTTCATAATGGCATTAATGCCTGACAACGCCTTGATCACCGGCTCGGCGGCAATCACGATTCCGGTCCGCGCTGCCGGCAAACCAAGCTTCGAGAGGCTCAGGCAGAGGATGATCTGGTCGTTCCAGGTGGGTGTTGCATCAACGAACAGCAAGCTCGGAAATGGTGTGCCATACGCGCCATCGACGATCAGTGGTATGTCGTGTTGGCGGGCGAGCTCTTCAAGCCGGGCAAGCTCTTCGTCAGTAACGACGTTACCGGTCGGATTGGTGGGACGTGACACACAGATAGCGCCGGTCTCACCGGTAACCTCTACGGCATCAAAATCCACCCGGTATTTGAACTCGTGGGCGTCGGTGAACGAGATGTCCGGCTGCACCGCATGGAACAGGCCCGGTTCAATGCCAGCGTCAGCGTAGCCGATGTACTCGGGCGCAAGCGGCAAAAGAATATGCTTGCGGTTACCGTCGCCGTAGTCTCCGCCAAACATGTTGAACAACATGAAGAAGGC
Organism: Marinobacter sp. L-13; assembly: GCF_056857715.1. Taxonomy (NCBI): domain Bacteria; kingdom Pseudomonadati; phylum Pseudomonadota; class Gammaproteobacteria; order Pseudomonadales; family Marinobacteraceae; genus Marinobacter; species Marinobacter sp. L-13. Next base: position 40,748 of record NZ_JBSXNQ010000047.1, read on the forward strand.
CGCCTGGCTGCCGTTGGTCAGGGCGATATTCTCAGGTTTCAGGCCCCAGCCATATTCGCGGTTGAGCAGCTCGGCGAGCGAGGCGATAAACTGCTTTTCCCCCTGAGGCGGATCGTAGATGCCGACCAGACGGCGAACATCGCCCTCGTTACGACTCATATCCGCGAGAATTTCCTGTACTCTCTGCTGGATCTCGGGAATATGCCCGGGATTTCCCCCGCCCATCATGATCATGTCGTCGCCGGATGCCATGGCGTTACCCAGGTCATCCATGAGGGACGTGATACCGGCATCGGCGGTGAACTTGCGACCAAAAGCAGAGAGTTTCATGGGATAAAATCCATCTGACCTATTCTGAATACAACGGGTAATACCGAAAGTGTAGCTTGCTCGCTCCCCAACGTTTATTCGGTGAGCGAAATGCCAAGGTTACTGACGCCCTCGTTGGCTGCATCCTCCCGGAGACGGGCCACGAACTGATCGGTTGGCGTGCGTTGGCGCTTCAGCTCCAGGATCAGGTCCCGCTGGAAGGTTTTGTCTTCTTTCATCAACGGGTGATGATCAAGCAGACGGACGAGCTCGTCTTCCTCGAGGTCTTCCCCTTCGGACAGCTCAATAAAGTTCATCACGGTTCCGGTCGCCATCTGTGACGCATCGGTAGCGCGGTGTTTGGAGGGGTTCAGGCGGTTCAGCAGCGCCTGCTCCAGTAGCTGACAGAAGTCGAAGGCCGGGTAAACACCGTAGGCGTCGTAGGCGTCCACGTCCGGCGACAGGGTTTCCAGTTTGGCGAGCAACTGCGGGATCGCCGATTCGGAGACGTCTTTTTGGAGCAAGTCCCAGCCAAGATCGAGAAGCTGGCGCATTTTGGCACCGGTCTTCAGGCCCATGGCATCGGCAAACAGGGCGTAGTTCGGGAATGAGCGCTCAGCCAGAGCGAGCAGGAAGGCGCATTCGCGCCATCCCTGCAGTTGTGAAACGGCTTTCAGGAACTGGTTGGCGTTCATGTCCTGGGCAGGGTCACGCCGGTCTGGCCAAGATATTTGCCACCCCGGTCTTTGTAGCTGGTTTCACAGATCTCGTCGGATTCAAAGAAGAGCATCTGGGCGACGCCTTCGTTGGCGTAGATCTTCGCCGGCAGGTTGGTGGTGTTAGAGAATTCCAGCGTAACCTGGCCTTCCCATTCTGGTTCCAGCGGGGTGACGTTGACGATGATGCCGCAACGCGCATAGGTGGACTTGCCCAGGCAGATGGTCAGGACGCTTCGTGGAATGCGGAAGTATTCAACGGTGCGGGCCAGTGCAAAGGAGTTCGGCGGGATGATGCAGACGTCGCCGGTGTAGTTGACGAAGCTGTTTTCGTCGAAGTTCTTCGGGTCCACGGTGGCGGAGTGGACGTTGGTGAAGATTTTGAATTCGTTGCTGCAGCGTACGTCGTAGCCGTAGCTGGAGGTGCCGTAGGAGATCACGCGGCCTTTTTCGGTTTCACGAACCTGTCCGCTTTCGAACGGTTCGATCATGCCGTGTTGTTCGGACATCCGGCGAATCCACTTGTCGGATTTGATGCTCATTGGCGAAGTCTCGTATCCACTGGGAAAATTGGGGCGTAGTTTACCTTTTCCCTTGGGGTCTGTCGAAGGCTGTCGAGTCTTTACTTCTGGGGGCTGCGGCTGGGTGCTCGGACCTCAGAATTGGCGGGCTGCGCTCATAGGAGCAGCCTTCCAAAAACCGCTACGAGCAGATCGATGTGCCCTTGGCGAAGGCCATCCATCGCCTTCGACATTTTTGGAAGGCTGCCCCTAAGACCGCGAACTAACATCGGAGTGAAACGCCGCAAACCTTGAGACGTTGTCAGTGCTCCGTCACTGAAACGCTTGAGATCGAACCGGAAAGGTTCCGCTCCCGAGTGGACAGTTCAGCCCCTACCCTTCTCGCGATATCGCGGTAACGGCGGGCCACTTCGGAGTCCGGTTCGGCGATTACCGAGGGGGTGCCGCCGTCGGTCTGTTCGCGGATGGTCATGTGCAGGGGCAGTTGGCCGAGGAGTGTGGTGTCGTATTCCTGGGCAATGCGCTCACCGCCGCCGTGGCCGAAGAGGGGCTCTTCGTGGCCGCAGTTGCTGCAGATATGGACGCTCATGTTTTCGACCACGCCAAGCACCGGGATATCGACTTTGCGGAACATTTCGATGCCTTTCTTGCCGTCCAGCAAGGCAATGTCCTGGGGTGTGGTGACGATGACGGCGCCGGTTACCGGGACTTTCTGGGCCAGGGTGAGCTGGATGTCTCCGGTGCCGGGGGGCATGTCGACGATGAGGTAGTCGAGTTCGTTCCAGAGGGTCTGCTGGAGCAGTTGCATCACGGCGCCGCTGACCATGGGGCCGCGCCAGACCATGGGGGTTTTCTCGGTAACGACAAAAGCCATGGAGTTGGCCTGGAGGCCGTGGGCGTCCATGGGGACGAAGTATTTGTTTTCGCGGGTGTCCGGGCGTTTGCCTTCGGGCACGCCGAGCATCATGCCGATGCTGGGGCCGTAGATGTCGGCGTCCAGGATGCCGACCCGTGCGCCTTCGGCCTGGAGTGCGAGGGCCAGGTTGACGGCAGTGGTGGATTTACCGACGCCACCCTTGCCCGACGCGACAGCGATGATGTTTTTCACGCCGGGTACTGCGGGCAGGTCTTTCTGGACTTTGTAGGAGTGGATTTTCTGGCCCACGTGGACGTCCACATTTTCGACACCGGCGACGTCTTCCAGAGCATTACCGACAAGCTGCTTGAGGGCACCTGCAATGCCTTTCGAGGGGTATGGCAGCTCGACCATGAGGGTGACGTTTCCGCGCTCGTCGGCGTTCAGGGATTTTACGGCACCCAGTTGGTAGAGGTCCTTGTTGAGGTAAGGATCACGGTACTCGCGAACCGCTGATTGCAGGGCCTGCTCAGAAATCTGTGTCATCGGGTTCTCCGGAATAAGCTCATGCTCGATTTTAAGCACGGAAACAGGTGATTCGGGTGAAAATTATCTGCTCGGAAGGTATCATCTGTGCCCGTTTCTGACCATATGGGGTCTTTACCTGGGGCAATCAATCAAGACAGCCACCAGTTCCCCGTTTTGTCTTTCCAACCCGTGTCAACATAAGGTTCGGACATCACCATGACGCAAGCGAGCAAACAACAGCGCGATATTCTGGTTACCAGCGCCCTGCCGTACGCCAACGGCCCTATTCATCTGGGGCACCTGCTGGAATACATTCAGACCGACATCTGGGTGCGTTATCAGAAGATGCGTGGCCAGAATTGTTACTACGTTTGCGCCGATGATGCCCATGGCACTGCCATCATGCTTCGTGCCGAGCGGGAAGGCATTACCTCCGAGCAGTTGATCGACCGGATCCGCGAGGAGCATCAGGAGGACTTCGCCGGGTTCCACATCCGGTTCGACAACTATTACACCACCCATTCCGAAGAGAACCGTTATTTCTCGGAATATATTTACCGTCAGCTTCAGGAAAACGGGCACATTGCCACGCGCAAGATTACCCAGTCCTACGACCCTGAAAAGAACATGTTCCTGGCGGACCGGTTCATCAAGGGCACCTGCCCCAAGTGCAAGACCGAGGACCAGTACGGGGATAACTGCGAGGCCTGTGGCGCAACCTACACGCCGGCCGAGCTGATCAATCCGCGCTCGGCGGTTTCCGGCGCCACACCGATCGAGAAAGAGTCCGAGCACTATTTCTTCAAGCTGCCGGATTTCCAGGACTTCCTCGCCAAGTGGACCCGCAGCGGCACGCTGCAACCCCAGGTGGCCAACAAGCTGGCTGAATGGCTGGACGCAGGCCTTCAGGAGTGGGACATCAGCCGTGATGCACCCTACTTCGGTTTCGAAATTCCGGACGCGCCCGGCAAGTACTTCTACGTGTGGCTGGATGCGCCGATCGGCTACCTTGCCAGCTTCAAGAACCTTTGCAACCGGGAAGGCATCGATTTCGAGCACTTCTGGAAGGCCGATTCCACCGCCGAGGTCTACCACTTCATCGGCAAGGACATCATCAACTTCCACGCGCTGTTCTGGCCGTCCATGCTGCACGATGCGGGCTTCCGCACACCAACCGCAGTCTGGGCTCACGGCTTTGTCACCGTTAACGGGAAGAAAATGTCCAAGTCCCGCGGCACGTTCATCATGGCGCGCACTTACCTGGATCATCTGAACCCCGAATACCTGCGCTACTACTTCGCCGCCAAGCTGACCGGCAACGTGGATGACATGGACCTGAACCTGGAAGACTTTGCTGCCCGGGTGAACTCGGATCTGGTGGGCAAGGTGGTAAACATTGCCAGCCGCAGTGCCGGTTTCATTACCAAGCGCTTCGACGGCCAGCTTGGCCAGGTCACCGAGCACGCCAAACTGAAGGAATTCATCGAGGCCGGCAAGGAAATCGAGGAATACTACGAGTCCCGCGAATTCGGCCGCGCGATGAGACGGATCATGGAACTGGCAGACATTGCCAACCAGTACGTCAATGATGAGCAGCCTTGGGTGATCGCCAAGCAGGAAGGCCAGGACGAGAATCTCCAGGCCATCTGCACCAACGCCATCAACATGTTCCATCTTCTGATGACCTATCTGGCACCGGTGCTGCCGGAGACCGCCAAGGCCTCCGAGGCTTTCCTGAATGCACCGCTGGACTGGAACAAACGCGCAGAACGCCTCGAGAACCACGGCATCAACAAGTTCAAGCCGTTGATGAACCGTGTGGATATGGCCCAGATCGAGAAAATGCTGGATTCCTCCAAGGAGGAGTTGCCCGCAGCGACCGGAAAACCGGCACCCGCTGCCAATCTTGAACCCATCGCCGATGAAATAGAATTTGGCGATTTCGCGAAAGTGGATCTTCGGGTCGTTAAAATTGTCAAAGCAGAGCATGTGGAAGGTGCCGACAAGCTTCTTCGCCTCACCCTTGACATAGGGCATGGCGAGCGCTACGTGTTTGCTGGTATCAAGTCAGCCTACAAGCCGGAAGATCTCGAGGGACGCCTGACCGTCATGGTCGCCAACCTCAAGCCGCGGAAGATGAAGTTCGGAATGTCCGAGGGTATGGTTCTGGCGGCCGGCCCGGGAGGCAAGGACATCTTTATCCTGTCCCCGGATTCGGGCGCCACGCCCGGCATGCGGATTATGTAAGGGCGACCGGGCCGAGCGCTGACAGGTGCCAATGGAGCAAGGTAAATGACCGAATATCTGCTGATTCTGGTCAGCACCATTCTGGTGAACAATTTTGTACTGGTTCAGTTCCTGGGCCTGTGTCCCTTTATGGGCGTATCCGGAAAACTGGAAACGGCCATGGGGATGTCCCTGGCCACCACGTTCGTGCTGACCCTGGCTTCGGTGTGCAGTTACCTTGCCTATACCTACCTGCTCGAGCCGCTGGACCTCGCATTCCTCAGAACCATCACCTTTATCCTGGTGATTGCCGTGGTGGTTCAGTTCACCGAGATGGTGGTGCGTAAAACCAGCCCGCTGCTTTACCGGGTATTGGGCATCTTCCTTCCGTTGATCACCACGAATTGCGCGGTGCTGGGCGTCGCCCTGCTTAACATCAACAAGAACAACAACTTCGTTGAGTCCGTGTTGTATGGATTTGGTGCAGCAGCGGGCTTTTCGATGGTTCTGGTGCTGTTCGCTGCCATGCGTGAGCGCATCGCCGTGTCCGATGTGCCGGTGGCCTTTCGCGGTGCTGCCATCGGGCTGGTGACAGCCGGGTTGATGGCTCTGGCTTTCCTGGGCTTTGGCGGCCTAGTCAGCGTTTGATCGGCCGGCGGGATTAGGAGTAACAGGTTATGTGGACAAGCGTTCTTGTTGCCGTTGTGGTGCTTCTGGCCCTGGCCGTTGTTTTCGGCGGCCTGCTCGGATTTGCGGCCGAACGGTTCAGGGTGGAGGGCAACCCGCTGGTGGATCAGATTGACGCCCTTCTTCCCCAGACCCAGTGTGGCCAGTGCGGCTATCCCGGTTGCCGGCCCTACGCCGAATCCATTGCCGAGGGGGGACCGATCAACAAATGCCCGCCGGGCGGCGAGTCTACCATCAAGGCACTGGCAGACCTGCTGGATGTGGAACCGGAACCCCTGGATGCCGAACACGGCGTTGAACAGGTCAAACGGGTTGCGGTGATTCGTGAGGACGAATGCATTGGTTGCACCAAGTGCATCCAGGCCTGCCCTGTGGACGCCATTCTTGGCGCCGCCAAGCACATGCACACGGTCATTGAGAGCGAATGCACCGGCTGCGATCTGTGTGTTGATCCCTGCCCGGTGGACTGCATCGACATGGTGACGGTGGAACCCGATATTCGTACCTGGACCTGGACACCGCCCAAATCCGGACTCATTGCCACCGATCGCCAGGGAGCCAGTGCCTGATGACTCAACTCTGGGACTTCTCCGGCGGTATCCATCCTCCGGAACACAAAGACATCTCGACCGCGCGTCCGATTCGCGATGCGGGCATGCCTGCCCAGTTGGTTCTGCCACTTCAGCAGCACATCGGTGATCCGGCGGAGGCCATTGTTGAGATCGGTGAGCGGGTCTTGAAGGGCCAGAAAATTGCCGACGTTAAAACCGGCATGGGCGTTCCCGTTCATGCACCGACATCCGGAGTGATCGAGAGCATCGCCGACTTCCCTGTCCCCCATCCCTCAGGTATGGCGGACCGGTGCATCACCCTGAAACCGGATGGCGAGGACCAATGGTGCCAGCGCAGTCCAGTGGCGGATTATCGTTCTCTGGAGCGCGACGAGGTTCTGCAAATTATCCGTGATGCCGGTATTTCCGGTATGGGTGGAGCCGGCTTTCCCACCAATATCAAACTCCGGCCACCAAGGGATCGCAAGGTCAGCACGCTCATTCTGAACGGCGCAGAATGCGAGCCCTATATCACCGCTGATGACATGACCATGCGGGAAAAGGCCGACGAGGTGGTTGCCGGGCTGAAAATCATGGCGTGGATTCTGCGCCCCGAGCGTTGCGTGATCGGTATTGAGGACAACAAACCCGAAGCCATTGCCGCGCTGCGAAAAGCCACCGAAGGCACCCAGACCGAAATTGCGGTTGTTCCCACCAAGTATCCCTCAGGTGGCGAGAAACAGCTGATCCAGATACTGACCGGCATGGAAGTGCCCAGCGGCGGAATTCCCGCTGATATCGGCGTGATGTGCCAGAACATCGGAACCGCCGTTGCCGTGGCAAATGCGGTCCTGGAGGGTACGCCGCTGATTTCCCGAATCGTTACCATCACGGGGGAAGCCGTTCGGGAACCGGGCAACTTCGAAACGCTTATTGGCACACCGATTGAGCATCTGCTCGGGCAGGCTGGTGTTAACCAGGATGCGGTCAGCCGCCTGGTGCTTGGCGGCCCCATGATGGGTTACACACTCACGACCGAAGCGGTACCGGTCATCAAGACCACCAACTGCGTGATTGCGGCAACGGCAGCTGAACTGCCGGCACCACCACCGGAACAACCCTGCATCCGGTGTGGCCAGTGCGCCGAAGCCTGCCCCATGGAGCTGTTGCCGCAGCAACTTTTCTGGCACGCCAAGGCCACCGAATTTGAAAAGGCGGAGCACCTGAACCTGTTTGACTGCATAGAATGTGGCGCCTGTTCCTATGTTTGCCCGAGTTCGATTCCGCTGGTTCAGTACTATCGGTTCGCCAAGGGTGAAATCCGTGCCCAACAGGCAGAACAGTTGAAAGCCGACCGGGCCCGGGAACGCTTCGAGGCACGCCAGGAACGCCTCGAGCGCGAGCAACAGGAGAAAGAACTGAGGCGCAAGGAGCGGGCGCAGGCCGCAGCCGAAGCAGCCGCGAAAAAACAGGCAGAGGCGGAGAAAGCGGCCGCCGAAGGTCAGGCTGTTGACGAACGTGCCGCCAAGTCGGCGCTTGTGGAGCAGGCCCTGGCCCGTAAGAAAGCAAAGGCACAAGCGTCCCAGTCGCCTGCCCCCAGTGCACCGCCGACCGAAGAAAAGCCCGACATCGAGGCCCTTGAGAAGCAGCTGGAGCAGGCCAGGTCCAAGCTGGAAACCATGCAAGGCATGCTTGATGACGCCAAAGCCCAGCAGGCAGACAACGTCGAGAAGCTGGAGAGGGCCGTGGCCAAGAATCACGATCGGGTGCAAAGAGCGGAAGAGGCGCTGTCTGAGGCCAGAGAAAAGCTGGCCGCCGGTCCGACTGAATCCCAGACAACCCACTAAACGAGATCAGGCAACACATCCATGGCATTTGTTCAGCAGTCATCGCCACACGCCCACAAGGCCCGGCCAACATCCCGCGTGATGTTATGGGTGCTTATTGCGGCCTTGCCTGGCCTGTTGGCCCAGACGCTATTCTTCGGCTGGGGCAACCTGATCAACGTGGTCTTCTGTATTGCCCTGGCGATCGCCTCTGAAGCTGCCCTGCTCAAGCTCAGAAAAAAGCCGGTTGCCTTCTTCATCAAAGACAATACCGCCGCCGTCACCGGCCTTCTGTTGGCTCTGTCGCTGCCCCAGTTTGCGCCCTGGTGGGTATCTGCGGTCGCAGTGATCTCGGCTATCGTTGTGGCCAAACAACTCTATGGCGGGCTGGGCTCAAATCCTTTCAACCCTGCCATGGTTGGTTACGCCCTGGTTCTGGTGTCTTTTCCGGTTGCGATGACAACGAACTGGGCAGAGCCCGCCATGCTCTGGGACGGTGCTCCGGGCTTTGGCGAGACCCTGGCAACCATAGCCTCCGGCCAGCAAACAGCGGTCGATGGCTGGACAATGGCAACGCCTCTTGACGAGTACAAACACAAGATCACCACCCACACAGCAACCGAGGTGCTGAACCACCCAACGTTTGGTGAGGGTATCGCCAGAGGCTGGGAATGGGTCAATGCGGCATTTCTGGCAGGAGGCCTTCTGCTCATCGCCCTGCGGATCATTACCTGGCACATTCCGACAGGATTTCTTGGTGGGATGATCGTAATGAGCCTGGCCTTTGGCAACAATGCCGACCTCTATGCACCACTATCCCTGCATCTGCTTGCAGGCGGGACCATGCTCGGCGCCTTTTTTATCGCTACCGACCCGGTGTCAGCAGCTACGAGCCACCAGGGGAAACTCATCTATGGAGCGGGAATTGGCATTCTGATCTACCTGATCCGCACCTGGGGCAATTATCCCGACGCCGTGGCGTTCAGCGTTCTGCTGATGAATTTTGCCGTTCCTTTCATTGATCATTACACACCTCCACGCACTTACGGCCACCACAAGGCCCGTCGGGGTGTACCGGGGAGCCAGGGGTAATCATGGCTGCAGTTGCAAAGTCCATCCGCCGCAGCGCCATCGGGCTCGGCCTGTTCGCCGTGATCACCGGCGGCACCATTGCCGTAACCCAGGTGGCCACGGAAGAGCGAATTCGTGAACAGGCCGCCCGCGCAGAGGCCCAGGCCCTGTATGAAATCATTCCCGAAAGCCGGCACAACAACGACCTGCTCAGGGATACGGTACAGTTGCCTGCCAGTGAGCGCCTGGCACAGCCCGGCCCTCTGAACGTCTGGGTAGCTCGACAGAACGAGCAGCCCATTGGCATGATAATGCCCGTAGTGGCACCCGACGGGTATTCCGGCAAGATTCATCTCCTCGTGGGAGTGGACATGACGGGGACCATTCTCGGAGTGAGGGTAACCAGTCACAAGGAAACGCCGGGGCTGGGAGACCAGATCGAAACCCGCAAATCCGACTGGATCAGGAGTTTCGATGGCCGCTCGCTGGGCAAACCACCGCACCGGGAGTGGAACGTTAAAAAGAATGGTGGAGAATTCGATCAGTTCACAGGCGCGACCATCACGCCAAGGGCTGTAGTGAAAGCGGTTCAGAAAGCGCTGATCTATTTTCGGGAAAACCGTCAGATTATCCGGGAGCGGCTCAACGAAGAGCCGTCACCGAGAGACAAGATCCTGAACCCTGAAGCGATTGCCGGCGAATCGTCCAATACGGAGCATTCCTGATCATGGCAACCAAATCATCGAGCGAAATCATCCGCGACGGGCTCTGGGACAACAACCCGGCCCTCGTCCAGGTGCTTGGGCTCTGCCCGCTTCTGGCCGTGACCAGTACCGTTGTTAATGCCATCGGGCTGGGGCTGGCTACACTCATGGTGCTCATGGGGTCCAATCTTGCCGTGTCACTGATTCGCAATTTCGTAAGCGAGTCTGTGCGCCTGCCCGCATTCGTCATGATCATCGCTTCATTCGTAACCTGCGCCGAATTGCTCATGCAGGCCTTCACCTATGAGCTCTATCTGATTCTTGGCATCTTCATTCCACTGATCGTCACCAACTGCGCCATCCTCGGCCGGGCTGACGCTTTTGCTTCCAGAAATCCACCACTTCCGGCACTGCTGGATGGCGCCATGATGGGCCTTGGCTTTCTGGCGGTGCTGGTTGTTCTGGGCGGCCTTCGGGAACTTATCGGACAGGGCACTCTGTTTGTGGACATGCACCTGCTGCTGGGCCCCGTTGCTGCCGATTGGGTGATCCGCCCCTTCGACAACTACCCGGATATGCTGTTCATGATTCTTCCGCCCGGCGCCTTTATCGGGCTAGGACTGCTGATCGCGCTCAAAAATGGTATCGACAACCATCTGGAAGAGCGCCGCAAGGCACATGAACCAGCGCCTGTAGCAGCAGGCAGCAAGCGGGTCCGGGTTACCGGGAACGTATCCTGAGTCCGCACTTGCACAAGACTGAGAGCTGATGAACAAACAGAAACGCATTGAGATCTTCACCCGCCTCAGGGAGGCCAACCCCAACCCGACCACCGAGCTGAACTATTCCAGCCCGTTCGAGCTGCTGATTGCCGTTATTCTTTCGGCCCAGGCCACGGATGTGGGTGTCAACAAGGCTACTGACAAGCTGTTCCCGGTCGCCAACACCCCAGAGGCCATCCTGGCCCTGGGAGTCGATGGCCTGAAGGAGTACATCAAGACCATTGGCCTGTTTAACAGCAAGGCCGAGAACGTGATCAAGACCTGTCGAATCCTGATTGAGAAACACGGCGGCCAGGTGCCGGAGCGGCGGGAGGATCTGGAGGCGTTGCCCGGGGTCGGTCGCAAAACCGCAAACGTGGTCTTGAACACCGCCTTCGGCCACATGGCCATGGCGGTGGACACTCACATCTATCGCGTGTCGAACCGCACCGGCATTGCGCCCGGCAAGAACGTTCTGGAGGTGGAGAACCGGTTGATGCGCCTGGTGCCAAAAGAGTTTCTGCTGGACGCGCACCACTGGCTCATTCTGCACGGGCGCTATACCTGTACCGCCCGCAAACCGAAATGCGGCGCCTGTATCATTGAGGACCTGTGCGAGTTCAAGCAGAAACGGGATTATCTCTGAATCCTCGGCTTAAAAAAGCCGGCATCTTGCCGGCTTTTTGTTTCAGACGCCAAGCCGCGGTTAGCGCTGACCCAGCATTTTCTCCTTCAGATCCTTCTGCGCCGGCTTATCGGACAGCCAGATTCCGAACAGGGCCTTTTTAAAGGCCAGATCGCCAACCGTGTCCTTTTGCTCGCCGTTCTTGAGGACCCGCACGCCTTCGCCCGGCAGGTACACCAGATCGAAAACGTCACCCTCGGTGATTTCTTCCTGGAAGACCGCCATAAACTGGTCCACATCCTCCTGGATAGATGCCATATCGCCGTCGGTGGAGGCCTCGAAACCTTCCAGGGTGGCTTCTGTCATGCGTTCGCTGGTAATCATGCCGGAGATAATGTGCAGAGTGATGGCCTGGGGCTCATCTGCGTTAATCACGGCCTCACCATCGTCGATGGTCTCGGGAACGTACAGACCGCCGACATACAGGTCCATGAACCATTTGGAACGGGTACCTGCGCCATTAAGCGTCAGTTCGGTATCCATGGCGGAATAGGTATCCGGAACATCAACACCTTCCACGGTGAGTGCTGCGGCTGGAGCAGACAGCAGGGCCGTCAGCGTCAGAGCCGCAAAACCGGTTGTAAGAGCCTTCTTCATAGTCCTTTCCTTTTCGATCGTTATTATTGACGTGTTTCATTCGTGCACCGGGTTTCGACACCCTTATCCCCGCCCGGTCACGGCATTCTATCAACGGCGCTGGCGGGCGGGACGCGCCCTGGTTCTCATTTGGGGCGATCCTGAAACACAAAAAAGCCGGCCAGGGATTCCCTGGCCGGCTTTGGATCGAAAGAAAAGAAAGACGTTACTTGAACAGCAGGTTTCCGGACAGGCCTTCCTTCTCCAGGATCTCACGAAGACGACGAAGCGCCTCGACCTGGATCTGTCTTACTCGCTCACGGGTCAGACCAATCTCCTGGCCGACTTCCTCCAGCGTGCTCACCGGGTAGCCCCGCAGACCAAAACGGCGTGACAGAACTTCCTGCTGCTTGTCGCTAAGCTGGTCAATCCACTTCTCCAGGCAGGAACACATATTGTTGTCCTGCAGGAGATCCGCCGGATCCGAAGCCCCTTCATCCGCTACGGTATCCAGAAGCGACTTTTCGCCACCGGCACCAATGGGAGTGTCCATGGAAGCGACGCGCTCATTGAGACCCAACATCCGCTTGACGTCGGCCACGGGCTTATCGACCATTCTGGCGATTTCCTCCGCCGAGGGCTCATGATCCAGTTTCTGGGTCAGTTCCCGCGCTGCACGGAGATACAGATTGAGTTCCTTGACCACATGAATCGGCAGACGGATGGTGCGGGTCTGGTTCATGATGGCCCGCTCAATGGTCTGGCGAATCCACCAGGTGGCGTAGGTGGAGAATCGGAAACCCCGCTCCGGATCAAACTTTTCCACCGCCCTGATCAGGCCAAGGTTGCCCTCTTCGATCAGGTCCAGCAGGGTCAGCCCGCGGTTCACGTAACGTCGTGCGATCTTCACCACAAGGCGAAGGTTGCTCTCGATCATCCGTTTGCGGCCGGACTCCTCTCCCTTGCGTGCCAGACGGGCAAAATAGACCTCTTCTTCCGGCGTAAGCAGGGGGGAAAAACCAATTTCGTTGAGATACAGCTGAGTGGCATCCAGCTGCTTTTGACTGGTGAAATAACGTCCCTGGGTGGGGATGTCCTCTTCTACTTCGGCCACTTCTTCGGTGGGCTCTTTTTCAACTTTCTCTTCTGCTAACAACTGATCCTCGGCATCGTCCATGTCCGATACACGATCAATGATGATGTCTTCTTGCTCTGCTGACATTTGTCTTGCCCCGCCTCTCAATAATCCTGGATGTTCGCCCGATACTTCTTGTTATTGCGGACGTCTTTGTCTTCACACTTTTTTCTTCAGGACATTTTGTTGGTCGGCCTGTCATGGCCTTTACCGTTCTTGTTTTTCTTGCGAACGCGGTGTTTTGTCAGTGCCAGGGTGTGCGATCAGGGCAGCCTGCTGACTGCGTCATTCATTAGCGCGGCGGCAGATAATGGACTGGGTCAACCGGATTACCATTTTTACGAATCTCAAAATGCAACATGGGTCGTTCAGCGCCACTGCTACCGAGCTCTGCGATCACCTGCCCGGCTTTCACATCCTCCCCTTCCTGCACCAGAATCTTCCGGTTGTGAGCGTAAGCACTTAAATAGTGCTCGTTGTGATTCACGATAATCAGGTTGCCGTATCCAAGCAACCCGTTGCCGGCGTAGACCACATTCCCGGTGGCCGCAGCTCTTACAGCATCCCCGGCTTGCCCGGCAATATCAATACCTTTATTGACTTTTCCGGATGTTGAATATCCAGCAATTACAGTGCCAACGTGAGGCCAGCGCCATTCAATCCGGGCCACGGTCTGGGTCTGGGAAGCGAGCGGCGCGCCCTTGTTCGCTGCTCTCGTCACCGCAGGTTTGGGTGCCGTGGCAGCTGTCTGTTTTGGAGGCGAAGCACGACTCGCCGTTTTCGGCGGTTGCGATCCAGACGGCTTTTTGGCTGCTGTAGTCTGACTGCCCGAGGTTACACTTCCGCGAAGATCCAGACGAATCACCTGACCCGCTTTGAGATTCCAGGGCGGGCCAATGCCATTGGCGTCGCCAAGCTCGCGGTAGTCCCGACCATACCGCCAGGCTATGCTGTAAAGGGTTTCACCGGGTTTGACGACGTGACGGCCCCAATAGACCGGGGGATTGTAAATGTCGTCCTGGTAGAGTGCCGGCGTGTTACAGCCGGAAAGCAGCAGCAGGGCCATGAGGGGCAGGAGTGCAAGGCGGCTGGCCAGCACCTTTTTCGCGGGGCGATCAGGCTCTGAGGCACCGGACGGGAACCGCGGGGACGCCGGTGAAACGGCAGTGATGAGCCCACGCATGAATCTCACAGGAATAAAACTGACCCAGTTATGAAAAATCCGTATAACCGCTGTCGGTTGTCGAAGCAGTTTCTAAAGTTTTTATAGTAACTTGCTAATATATTGCACATTTTTCTCGGGAAGCCAAGTTACTGACCGACCTCCCTTGTTACCTCCAGAAACACCCGTTTTGTGCGTTAGGTAACACTCTTCGCACACAGTCGCCTCAAATCACCTCGATGGTGCGACCTCTCCATGCCGGGAACCGAGCCACTCCACCAGCAGAACGAGGGCAAAACCGGCCGCCGCCATGAGCAGGGCAAATAGCACCTGGGGATCCTGGCCGGCCTGCTCTGCAAAGGTAGAGGGCCAGATACTCGTCTCATTCAGGGGAACTTGTTCACCGGAGCTGTTGATACGCCAACTGAGAGTCTCCTTCCAGGGCCAAACCTTGTTGAGCGCTCCGATCATGAAGCCGGTGAGCAAGGCGAGCACGAGATCATGAAAATGGTGGAACGCCCAAGTGATCAGGCGGGCGATGGATAAAAGACCCACCACGCAACCTGCCATAAACAGAAGCAGAATGCCCGCGTCCAACGATTTGATCGCGGCGAGCACGGGCGCATACATACCAATAATCACCAGGATAAAGCTGCCCGAGATGCCAGGAAGAATCATGGCGCAGATGGCCAGCGCTCCGGCACCAAAGAACGCCAGAGTAGAAGGCGCGACTTCGCTGGCAGACAGGGTGGTTATCCACCACGCGATAACAATGCCGAACAACAGCGGAACCAGCAGTGCGGGCTTGTAGTGTCGCACCTGGCGCCCGACATGCCACACCGAAGCGACGATCAATCCAAAGAAAAAGCTCCAGATCAGGATCGGGTAGGCCACCAGCATATAGCTGATCCCAGATGCCAGGGTAGCAATACTGGTCAGGACGCCCGCCAGCAAGGCGACCAGAAAAGTTCCGTCACAGGCATGCCAGAACCGGCTGAACCGGCCGCGAATCAAGTCATGGAAAACTGCTCCCGGAACCGCGTTGATAGCTTCCAGGAGGCGGAAATAGATACCGGTGATGAAGGCAATGGTACCACCGGAAACCCCTGGAACAATATCAGCGGCACCCATGGCGATTCCCCGAAGAAACACGGCTGCAGGGTGGTGGCTGCGTGCAATATCGCTGTCCGGGTTTGGTTTACTTTCTGAAGAGTCGACCATGATTATCGGACAACCCCGCCCAGAAGCGGCACAAACCGGACCGGTTCCAGCTCCTTGTGATCAAAGCGATCTCCCCGCCGGGTTACCTGCACCAGCACCTGATTCTCCTCACCGACAGGGGCAATCAACACGCCACCGTCTGCCAGTTGGGCGAGCAATTCGGCTGGAACTTCAATGGGCGCTGCGGTCACGATAATACCGTCGAAAGGGCCACGTTCAGGCCAGCCCATGCCACCATCAGCATGTTTCAGGAACACGTTTCTGGCGTTCAGTTGTCGCAACCGGTCCCGGGCCCTGTCCTGAAGCGCCTTGATACGCTCGACGCTGTAGATTTCGGCGAACAGACGGGATAGCACAGAGGTCTGGTAACCGGACCCGGTGCCAAGCTCCAGGACCCGTGAGGGCCCGTGGGCAAGCATTAATTCAGTCATGCGGGCCACTATGTAGGGCTGTGACAAGGTTTGGCCGTAGCCAATCGGTAGCGATGTATCTTCGTAGGCCCTATGGGAAAGCGCCTCATCCAGGAAAATGTGCCGTGGCACCTCTCCCATAATCTCAAGTACCCGGTCCGACTCGATGCCGGCTTCCCTGAGGCGCTGAACCAGTCGCATCCGGGTGCGTCGGGAGGTCATCCCGATGCCTTCGAGCTGCGCTGTCATCCCCGCCCCTCCAGCGAAACCTCCAGGGTATCGACCCAATCCCGGAGCCGTGAGAGCGCCTCATGCCGGGTCATGTCGATGTGAACCGGGGTAACCGAGACATAACCTTCACGTACGGCATTGAAATCAGTGCCGGGACCGGCGTCACCGCCGACACCTGCCGCCCCGATCCAGTAACGCTCTTTGCCGCGAGGACAGGTCATCGGGACGGCACCCTCTGCCCGTTCCCGGTGGCCGAGGCGCGTCACCCGAATGCCAGCCAGTTCCTCCCAGGGAACATCCGGGACATTCACGTTGAGAATGGAGCGAGACCCCAGCACCAGGGGACGCTCGTTCTCGAGCAGCACCCGGACAACCCGGGCGGCGGTCTCGTAGTGAAAGTGGCCATCGTTGACAAGGGAGACGGCAATGGCGGGAAGTCCGAGGTGGCGACCCTCGGTTGCCGCAGCAACGGTACCGGAGTAGATAATGTCGTCGCCTAGGTTGGCGTGGGTGTTGATACCCGACACCACCCTGTCGAACGGCTCACGGAACAATCCGTTCACCGCCAGATGGACGCAGTCGGTCGGTGTTCCATCGACCGAACGAAAACCGTTGGGATGTTCCTCAACCGTCAGGGGGCGATTGAGCGTCAGGGCGTTACTGGCGCCGCTGTGATCCCGGTCAGGCGCCACGACCTCAAGCTCACCCAGTCCTTTTAAGCCATCAAACAGGGCTATAAGCCCCGGTGAATGAACGCCGTCATCATTCGACAACAGAATACGCACAGTGTTCTCCGCTAGCCTTGTTGTTCGTTGTGTCGGCCGAGGCTCATGTCCTCAAGCTCGAAAATATCACTCAAAATCGTTGTCGCGTACTGGCCGGGCGAAAGAAAAAACGCCAGCTCCAGACAGTCCTCAGCGACCCACTGCCAGGAGAGGCTCTCCGGTTTTACCGCCAATGGCCTTCGCTCCGGTTTCATCCGGGTGACCGAAAACAGGGCGGCCAGTTCCGGGGTTTGCGCGACAATGCCCCGCTCGAAGGTTTCCGGGGGCCCGCAAGCAGTGGTGCCGCCGTCACCCCACAGTGGACCTGTCGCTCCTGACTCGGCCCAGCTGCCATCGTCTACCCGAGCTGCCAGCACCTCATTGAACAGCCAGGAGCGCGCTGCCGAAAAATACAATACGTTTTTCGAGCCGTCGCTGCCAGCTCGCTTTTTGCCACCCCGGCCTTTTCCACCGGACCGGCCACGTCGGTTCAGGGTAGCGGGATCGAGATGCACCGCACGGTCAAGGTTAGCGCCATCATTGCCAAACCGTTGGGGGCCAAAGTAGTTTGGAGCCCCAATATCGCCCAGACGCTCCAGCGCTCGGTCAATAACCTGGTGCTCACCGGAGACGGCCCTCAGGGTAATCGTGAAGCCATTACCCCTGTGCTCCCCGCGCCGCAATTTCCGCGCCTGCCGCGAAACCGCCAGAACCGGCCAGCGCAGGCCAATCTCCCGGATCAGAGCGTTGTCCTGATCCTCGTTTCCGGGACGGTACAGACTGAACCACTGGCGGGTCACAGCATGCCTATCCTTGAGCCCACAGAAACCGACATCAAAGTGACGACACCCGGCGATCCTGGCCAATTCGCGGGCAACATACTCTGTGTTATCACCCACTTTCTCCAGTTTCAAACAAAGATGCTCGCCAGTGCCTGCGATTACCTCTCCCTCGACGGCCGGGCTGCCCTCCGGCAGCTCCAGCAATTCGTCGACAATGAAATCGCCCGGGGCGGTTTTCAGGCGGCCAGAGGCAATACGACCGCCGCCGGAGGTTGGCCAGTCAAGGCGCCAGTTGCTCAAGATTCCACCGGTTCAAGCAGGCAGATCGCCTGGCAGGCAATGCCTTCCCCGCGCCCCGTAAAACCCAGCTTTTCCGTGGTGGTGGCTTTCACGCTGACACGACTGGCCGGCACGCCCAGATCTTCGGCAATGTTCAAACGGATGGCATCAATATGGGGTGCCATCTTGGGAGCCTGGGCAATGATTGTGGTATCCACGTTAACGACGGAGAAGCCCTCGTCCCGGACCCGGTTCACAACCCGACGCAAAAGGTCCCTGCTGTCGGCCCCTGCCCACTCGTCACTGGTGTCCGGGAAGAAATGCCCGATATCGCCAAGCGCGGCAGCGCCCAGCAATGCATCTGCCAACGCATGCAGCAGGACATCACCATCAGAATGAGCCTTGAGCCCGTGGGAATGCGGAATGTTTACGCCGCCAATAATCACAGAGTCGCCTTCGCAGAAGGCGTGGACATCGAAGCCCTGACCAATACGCATAATGTGCTCCGGAACACTCCGAAAGTTCAGAATTGGCTCAGAATGAAGCCTGCCAGTGCCAGATCTGCGGGCACGGTGATCTTGATATTGTCCGGCCGCCCTTCGACCAGCACCGGCATGTTACCGGAAAACTCCACCGCGGAGGACTCATCGGTCACCGGAAGCTCTCGGGCAAGGGCTGCCTCCAGAGAATCAACAAGAACACGGTAGCGAAACATCTGGGGCGTCAGAGCCCGCCACAACCCCCTGCGATCAACGGTCTCAATCACTTCCGTAAGCTCAGCAGTACCGGCTTTCTTTAAAGTGTCGGCAACCGGCGAGGCAAGCAGCCCCCCGACAGGATGGCTGTAGAGCCGGTCAATCAGATTGGAAAGATCCCGGATGTGAAGGCAGGGCCTCGCCGCATCGTGCACCAGAACCCAGTCGTCATCTTTCACCTGTTCCGCCATGGCGTGCAGCGCCGACAACACCGAACCAGCTCTTTCGGAACCGCCGGTACAGGTCTGGATTCGGCTATCGCCGCTGGCTTCGGTATCCGGCCACCAATGGTCGGCCGGGTGCAATGGCACCATGCAGCCGGAAAAAGGCGCGGAATCCATGAGTCGGGAAAGGGTGATGTCGAGAATGAAACGCTCGCCAATCCGAAGGTACTGTTTCGGTTGCTCAGCCTGCATACGCTGGCCGATGCCGGCGGCAGGAACAATCAGCCAGAGTCTCGGGGAAGGCATAGACAATCAGTTTTCAACAACCAGGAAAAAGGTCTCGTCGTCTCTTATCAGGCCGAGGTTCATTCTGGCCCGTTCTTCAACGGCGCCCTGCTCGTTACGCAGATTTCTGACTTCCGCATAGAGACGTTCATTGCGGGTAGCCAGCTCGGCATTTTCTTCACGTTGCTCGGCAATGGACTGCTCCAGAGCCCATACCTGCGCAAAGCTGCCCTCCCCGACCCACAGGCGCACCTGCAGCAGGAGAATCACAACCACCATTAAGGTCCAGAGCAACTTCATTGCCGATTCCGTTCAAAATTCAATCAATCAAAATACCAACGCCGGACGTTGAGTATAGACCTTAGAGTAGATTAGCAACAAATTCTTCTAACTGCCTGTACAAAAAGGCCATCATGTCCGGAATTTCGCCCAGAACACGATGGCCTTAACAGTTTTTCGCCAATTACCGGCCAGACACTCTGCCAGAACCGGTGGGATCAGTCGATCAGCCCTGCCCTTTGATCTCGCTCAGGCCGCGGTAAGGCGCCTTACCGTCCAGCGCTTCTTCGATGCGCAGCAGCTGGTTGTACTTGGCAACACGATCCGAGCGGCACAGGGAACCGGTCTTGATCTGGCCGGCGCAGGTCGCCACCGCCAGATCGGCAATGGTGGTGTCCTCGGTTTCACCGGAACGATGTGAAATCACGGCGGTGAAACCGGCATCCTGGGCCATCTTGATGGCATCGAGGGTTTCGCTCAGGCTGCCGATCTGGTTGAACTTGATCAGGATGGAGTTACCCACGCCCTTCTCGATACCCTGCTTCAGGATTTTGGTGTTGGTCACAAACAGGTCGTCACCAACCAGTTGAACCTTGGCGCCCAGTTTGTCGGTCAGCACCTTCCAGCCATCCCAGTCGCTCTCGTCCATGCCGTCTTCAATGGAGACAATCGGATATCGCTCACACAGACCTGCCAGGTAATCGGCAAAGCCTTCGGAATCGAAGCTCTTGCCTTCACCGGACAGCTGGTACTGGCCATCTTTGTAGAATTCGGAAGACGCACAGTCCAGGGCCAGCGTCACATCGGTACCCAGCTTGTAACCGGCCTTCTCGACCGCTTCTTGAATCACTGCCAGTGCGGCTTCGTTGGAGGGCAGGTTGGGAGCAAAACCGCCCTCGTCACCCACCGCCGTGTTCAGGCCCTGGGCCTTCAGCACTTTCTTCAGGCTGTGAAAAATCTCCGCGCCAACACGAAGGGCTTCAGAGAAGCTCTTGGCGGAAACCGGCTGAACCATGAACTCCTGGATATCAACGTTGTTATCCGCGTGCTCGCCACCGTTCAGGATGTTCATCATCGGCACCGGCATGGAAAACTCGCCGGAGGTACCGTTGATGTCTGCAATGTGCGCATACAGCGGCTTGCCCAGGGAGATAGCTGCAGCCTTGGCCGCCGCCAGGGAAACCGCCAGAATTGCGTTGGCGCCCAGGTTGGCCTTGTTCTCGGTACCGTCGAGGTCCAGCATGATCTGATCCAGAGCACGCTGATCAGCTGCATCTTTGCCTACCAGTGCATCACGGATCTTGCTGTTCACGGCTTCCACAGCCTTCAGAACACCTTTGCCAAGGTAGCGGGAGGCGTCACCGTCACGCAGTTCCAGCGCTTCGCGGGAACCGGTAGACGCACCTGACGGCGCACAAGCACTGCCCACCGTTCCGTCTTCGAGGATAACGTCTGCTTCGACAGTCGGGTTACCGCGGGAATCCAGAACCTCACGGCCCTTGATGTTGGCAATCTTGGTCATTCTTCTCTGTCTCCAAGTTCATGTTCAAATTTGGGAGTCAGAGCGAGAGGGAACGGCCCTCTACATTTTCGCAGGGCCGTTCCCGCTCGCTCCCATAGTCCGCGTAAAACGCCAACACCGCCAATCAGGCGGTGTCGATAGGTTTAAAACTCTTTACCAGGTCATCCACAGCTTTCACCCGCTGCAGGAAGGGCTCCAACTGACTGAGCCGCAAAGCGCAGGGGCCATCGCATTTGGCCTTGTCCGGGTCCGGATGGGCTTCCAGGAACAGGCCGGCCAGGCCCTGGGACATACCTGCCAGAGCCAGATCCGTCACCTGGGCCCTGCGGCCGCCGGCGGAATCGGCTCGTCCGCCCGGCATCTGCAGGGAGTGGGTCACGTCGAACATCACCGGCACGTTCATGGCCTTCATGATGCCAAAGCCCAGCATGTCGACAACCAGGTTGTTGTAACCGAAGCTGCTGCCCCGCTCACACAGGATCACCTTGTCGTTGCCGGCTTCCTCGCACTTGGTGATGATGTGCTTCATTTCCTGGGGAGCCAGGAACTGGGCCTTCTTGATGTTGATCACCGCACCGGTTTTCGCCATGGCGACCACCAGGTCCGTCTGGCGGCTCAGGAAAGCCGGCAGCTGGATGATGTCACAGACTTCGGCTGCCGGAGCAGCCTGGGCCGGCTCGTGGACGTCCGAAATAATGGGAACACCGAACTTGCTCTTGATGTCCGCCAGCATCTGAAGACCTTTCTCCAGGCCGGGGCCGCGGAAGGAATTCACCGACGAGCGGTTGGCCTTATCAAAAGACGCCTTGAAAACGTAGGGGATACCGAGATTGCCGGTGGCTTCAACATAAGCCTCGGCCACTTCCATGGCCAGTTCCGGCGACTCGAGGACGTTCATGCCACCAAAGAGCACAAATGGCTTGTGGTTGGCGACGTCGATTCCCGAAACGTTTACGGTGCTCTGCGCCATACTCAGGATTCCTTCTTGCAGGCCAGTGCTGCCTCAACAAAGCCTTTGAACAACGGGTGGCCGTCCCTGGGCGTGGAAGTAAATTCCGGATGGAACTGACAGGCGACAAACCAGGGATGATCCGGCGCTTCAACCACTTCGACCAGACGACCATCGGTCGAACGACCTGAGATCTGAAGACCGGCCTCTTCCAACTTTGGCAGGAAGTGGTTGTTGACCTCGTAACGATGGCGATGACGCTCGCGAATGGTTTTCTTGCCATAGCAGTTGGCAATGGTGGAACCTTCGGTAAGCACGCAATCCTGGGCGCCGAGACGCATGGTCCCGCCAAGATCAGATTCTTCCGTACGCTCTTCGCGCTCTCCGGTGGAATCCAGCCATTCGGTGATCAGGCCCACCACCGGCTCCGGCGTGTGCTCGCGGAATTCTGTGCTATGAGCGTCGGTCAGGCCGGCCACGTTCCGCGCGTATTCAATTACAGCAACCTGCATACCCAGGCAGATGCCAAGGTAAGGCACCTTGTTCTCACGGGCATACTGAACCGTGCGGATCTTGCCTTCCACGCCGCGCTCACCGAAACCGCCCGGCACCAGAATCGCGTCGGCACTGGCCAGCGCACCGGTGCCATCACGCTCGATGTCTTCGGAATCGATGTAGTTGATATTGACCTTGGTGCGGGTCTTGATGCCGGCGTGCAGCAGGGATTCGATCAGCGACTTGTACGCGTCGAGAAGCTCCATGTACTTGCCAACCATGGCAATGGTCACTTCCTGCTCGGGATTCATCAGTGATTCAACAACGTTGTCCCACTCACTGAGGTCCGCAGGACGTGCATCCAGGCCGAATCGTTCGATAACGAGCTGATCCAGGCCATGCTCATAGAGCATGCGAGGAATGGCGTAAATGGATTTGGCATCCTGGAGAGGAATAACGGCCCGCTCTTCGACGTTGGTGAACAGGGCAATCTTGCGACGTGAACTGGCGTCCACCTCGTGCTCGGAGCGGCACAGCAGGATATCCGGCTGCAGGCCGATAGAGCGCATTTCCTTGACCGAGTGCTGGGTGGGCTTGGTCTTGATCTCACCCGCAGTGGCAATGTACGGAACCAGGGTCAGGTGCATGAAAAGTGCACGCTGGGGACCGACTTCAACCTTCAGTTGGCGGCAGGCTTCTAGGAACGGCAGGGATTCAATATCGCCTACCGTGCCACCAATCTCGATCAGCGCTACGTCGGCGCCAGCAGCACCTTCAACGACCCGGCGCTTGATCTCGTCAGTGATGTGGGGGATTACCTGCACAGTTCCCCCCAGGTAGTCGCCACGGCGCTCCTTGCGGATTACTTCCTCGTACACCCGACCGGTGGTGAAGTTGTTGCGCTTGCTCATCGGGGAGCGGATGAAGCGCTCGTAGTGGCCCAGATCGAGGTCTGTTTCCGCGCCATCCTCGGTGACAAAAACCTCACCGTGCTGGAACGGGCTCATGGTGCCGGGGTCCACGTTGATGTACGGGTCCAGCTTGAGAATAGTGACCTTCAGGCCGCGTGCCTCGAGGATCGCAGCCAGAGAGGCTGATGCGATACCTTTCCCCAAGGAGGACACGACACCGCCGGTGACGAAAATATAA
Source organism: Marinobacter sp. L-13 (assembly GCF_056857715.1). Taxonomy (NCBI): domain Bacteria; kingdom Pseudomonadati; phylum Pseudomonadota; class Gammaproteobacteria; order Pseudomonadales; family Marinobacteraceae; genus Marinobacter; species Marinobacter sp. L-13. Next base: position 64,347 of record NZ_JBSXNQ010000047.1, read on the forward strand.
CGCGTCATGCAGATTCCGTGATTGTCTGGTTCGGTGAAGGAGGGAGATTGTCATCTCAAGATGGGACGCCAGACTACCAGAAAGGCCCCATTGACTCAATCACATTCCCGCTCTATGACCAGCCGCCAACCGGCGGCATGGGCGCCTCCCGAGTATTGTTCAGAACACCATAAATCGCCAATGGCAATGAGCTCTGCTGCGCCCTCTGAACCCGCGAAAACCAGCGGCAGACGGGCCCTTTCCCAGGGTGGAACGCCGACTTCCTGCAGCCATTTCTTGAGCGAACGGGACGGCCCATCGGGACGGAAACGGACCCGCTCGCCACCCTGCCTCGTAAATATCCGTATTGGCGGCAACGACTGTTCCGGGGTAACGACAGATTCCAACCTGAGGGACCACTCTCCCCACGCCACGCCCTCCCCCGGCTCGAGATCGACCGGAGCATCCGGTAACGGGCCGCGGTCGGGAACCAGGCAAAGATCACCCTGGAAACGCCGCAGACTGAAACCGTCGGACCGGAACTCCGGCTCCCGATCCTCTGCGGCAAACAGCAGGTCCCGAATGACCTGCTGCCAGTCACCAGGGGTGGGCGCATGAAACCCGCGTTCCCGTGCCCACCAACGGACCAGATTCTTCTGCTCCGCCAGAGGCAGTGTTTTCAGGCCATTAACGGGGAGACGGTCCTGGTCGCCGCCGATTGCCTGCCACTGCAAAGCGGCCAGCTTGCGGTTCAGCGCTTCGCTCTCGCCACAGGATTCCGCCGTGTGCCGCAGCCTGCGATTCAACCCCGGCCAGCGATCCCGCAAGAGCGGCAACACAGTGTGACGGAGGAAATTCCGGTCAAATCGCTGGTCGGTATTGCTGGGGTCATCAACCCATGACAGGCCAGCGACCCGGGCCCAGCGCTCGAGTTCGGCCCTCTCAAACCCGAGCAGGGGCCGGACGAGGGTCGCGGTGCCCAGCTCACGACTGGCCGGCATGCCCGCGAGCCCGGCCACACCGCTGCCCCTGAGCATCCGGAACAGAACGGTTTCCGCCTGGTCATCCCCATGGTGAGCCATCAAGACCAGGTCGCCCTTCCCGACCAGCGCCTCGAGGGCGGCATAGCGGGCCTTGCGGGCGGCTTCCTCTATACCCGCACCCGAGCTACGGCCACCATCGACGGTTACCCGCTCAACCACAAGCGGCACGCCAAGTCGCTCACATTCACCGCGACAAAACGACTCGGTATCCGATGCATTGGGTTGAAGCTGATGATTGATATGGATCGCCCGGACAGCGCCGGAACAGCCATGGCAGTGGGCTGCCAGGTGCAATAACAGGGTGGAATCGAGGCCGCCGCTCAGGGCGACCCAAAGACGGGTGTGATCGGGGAGTTCTCTGACCGGGGCACACAGGGCCTCCGGCCAGCGGAATCCTGAACCGGGCTCAGCGCCCGGTGTCATAGCGGGTCAGCCGCTCGTAGCGGCGGGATACCAGCTCATCCAGTGGCAGGCGGCTGAGCTCAGCGACGCCTTTCGCCAGAACCTCTTTGAGGGATTCCGACATTTTTTCAGGGTTGCGGTGAGCACCGCCGAGGGGCTCGGTTACCACGTTATCCGCCAGCCCCAGATCTTTGAGCCGGTCAGCCGTAACACCCATGGCCTCCGCCGCCTGGGCAGCGTATTCGGCACTTTTCCAGAGGATCGACGCACAGCCCTCTGGGGAAATCACCGCGTAGGTGGAATACTGCAGCATGTTCAGCTGGTCACAGACACCGATGGCCAACGCGCCACCGGAACCGCCCTCACCGATCACCGTGGAGATAATGGGTGTCTTGAGGCGGGACATCACGGCCAGGTTGAAGGCAATGGCCTCGCTCTGCCCACGCTCTTCCGCACCAATGCCGGGATAGGCACCCGGCGTGTCGATGAACGTGAGAATGGGCATCTTGAACCGCTCGGCCATTTCCATCAGCCGCAGGGCCTTGCGATAGCCCTCCGGACGGGGCATACCGAAGTTACGCTTGACCTTGTCCCGTACTTCCCGGCCCTTCTGATGACCAATCACCATCACCGGCTTGTCGTCCAGCCGGGCAGTACCCCCTACGATCGCCAGGTCGTCTGCATAACGGCGATCGCCGTGCAGTTCATCGAAATCCTCAAACATGGATTCGATGTAGTCCAGGGTGTAGGGCCTGCGGGGATGGCGAGCCAGTCGGGCAACGTCCCAGGGTTTGAGATCGGAGAAAATGCTCTCTGTGAGGCTGACGCTCTTTTTCTTCAGCCGGGTGATCTCGTCGGTGATATTGATGTCGGTGTCATTGCCAACCATCCGAAGCTCTTCAATCTTGGCTTCCAGGTCGGCGATTGGCTGTTCGAAATCCAGATAGTTAGGGTTCATGATGTTCCATCATTTTTTGCCAGGCGGGAAAATGCTCCGCCAAACCAGAATTTACACAAAGATAGCAGCGCCCGGTCAGTGGCTAAAGCGGACATTGGTATGAGTCCGCTATCTGACAAACTTTTAATTTTCAGCTTACTCAATCATAGACCAGTTCTACCGACTGGTCGCCTACGAGGTAACGGAGCTCCAGTAGCAGGTTGTCATCCGGCTGCACCCGCCAGGATTCACCCAGCTCGATCCGGGTGGACGCCTCGGGGCTGCTGTACTCAATCCAGACCGGACTGCCATCACAGCGGAACGGCCTCAGGGTGGTGTCCAGTTTCTCCAGCAGTCCGTTCTGCAGCTGATCGGCGTGCAGGTTGAGCTTCAACCCACGACTGAACTGCTGGCGAGCACTCGCGACATCCATCACTGAACTCACCCGCATCTTCATCTGGCCGGAATAGTCGTCGTGGCTCACCTGACCTTCCACCACAATCACCTGGTCAGATTGCAACAGCTCCCGATTTTCAAAGAAGGCTTCCGAGAACAGGGTCGCCTCTATCCGCGCGCTCCTGTCATCCAGCGTAATGAAACACATGGTGGAACCGGTGCGGGTTTTCATGGTGCGCTGGGCAACCACCAACCCGGCGACGCGCTGGGGAGACTTGTTCGGCTTCAGATCGGCAATGGAGGAGCGGACAAACCGCCGAACCTCTTTCTCGTATTCATCAAACGGGTGGCCGGTCAGGTACAGCCCCAGCGTGTCTTTCTCACCCTTCAGGCGCTGCTTCTCGGGCCACTCGCGCACGCCGGCCACATCCTCGTAGGGATCGCCACCGTCGCCCGCCTCGAGCATTTCACCGAACATATCCATCATGCCAACGGATTCGTTACGGGATTGCTGGCCGGCCTGCTGCACGGCCTTATCGATGCTGGCCATCAACTGAGCCCGGCTGGCGCCAAGCTTGTCCATGGCGCCGCACCGGATCAGTGCTTCCATGGCGCGCTTGTTGACCTTTTTCAGGTCAATGCGTCGGCAAAAATCGAAAATATCCTGATAGGGCTCGCCATCACCACGCCCTTCGACGATGCTCTGGATCGGGCCCTCGCCCAGGCCTTTAATCGCACCGAGGCCATACACAATCTGGCCCTCGTCGTTGACGGTAAAAGTGTATTCCGAGCGGCTGACGTCAGGCACCAGAAGATCCAGCTTCATGTTCCGGCACTCTTCTACCAGCGTGACCACCTTGTCGGTGTTCTGCATATCGGCAGTCAGTACCGCGGCCATGAATTCTGCCGGGTAATGGGCTTTCAGCCAGAGTGTCTGGTAGGACACCAGTGCATAGGCGGCGGAGTGGGATTTGTTGAAGCCGTAGCCGGCAAACTTCTCTACCAGGTCAAAGATGTTTTCGGCCAGGGTCGTGTTGATCCCGTTCTGCTCACAGCCATCCAGGAAAAACTGCTTCTGCTTGGCCATTTCCTCGGGCTTTTTCTTACCCATGGCGCGCCGCAGCATGTCCGCATTACCAAGGGTATAACCGGCCATCACCTGGGCGATCTGCATGACCTGCTCCTGGTACAGGATAACCCCGTAGGTGGGCTCCAGAACCGGCTTCAGGCCTTCATACTGGTAATCCGGATGCGGGAAGGACATGGGTTGGCGGCCGTGCTTACGGTCGATAAAGTCGTCCACCATGCCCGATTGCAGCGGCCCCGGCCGGAACAGGGCCACGAGGGCGATCATGTCTTCCAGTGAGTCTGGCTGCAGACGGCGAATCAGGTCCTTCATGCCCCGGGATTCCAGCTGGAACACCGCCGTGGTTTCCGCTTTTTTGAGCATGTCGAACGAGGGCACGTCATCCAGCGGAATCTCGTTGATGTCGAGCGGCTGCATGCCCTTCTTTTCCCGGCGCGGATTGATCATGTTCAGCGCCCACTTGATGATCGTGAGCGTCCGCAGGCCCAGGAAGTCGAACTTCACCAGCCCGGCGTCTTCCACGTCGCCCTTGTCGAACTGGGTCACCAGGCTTCCGCCCTCGTCGTCGCAGTACAGGGGCGAAAAATCGGTGATCTTGGTGGGCGCGATCACCACGCCGCCGGCGTGTTTACCGGCGTTCCGGCACACGCCCTCGAGCTTCAGGGCCATTTCCCAGATTTCCTGGGCTTCCTCGTCGTTCTCGAGAAACTCGACCAGCTGTGGCTCCTGCTCCAGAGCCTTCTCCAGGGTCATGCCCGGCTCGAACGGGATCATTTTGGACAGCTTGTCAGCCAGACCGTAGGATTTGCCCTGAACCCGGGCAACGTCCCGCACAACCGCCTTCGCCGCCATGGTGCCGAAGGTAATGATCTGCGACACCGCCTCTCGCCCGTACTTCTGGGCGGTGTACTCGATTACCCTGTCCCGGCCTTCCATGCAGAAGTCGACGTCAAAGTCGGGCATGGAGACCCGTTCCGGGTTCAGGAAACGCTCGAACAGCAAGTCATACTCTAGTGGATCCAGGTCAGTAATCAGCTGGGCGTAGGCCACCAGCGAGCCGGCACCGGAACCCCGGCCTGGCCCCACGGGCACACCGTTGTTCTTGGCCCACTTGATGAAGTCCATCACGATCAGGAAGTAGCCCGGGAACCCCATCTGGATGATGATATCCAGCTCGAAGTTCAGGCGCTTGTAGTAGGCCTCGCGTTTGGCATCGTATTCCGGATCGTCCTTGCTGAGGGTCTTGGCCAGCCGCTCTTCCAGCCCCTCCTCGGAGACCTTCCGGAAATAGTCGTCCATGGTCATGCCATCGGGAATCGGGTAATTGGGCAGGAAATACTCACCCATCCGAACCTTCACCGAGCAACGCCGGGCAATCTCCACGGTGTTCTCGATTGCTTCCGGGATGTCGCTGAACAGCTCGATCATCTCATCGGCGCTGCGCAGGTACTGCTGGTCACTGAACCGGCGATCACGGCGCGGATCATCCAGGGTACGACTCTCACCAATACAGACCCTGGCCTCGTGAGCCTCAAAGTCTTCCGCCTCCAGGAAGTGAACATCGTTAGTGGCAACCACCGGAAGGCCAAGAGCACCGGCCAGCTCAACACTCAGGTGCAGGCAGTCTTCGTCTCCTGGACGACCGGTGCGCTGTAACTCGAGGTAGTAGCTATCCGGGTACAAATCCATCCAGTAACGGGCGCGCTCGCGGGCCAATTCCGGTTTGCCCGCCATCAAAGCCTTGCCCACATCGCCCATTCTCGAACCAGAGAGCGCAATCAAACCGTTCGGCCGAGCCTCAAGCCATTTGCGCTGGATGATCGGCTTGCCAAACCGCTGCCCCTCGGTATACCCCAGGGAAATGATTTCGGTGAGGTTGAGATAACCGTCGTTATCTCGCGCCAACAGCGTGATGCGGAACGGATTCTCGGGCTCGTCGGGATTTTCCAGCCACAGATCGGCGCCAATGATGGGTTTGACGCCCGCGCCCATGGCCGCCTTGTAAAAGCGAACCAGCGAGCACATGTTGGATTGCTCGGTAAGGCCAACAGCCGGCATGCCCAGCTCGGCAACGCGCTTTATCAGCGGTTTAACCCTGACCAGGCCATCCACCATGGAGTATTCGGAATGGACGCGGAGGTGTACAAAAGTCTGCGACATAACGTCAGGTTATTCCTGCTGTGTAATTCAGTTGGGGCGGCCGGCTCAACCGCCGATCACGGCCCGGAGTTCTTCTTCGGTCTGGGGTCCAAAACGGGTCTCGACCAGATCGCCGCCCGGATTAACCAGAAAAGTGGCAGGCAGCGCGACCGGTAACTTCCAGCCGAACCCCGGCCCTGGATCGTCCGCCAGCATGGTAAATTCAATCCCCATACGCTCGCCCAGTTCGACCAATGCGTCGCCCCGCACCCCATCAAAATTGACGGCTAGTACGGTAATGTCGGGCGCCTTGTCCAGCTCATTGAGCTCGGGAATTTCTTCGAGGCACGGTTTGCACCATTCCGCCCAGTAGTTAACCAACACCCACTGGCCGCGCAAGGTGTCCCAGTTCAGTTTTGTGCCTTCTGCCCGCTCAAGCTCGATTTTCTGGCAGCCGGACATCGCCAGAATGAGCAGCGCCACGGCCAGAACATGCAGGCCGGAACGCCTACGGACAGAATCAGGGTACTGCACTGGAAAACCTCCTGTTAGACTACCGGCCACAGAAATCGTGGACTCCATTCAGACAATCAGGCACGAAGATGACAGAACCCACCCGGATTTTCCACAACCCTCGCTGCTCGAAATCCCGCCAAACCCTTGAACTGCTTACCGAACGGGGAATTGAGCCAGAGATTATACGCTACCTGGAAACACCACCGACAGAGCAGGAGCTCAAGGATATCCTGAACGCACTGGATCTTCGCCCCCGCGAACTGATGCGCACGAAAGAAAAAGAGTATAAAGAACAGGGCCTGAACAGCCCCGACCTGAGCGACGAACAACTCATCGCCGCGATGGTAGCAACACCGAAACTGATTGAACGACCGATTGTGACCGCCAACGGCAAAGCAGCACTTGGCCGGCCACCGGAAAACGTTCTCTCGATCCTGTAACGCCCAACAATCTCCTCCAGCCAGATCAGAAGGATCTCTGAAGATGTCCGATCAATTGCCCTATGTTCTCGTGCTATTTTACAGCCGCACAGGCCAGACTGCGGAGCTGGCCAGCCAGATTGGTCGTGGCGTGGCCCGGGTAACAGGCATGGAAGCGAGGTTGCGGGCGGTACCGCCGGTTTCACCGGACACGGAAGCGTCCCTGCCCGCAGTTCCGGACTCTGGAGCGCCTTACGCCAGCAAATCCGATCTCGCAAATTGCGCCGGCCTGGCCATCGGCAGCCCCACCCGCTTTGGCAACATGGCAGCGCCCCTGAAGCATTTCCTCGACACGACCGGCGACCTCTGGCTGAGCGGAACCCTGGAAGGCAAACCGGCGGGCGCGTTTACCTCTACCGGCAGCCTCCATGGCGGGCAGGAAACGACTCTCATGACCATGATGATGCCGCTGCTGCATCATGGCATGGTGGTCTGTGGTCTCCCCTACTCGGAGAAGAGTCTCGGCGAAACGGACACCGGTGGCACACCCTACGGCCCTACCCACTGGGCCGGAACCGGCGAACAGCAACCCCTGAGCACGCATGAGAAAGCCCTGTGCCAGGCCTTCGGCGAACGTCTGGCGCGACTGGCGCTGAAACTCGCTGACTGATACGCGACCGGGCGCAGGACGTACTTTGCTTTACACTTACCGACTCCGGAACACACTATGCTGAACAACCCGAAGGCCCGCATCACTGTGCGGGCGACGATCGCCCTTTACATCGGCGTGCTTGCCACCCTGCTGATTACCACGTTCTACCCGGCTCCCGTCGAGGGTGTTTCAATACCCCTGATGCTGGCGGTGAAACTGGTCCCGCTTCTGCCCTTTGCGGTCACGGTCTTTCGCGGTCACAATCGGGGCTATATCTGGATGTCCTTCGTGGTGATCTTCTACTTCACTCAGGCCGTTGTTTCGGCATGGCTGAGCGAAGGCGCCCCGGGGCCGGTCATTTTGACGGTACTGACCTTCCTGTTGTTCACTGTTGCCATGATTCACCTGAAGGTGAACCGGCCGGTGGCAGACGGAAACACACCCTGAAGACCTGGAACTGACCCTCTATGGCTGACACAAGCAACTCCGGAACGGTGCAGCGGCCACCCGCGCCGCCCAGAAGTACCCTGACCCTGAGAGATGTTTGCACCGCGCTTGTTACCAGCGGGGAAATCAGCCAGGAAGACGCAGAGCGGGTGTTGTCGGCCAACCTGGGCGCGGCAACCGGCGACGGACAGAAAGGCAGGCGCCACCCGCTGGAACTGGTGGCGATTGCCGCGCTGACCAGCCAGAAGAGCGGTCGTACCCTGGATCTGGATCGGCTGACTCACTGGCTGGCCGACTGGGCGGGGCAACCCTATTACCATATTGATCCCCTCAAGATCGACACACCCGCCATTGCCCGGGTGATGTCTTACGCCTTTGCGCAGCGCCATGGCATCCTGGCCGTTGAGATCGGCGCCGATGAGGTGCTGATCGCCAGCGCAGAACCTTTCAAGAGCGATTGGGTGCAGAACCTTCAACAGGCCGTTCGCAAGGATATCCGGCGAGTTGTCGCCAATCCCGAGGATATCCGCCGGTACACCGTGGAGTTCTACCAGCTCGCCAATTCCGTCAGCAAGGCCAGCGGCAGCCAGGGCCCGGGTGTTGCCGGCAACCAGAATTTCGAGCAGCTGCTCGATCTTGGCGCCAGCGAACACCCGGACGCCAATGACCAGCACGTCGTCAAGATTGTCGATTGGTTGCTGCAGTACGCCTTCGACCAGCGCGCCTCGGATATTCACATCGAGCCCCGCCGCACGGTCACCCAGGTCCGGTTCCGGATCGACGGCGTTCTGCACAACGTTTATGAGTTCCCCGAGCATGTAGGCGTGGCGGTGACCAGTCGCCTCAAGATCCTCGGTCGCCTGAATGTGGCGGAAAAACGCCGCCCCCAGGACGGTCGTATCAAGACCCGCAAACCCGACAACCGGGAGGTGGAACTGCGTCTGGCCACCATGCCGACTGCCTTTGGCGAAAAGATGGTCATGCGGATCTTTGATCCAGACGTGCTTTTGAAGTCCTACGAGCAACTGGGATTCGGCAAGGAAGACCGCCAGCGCTGGCAGGAAATCACATCCCGCCCACACGGCATCGTCCTTGTCACCGGGCCCACTGGTTCCGGCAAGACCACGACCCTGTATTCGACCCTGAAACAGATTGCATCGCCCGAGCTAAACGTCTGCACCATCGAGGATCCCATCGAAATGGTGGAGCCGGCGTTCAACCAGATGCAGGTTCAGACCAATATCGACCTGACCTTTGCAGCCGGCGTAAGGGCGCTGCTGCGTCAGGACCCGGATATCATCATGATCGGCGAGATCCGCGATCTGGAAACGGCGGAAATGGCGGTTCAGGCCGCCCTCACTGGCCATCTGGTGCTCTCGACCCTGCATACCAACGACGCTCCGAGTGCGATCACCCGGATGATGGAACTGGGCATTCCGCCTTACCTGATTCGGGCCACGGTACTGGGCGTGATGGCACAACGGCTTGCCCGAACGCTCTGCCCTCACTGCAAATCCCCTGGCCCCGCTGATGAGCAGGCCTGGCAAACTCTCACCCGGCCCTGGAAAGCGCCCGTTCCCAAGCAGTTCTATCAGCCTGTGGGGTGCCTGGAGTGCCGGAACACCGGTTATCTTGGGCGTGCAGGCGTGTACGAAATCATGACGCTATCTGGCGCATTGCTCAGACAGATCACCGACCATTGCGAGCTGGAGCAGCTGAGGCTGGATGCCTACAAGGAAGGCATGAAATCCCTGCGCTTGAGTGGTGCACAGAAAGTGGCCGCCGGCCAGACAACGGTGGAAGAGATTCTGAGGGTGACGCCGGAAAGCCAGCGCTGAATGAGGGTCAGGCTCCCGGGCGCAATCCGCACTGGCCCAGTAATTCCTGCCAGGCTTTGGTGTGGGCCATCATGGCCACGTCCAGTTCCCGCCACAGGCTGGCCTCGGCGCTCTGTGAGAGATGCCGCTCATACCAGCCGGCGAAACTTTCTGGCATGACCGCCCGCTGCATTTCCGCCAACTGCTCGAACGGCTCGATGAGCGCCACCCGTCCCTGGGTCACAGTGCTCATATAGGGTTGGATCTTTTCGATATAAACACTGAAAAACATACTCTGAACAATATCCGACTGGTTGTTCGGCTGGCCGTTAATACACAGAGGCTTGCCTTCAATTCTCTGCTTGAGCAATGCCGTCCCGTCCTTCAGCCTTGCAGTCAGAAGAAGCGCACTGTTGATCAACTGACCGGCGCGGTATTCTGCCTGCCAGCGCTGATGAACGTCGCCGGCAAAGTCGAGGGAAACCGCCAGATCTTCAGAGTACAAACGGGCCACTGCTGCGTTCAGGCTGTCGATATCAAGGGCGAGATCAGACACCGGATTGCCCTCTGGCGCGACGGGATAGTAGCCCTTGGCCAGGGTAAACAGCTTTTCGATTTCTTCGACGCCCCAGGTGGCATTCCAGATAGCAATGGGCAGGGATTCAAGCTTGCTCTCGATACCACCGACAAGCTCTTCGGCGAACTCCTCATCTTCTATATCCGGCAGACAGTCCCTGGCCGCTTCGATAAACCGGATTTCATAACGAAGGCGGTTCAGGGGCTGCATAACCCGCCCCATCACCGAGTTTTTCTCACCAACAACGTACTGGAGTTCACAGCCGTAGAGCGATAGAAAATCGAGCATTCCCATGTCCAGTTCGGGCATGGTCAGCACACGGTCACGGCGGCGGGGAAGCTGGCTGGCGGAGGGAATGTCAGAAAACTCGGGATCGGCTTCCAACACGCGGGCCACCCGCTCCACATACTCGTCCATCATGGGACGCGCATCCGAGAACGGGTCGCAACCGGCAATAAGCACGGCGAGAACCGGCGCAAAGATTCTGCAAATTCCGGTCCCGGGCATTCATTCCTCCTGCGATGGCGTTAAAAAGCCCTGGGCCTAGCGCTTTTGCAGCAGGGTATCGACCTCCGCAAAATCACTGGCAACGAAACGTTCGGTTTCCGGCAGATCTCCCTCGCGAACAAGCCAGGCAGTTTGCATGCCGGCTTCCTCGGCTGCCTCCAGTTCAGCTTCCACATCAGACAGGAACAGCACCGTGCAGGCCTCGACGCCCAACTCAGACAGAATATTCCGGTATGAAACGGTCTCTTTCTTGCCACCGATACGGGTATCGAAATAGCCCGAGAAAAACGGCGTAAAATCGCCTTCCGTGGTAAAACCGAAAATCAGCTTCTGGGCTTTCACCGAACCTGATGAATATACGAACAAACGCAGCCCCCGATCATGCCAGCGTTGAAGGTAGTCGGCTGCGTCAGCATAGATGTGACCTTTCAGCTCTCCCTGCTGATATCCCTGCTCCCAGACCATGCCCTGCAGCGTCTTAAGAGAGGTTTCCTTGCGGTCTTCCCTGATCCAGGTTTCAAGCACTTGGATCAGCCCTTCGACATCCTCACGCGCAACGCCTGAAACCTCGGCCACTGCGTCCAGTTGCTCAGACACAGCCGGGCTGTCCTGATGCTGTTCACGGACAAAACGCGGCAGGTGCTCGCTGGCATAGGGAAACAGGACATCGTGCACAAACGAAATAGAGCTGGTGGTGCCTTCGATATCCGTGAGCACAACCCGGATCATTCGGCCGCTCCTGCCAGCGCCTCATAGCGAGGCAGGCGACCGGCGATGTCTTCACCGGTAAAGTCCGCCACCCAGCCCTCGGGGTTGGTGAACAGGCGAATGCAGGTAAACGCAGGCTCCGGGCCCATATCAAACCAGTGACGAGTGCCATCGGGCACACTGATCAGATCGTTTTTCTGGCACAGCACGGCGAAAACCTCGTTGCCGAAGTGCAGGTAAAACAGGCCCTGGCCACGGACAAAGAAACGAACTTCGTCTTCACTGTGGGTGTGCTCATCCAGAAACTTTTGCCGGAACGCGTCTTTCTGCGGATTGTCCGGGTTCAGGCTGATCACATCCGCGGTCTGAAAACCACATTCGTGCTTCAGTTTCGAGACTTCCTCGCTGTAGGCCTCAAGGATGTCTTCCTGGGATGCGTCAGCCGGCAGATCTTTCGTTGGCCACTGCTCATAGCGCACACCGTGGCGGGCCAGAAGCTCCCGTATTTCTTCAGGATTCCCGGTCACTTTGCGTGCCTTTTCGGGCTGGCTCTGGTCGAAAATACTCAGGGTAGTCATGGGCGAACCCTCATGGTTTCAAGCTCACATTCAAACAGGAATTCAAAGGCCTCGACATGGCGCAGGCAATCGGCCATGGTTTTGCCCCAGGTGTACAGGCCATGGCCACGAATCAGGTAGCCTGGCTGTTCCGGATGCTCCCGGAACCATTCGCGAGTTTGCTCCGCCAACGCGTCGATGTCCTGGGTGTTGTCGAACACCGGAACCGTCAGGACTGATTCGTGGGTCTCAACGCCGGTAAACGCCTTCTGCAGCTCATAGCCTTCCAGCGCCAGTGGCTGGCCGGGCTCAAGCAGACGACTGAGCACCGTTGCCTTCACCGAGTGGGTATGCAGAACCGCGCCCACCTCGGGAAAGACCTCATACAGCACCGTATGCAGCCTTGTTTCTGCAGAGGAGCGACAGTCGCTCTGTACCGGCCGGCCGGCCAGATCGACCACCATGACATCACCCGCCCCCAGCTGCCCCTTGTGACGGCCTGAAACAGTAATGGCGATGTGTTCGGCATCGATGCGGGCAGAATAGTTACTGCTGGTTGCGGGCGACCAACCCTGCTGGTACAGGAATCGACCGGCTTGCACAATCGCATCCGCGGCGACGGCGTATCGGGTTACATCAAACACGAGTTCTCTCCCGGGTTTCAGAGCGCTTGGGACACTCCCATGGGCGCCATTATAGGGACGAACCAGCTCCTCGCAAATGATGCCGTGCGGCAATCAGATCGGCGACAATGGAGACAGCAATTTCTGCCGGTGTCTTGCTCGGAATATCAACACCAATGGGAGCTCGCAGGCGTTCGAGTGCCTCTTTTTCAAGCCCCAGAGATGCCAATCGTTCCCGCCGGGCTTCCGAAGTTCTTTTCGACCCCATTGCGCCTATGTAAAAGGCACTGGAGTGAAGAGCTGCAAGCAACCCCATATCGTCGATGCGCGGATCATGGGCGAGGGCCAGAATACCGGACCAGGCGTCGCCAAACTGTGTCGAAATCAGATCATCGGGCAGGCGCCGGTCCAGGGGAATCCCTTCAAAACTCCAGCCGGCGGCGAAGGCCTCCCTCGGCTCACAGAGGGTGACAGCAAAATCCGCCGCGGTCGCGAATTCAAAAACGTAACGGGCGACTTCGCCCGCACCGATCAGCAACAGCCGGCACTCGGGCTGCAAAGCATGAAGAAGCTGTTCACCGTCGAAGTGGACCGCGTTACCGGCCCGGGAGACAGAATGCTCCAGCGTCGGAGCCCCGTTTATCGGCACGCGACGAACCACCGGTTCGCGATCGCGCAAGGCAGCCGCCAATGCCTGAACGTGATCGAGACCCATCTGGCCCCGGAAGGGTTCAATCAGAAGCCGTATCCGGCCACCGCAAGGCAGCTGGAAATGATCCCGGTCATCATCGGTGATTCCATAATCAACGAAAACCGGATGTTCCGGCCCGTCTTCCGCTGTGCGCCGGAGCAGATCCTCTTCCAGACAGCCACCGGACACCGACCCGCTCCAGTGACCGGATTCTGCAATCGCCAGCCAGGAGCCGACCGGACGCGGCGAGGAGCCCCAGGTGTCCACTATGGTGCAAAGCCAGGCTCTCTGACCTTCCGCCAGCCAGTGAGACATTCTGTCTAATACGGTCTGGTGGCCAGTAGCGACCGAATAGGCGACGCTTGAATCAGGCATTGGCTCTCAATGGCAGGCTACGCTGCCGCTTTCCATTGAGCGCAAACAGGGCATTACCCAGGGCCGGGATCACCGGCGGCACGCCAGGCTCGCCGACTCCGGTCGGCGACTCGCTGCTTGCAACAATATCCACCAATACCTCAGGACGCTCGTACTGCCTCATTAGGGGGTAGTCGTGGAAATTGCTCTGCTGGACCTCGCCATTCTCCAGCGTGATTTCTCCATAAAGTGCCGCGGTCAGCCCAAACAGGATACCGCCCTCGATCTGGTCCTCCACGATACGGGGGTTAACGACCTGGCCGCAGTCCACCGAACAGGTGACCTTGTATACCCGGATCGCACCATTCTCGACTCCGGCTTCCACCACCTGGGCAACGTACGTTCCGAAACTCCGGAACAGGGCGAGCCCCCGGGCCCGCCCTTCTGGCACAGGCGACTGCCAGTCGGCCAGCCTGGCAACCCGGTCAAGCACTTCAAGGTGCCTCGGCTCGTGGGCAATAAGGCGACGACGGAACTGGTAAGGATCCTCACCTGCCTCATGGGCAAGTTCGTCCATGAAAGTTTCGACGGCAAACCCGTTGTGGGAAAAACCTACCGAACGCCACCAGGTAATCGGAATGCCGGGATCGGTGTGGGTATGACGGATATCAACGTTGGACACCCGGTACGGATACTCGATGGCACCCTCGATTGCGGAGAAATCCTTCGGCGTCACAATGCCTTCGGCCATCAGGCCGACACTGCCCAAAGTGTCGTACATGAACTTTGGAGCCCACGGATACTGGGCAGGCGCCGCATTGCGGACATACCAGTCCAGGATCTGAGGACCAACAATCTGGTGATGCCAGCCTGTCAGCTCGCTGCCCGCGAAGCTGGCTTTCATACGGTGCAGCATGGCAGGGCGATAGAGATCGTGACGGGTGTCCTCTTCACGGGACCAGATGACCTTAACCGGCCGTCCGACCCGATAGGCCACTGCCGCCGCTTCTTCGATATAGTCCTGAGTCAGTCGACGGCCAAAACCGCCGCCGAGAAAGGTCGTATTGATAGTGATATCGTCGGGGCCAAGATTGGTCACCCGGGCTGCTGCTATCCGGCCAAGGTCCGGCGCCTGTGTAGGGGCCCACACCTCCATGCCGTCCTCTCGGTACCAGGCCGTGGCATTCATGGGCTCCAATGTCGCGTGGGCCAGGTAGGGCTGGGCATATTCCGCTTCCACCACCCGGTCGCCCTCCTCCATGGCACTGGCAAAACTGCCCTCACTACGCTCGGACTCTCCGGGATCGTCATCGGCGGCGGCGCGGTAGGAGTCGAACACGTCGCCCGTAGACAGAGACACGGCATCCGAAAAATCCCAGTCTATCTTGAGCGCGTCCTGAGCCTTCCGGGCACGCCAGTATTTGTCGGCAACAACGGCCACGCCACGCTCGATCTCAAAAACATCAAGCACACCCGTCATTGCACGGACCTGATCAGCGTTGAAGTCCCGAACGCGGCCGCCGCGTCGGGGAGAGCGTGAAACAACGCCGTACACCATGTCCGGAAGATCGACATCAATCCCGTAAACTGCGGTTCCCGTGGACTTCGCCCGGGCATCGAGTTTGCCTCGCTGCTTGCCAATGTATTTCCATTCGCTCTGCGGCTTGAGCGCTATGTCACCACGCAGCACTTCTTTGGCGGCCAACTCAACCAACTGGCCATAGGCCATGGAGTCGATACCGTTCGGGTGCACCACCCTGCCTTCACTGGCGCGACATTCGGTTGCTTCGACGTTCCATACACGTGCTGCCGCCATAACCAGCATTTGCCGGGCTTCCGCTCCGGCCGTTCGAAGCGGCTCCCAACTGGTCGCAACACTGGTGCTACCGCCTGTCAGTTGCAGCTTGTACAGAGGATTTCGATACTCCGGCGCCACAGGTGCAAAGCGTGGGGTGATCCGCTCCGGCTGGATTTCCAGCTCTTCGGCAATCAAAGTGGTCAACCCGGTGTAAGTTCCTTGCCCCATTTCGACCCGGGCCAGGGTGAAGAAGACTTCATCATCGGCAGTCAGTTCCAGCCAGGCATCGGGACGCCATTCGCCCGTGTCCGGCTCATACCCCGTCTGGATTCCCGCGCAGCCCGGCAACGTTATTGAAACCATGAGGCTCCCGGAGGCCCCGGCACTGACCTTGAGGAAATTTCGTCGATTCATCGCCATGTTATGCGGCCCCTCCCTGAGCGCCGTCTGACGTATCAGCGACGACGGATTCCACGGCTGCAATGATCCGCGAGTAGGTGCCGCATCGGCAAAGATTGCCTGTCATGGCCGCAACAATTTCCTCACGTGAAGGCGCCGGATTGCTGGCCAGAAGGTGGGCCGCACTCATGATCTGGCCCGACTGGCAGTAGCCGCATTGAGGAACGCCGTGTTCTATCCAGGCATCCTGCAGTGCATGAAGACGACTTCCCTCCCCCAGGCCTTCAATCGTAACCACATCACCACCCGCGGCCATTTCGACCGGTGTCGAGCAGGAGCGCACAGGCTGCCCGTTCAGGTGAACTGTGCAGGCACCACAGAGGCCCGCGCCGCAACCGAATTTAGTTCCCTTGAGCCCCAGCTCATCACGCAATACCCATAGAAGAGGCGTATCCCCTTCAATGTTCAGCGACCGCTCGTCGCCATTGACTGTCAGGCTCACGGCCATCCCAACCCTCTCCTTTACCTGTCTCCGGTGTTGTTTCCGGATTTATTATTGTCGCTACCCCTATGGCAGATACCAGAGTCCTATCTGACGACTTCTTCGCCATCCTTGTTAACCCAGATCTTGCGTTCGCCGGACTCCATCTTGCCGTTTGAGTCCCAGACCTCCCGATCCGTTGTGGCCTCTTCAACCTTGCCGTTGTCGTTCCAGATAACTCGATCCTTACAGCCCGCCAGTGCCAGTACGGCGAATACAACCAATACAGCTTTTTTCACGACGATAACCTCCGTTCAGCCGCCACCGCGGCTCGTGTTAAGGAATACCTGGGATTGGCAGCCCTAACGGCTGCCGTGGAGTTCACGATTATGCTGCTTATCCCGGTCACTCTTTCGCACCATGACATAAACAGCCCCCGTACCACCATGGTGTTTCTGGGCCGAATGAAAGGCCAGGACATCGTCCAGCTCCGGCAACCATTTGGCGAGGTAGCTTTTCAACTGGGCGATACCATCAGGATTACGCTCGCCCTTGCCATGAAGAATGATGACCGACCGCAGGCCATAGCGCACGCAATCACCGATGAACCTGAAGACTTCGCGACGGGACTGCTCAACGGTCATACGGTGCAGATCAAGGCGCGCTTCGATCGGATACTGGCCCAGCCGGAGCTTTCGAAATACGCCGTGCTGGATGCCTGGCCGCTGCCAGCTCAGGATATCGTGGGCCGTAAGCGGCTCTACCATGTCGGAAGTCAGGGGATTGGTGTCCCGCGCGGGCTTTTCAACAGCCGCCCGCTGACGTTCCAGATGACCTGGCGTCAGTTCCCGGGGCGTTGTCACCTCGGCCCGGTTGGGCTTGCGGATACGCCGGACGTCTTTCATTTCCTCAAGGAAGCTGAGGCGCTCTTCTTTGGTAGTCATGGCGTTACAATTAATGACCTGTTTCAGAGACCGACTTTACCACCTGGGTAACCGGCCTTAAAGAAAACTGATCTATGTCAGACTTATTGCGACCAAAATCGTAGGGCAACAGATGCTTTGGCTACACTACACTTCAGACGGACAATAATAACCAGCGAGTGACGACGGACATGGCCTCAGCGCACCAGGAAAATGACCGCCCGCAGAACATCCGCGCCATCATGACGTTTTTGCGGGAACACGCGCCTTTCTCCAGCATGGATGACTCCCATCTTGCGCATTTCGCGGAGAACGCCTCCATCCAGTTCTACGCCGATGGCGATATCGTGCTGTCTCCGGATCAGGATGTCGTTAAACGATTCTACGTGGTCAAACAGGGGCGGATTCGTGGCGAACGCCACAACGACAAAGAAGACCGCACGGAAACGACCTTCGAAATCAGCCAGGGCGAGTGCTTTCCCCTCGCCGCCATGATCGGCGAACGGCCAACCAGAACCCTGCATCGGGCAGACGGCGACACCTTCTGCCTCAGCATCGGGCAGACAGCGTTCGTTACACTCTTCGCTGAAAGCGAACCGTTCCGGGATTTTTGCCTGCGGGGCGTCAGCAGCCTGCTCGATCAGGTGAACCGGCGCATACAGTCAAGTGCCATGGCCTCAATCGGGTCCAGCACGTCCCTCGATACGCCACTTGAACGCTATGCCCTGCGCAATCCGATTGTCTGCTCGCCCGATCTGCCGGTGCGTAAAGCCGTGGCCCGAATGCACGAAAACAACGTCGGCAGCATTATCGTTACCGATGAAAACCGTATCCCGACCGGCATTTTCACACTGCGGGACCTTCGCACCATGATCGCCGAGGGCACCGGCCCCCTGGATACGCCCATACAGCAGGTAATGACCAAGAATCCCTGCTGCCTTCCCTCCCATGCGGATGCGTTCGAAGCTGCCATGCTGATGGCGGAGCATCATTTTGCGCATCTTTGCGTCATCGACGATGATCGTAAACTGATTGGCGTGGTTTCGGAACGAGACCTGTTCTCCCTGCAGCGCGTGGACCTGGTAAACCTTGCCCGCACCATTGGCACGGCCACCCACCTGCGCACCCTGGTCAGCCTGCGAACAGACGTATCACGCCTGGTGGATGCGATGCTCGCCCACGGCGCCGACTCCGGGCAGGTGGTCAAGATCATCACCACGCTCAATGATGTAACCGTCAGACGGGTCCTGGAACTGAACATCAAGAAGAACGACCCGGGCATTCCCTTCACCTGGCTGACGTTTGGCAGCGAGGGCCGCCAGGAGCAGACCCTGCTGACCGACCAGGACAACGGCATACTGTTCCAGACGCCGGAAGGGATGACCGCCGAACAGGTCCGGGAAAAGCTGTTGCCCTTTGCGCGAAAGGTAAACGACGAACTGGCCGAATGTGGCTTCACCCTGTGCAAGGGCAACATCATGGCCAGTAACCCGAAACTCTGCCTGAGCGACAAGGAGTGGGACGACTGGTTTATCCGGTTCATTGATGCCTCCACACCCCAGAACCTGGTGTATTCCTCAATTTTTCTTGATATGAGGGCTATCTACGGTCCAACCGAGCCGCTGAACGATCTTCTGGACAAGATCCTCACGCGGATCCGGAAAAACGCCCTGTTCCAGAAAATGCTTGCCGGGAATGCGTTCCAGCGGAAGCCGCCGCTCACCATGTTCCGCAATTTCCGCTATATATCCGAGGGCAACAAGCACTCACTGGACCTCAAGCGTCAGGGCCTGGCGCCGTTTGTTGAGGCAATGCGGGTTTTCGCCCTGGCGAATGGCGTTGAGACAGCGAACACGCTGGAGCGCATGGATGAGCTGGCGAAAAAGGGCGTCTTCGATCCGAAAGATGCCAACGCCTGGAAGGAAGGTTATAGCCTGATCCAGGCGATCCGCATGCGGGCCCACCAGGAAATGCTGGCAAAGGGAGAGGAGCTCACCAACTACATCGATCCCGACGATCTGAACCCACTCGACCGTCGAATCCTGCGGGAATCTTTCAGGCAGGCGCAGCGGTTGCAACAAAAACTCGAAGTTACCTACCAACTCTGACCTTCAGGCGCGAGACATGCTGGAACAGATCAAACAATGGATTGAGCATCGCCGGGGCGGAAAAATCGGCAGCCACGATCCTGGCAATCTGCCCAACCCGAAAACGCCAGGAGAACAGTTGCTTACGGACTGCCGTCTGATCGTGCTGGATCTTGAAACCACGGGACTGAACCCCTCCAAGGACGAGGTGATCGCTATCGGGGCCGTCGCCATCCGCGGCGGCATTATCCATCTGGGCGACCAGTTCGACCTGATCCTCAGGCGTCCGGAGCTCGACATCCGCGAAACCGTGCTCATTCACGGGATCGGGCCCGAGGCGCTGACCCAGGGGCACGAAATCGAGGATGCCCTTCTTTATCTTCTTGAGTGGATGAACGGCGACCCTATCCTGGCCTACCACTCGGCGTTCGATCAAAAATTTCTGGAAAAGACCCTGAAGGCGCAGCTTGGCTATACCCAGCCTCATACCTGGATGGACGTGGCCGACTTGATGCCTGCATTTTTTCCAAACACCAAGACCGGTGGCAAAGGACTCGACAACTGGGCCGATTATTTCGGCCTTGAAGTCAGCGAACGTCACCACGCCGCTTCCGATGCTCTCGCTACAGCCGAACTTACCCTGGTCGCACTTAATAAGGCGCGGTCGGAAGGGGTAAAAACTCTCAAAGGGCTTTACGACAAGCTCCATTACCATCGGCGCCTGCAAAACATGCATCGTTTCTGAATCGATGCCTGGCGGAACATCGCATTTATAGACCGACGTCACGCCAAATTACTGAGAATTAGACCTTTTGCCAATATCTATAAATCGCTTGACCAGTAAAGTCAGTAGGGACAACTAGTCGGAGAAGTACTTATATGAATAATAAATTCTCTAACAGAAGTGCCTCACCAAAAACCCACCCAACCTCCACAACAACAAAACAGGAGTGATCCTATGTCAGCAGGTCATAGCTACGATGCTGAAGCGTACTGGAAGGCGAATCTGCGCCTGATATTCGGGAGCCTGATAGTCTGGGCCCTGGTATCTTACGGCTTTGCAATTCTGCTCCGTCCGATGCTTGCCGGTATTCCGATTGGTGGTACTGATCTGGGCTTCTGGTTTGCCCAGCAAGGTTCCATCCTCACGTTCATCGCTCTGATCTTCCACTACGCGTGGCGCATGAACAAGATCGATGAAAAATTCGGCGTGCACGAGGAGTAAGAACGAATGAGCCAATTTGCCATTAACATCATTTTCGTAGGGGGCTCATTCCTCCTCTACATCGCAATTGCTATCTGGGCCAAGGCCGGAAGCACGAGTGACTTCTACGTTGCCGGCGGCGGTGTTCATCCGATCACCAACGGCGCAGCAATCGGCGCCGACTGGATGTCCGCGGCATCGTTTATCTCCATGGCAGGTCTGATTGCTGCCGGTGGCTACGCCAACTCCACCTTCCTCATGGGCTGGACTGGCGGTTACGTTCTGCTGGCCATGCTGCTGGCTCCGTACCTGCGGAAGTTTGGCAAGTTTACGGTTCCCGAGTTTATCGGCGACCGTTTCTACAGCAAGAACGCCCGCCTCGTAGCGGTTATCTGCCTGATCGTAGCGTCTGTTACCTACGTTATCGGCCAGATGGCTGGTGCTGGTGTTGCCTTCTCCCGCTTCCTGGAAGTTGATTCCACCGTTGGCCTCATGATCGCGGCTGTCGTGGTCTTCATCTACGCAGTTATGGGTGGCATGAAGGGTATCACCTACACCCAGGTGGCACAGTACTGCGTGCTGATCATTGCCTACACCATTCCTGCTGTGTTCATCTCTCTGCAGCTGACCGGTAACCCGATTCCAGGTCTGGGTCTGTTCTCGACTCACGTGGATTCCGGCATGCCGATCCTCAGCAAGCTGAACCAGGTTATCACCGACCTCGGCTTCAATGAGTACACCGCCGATATCGACAACAAACTGAACATGGTTCTGTTTACCCTGTCGCTGATGATCGGTACTGCAGGCCTGCCACACGTTATCATCCGCTTCTTCACCGTACCCAAGGTGGCTGACGCACGCTGGTCCGCAGGCTGGGCTCTGGTATTCATCGCCCTGCTGTACCTGACTGCGCCGGCGGTTGCTTCCATGGCTCGCTTGAACCTGATGACCACCATCTACCCGGACGGCACCTCAGCGGAGCCCATCCAGTACGATGAGCGTCCGAACTGGATCAAGGAGTGGGAAGTAACTGGTCTTATCCAGTTCACCGACAAGAACGAAGACGGCCGTATCCAGCTTTACAACGACAGCGAAGCCTTCGCGCCTACGGCTGAAGCCCGCGGCTGGAACGGCAATGAGCTGGTCGTTAACCGGGATATCCTGGTACTGGCCAACCCGGAAATCGCCAACCTGCCAGGCTGGGTCATCGGTCTGATCGCAGCGGGTGGTCTCGCAGCAGCACTGTCCACAGCGGCCGGTCTGTTGCTGGCGATCTCCTCGGCGGTCAGTCACGACCTGATCAAGGGTTCCATTAATCCGGCGATTTCGGAGAAAGGCGAGCTGCTCGCAGCACGGATATCGATGGCCGTTGCGATCGTTGTTGCCACCTACCTTGGGGCGAACCCTCCAGGCTTTGCGGCACAGGTCGTTGCCCTGGCCTTCGGTATCGCGGCAGCATCCCTGTTCCCGGCGCTGATGATGGGCATCTTCTCCAAGCGCGTGAACAATACCGGTGCCATCGCTGGTATGCTGAGCGGTCTGACGTTCACCCTGGTATACATCTTCGTGTACAAGGGCTGGCTGTTCATCCCGGGTACAGCTAACCTGCCAGACACTCCTGAAAACTGGGTGCTGGGCATCTCCCCCCTGTCAATCGGCGCGGTTGGTGCAATCGTCAACTTTGCGGTAGCCTTCATTGTATCCAACGCAACTGAAGAACCGCCCGTTGAGATTCAGGAACTGGTTGAAAGCGTCCGTTACCCACGTGGTGCCGGTCAGGCTCAAGACCACTAAGCAACATCTCAGCCTGATTTGTTCGATGAACTGACAGGTTGATACTGAACGGGCTTCCTCAATGAGGAAGCCCGTTCTTTTTTGAGGAAGTCATAATATGTTCTGGACATTTGTCGCTACTGTAGTTTGCGGCCTTGGCGCTGCCGGTATTGCACTGGGTATTCGCGCCGCCACTCGAAACAAAGCCCCGAAGTGGATCATCCCCGTTTTTGCCGGCGCGGGCATGCTCGGCTATCTCATTTACATGGAATACACCTGGTTCGACCAGAAAGAAGCACGTCTGCCGGACGAAGCGGTGGTTGTGAGCACCGAATCCGACGGCATCCTGTGGCGCCCATGGACCTTCGTGCTCCCTTACGTCACCGCATTTTCCACGGTCGACACCAAAAGTATCAGCCGTGATACCAGCAGCGAAGACATCGTCCGGTTTACCCTCTATCGCTTCGAGCAGAAGATGACAGACGCGGTTTCTCATCGCGTTCACATCATTAACTGTGCGACCCGGGAACTGGTACCTCTGGGATCTGACGGAAGCCCGCGAGTGGATAACCTTAAACTGCTCGAGCCCGGAGACCCCCTGTATGAAACCGTCTGCGCCGAGTGATAACTCGTTAGCGTGATGCACCAACCTGCTGATACTGTCGGGAACGCGTAACCATGATTAGTGCCTGGCTGCTGGTCCTCATTTCCATCACCTACATCTCGATCCTGTTCGTGATCGCCTGGGCCGGCGACAAACACCCCGGGTTATATCGCAGGCGCCTGGCACGCACGCACATATACGCACTCTCCCTGGCAGTCTACTTCACCTCCTGGACTTTCTACGGCGCCGTTGGACGCGCCACCCAGGAGGGTCTGGGGTTTCTCCCCATCTACCTCGGGCCCTTGCTGGTCTTCGTGTTCGGTGCGCCCTTGCTGCGCCGGATCATCTATATCAGCAAGCGCAATAACAGTACCTCCATTGCCGACTTCATCGCCTCCCGGTATGGCAAATCCCAGCTCCTGGCCGCAATGATTGCAACCTTTGCCCTGATCGGCAGTGTTCCCTACATTGCGTTGCAACTGAAAGCCATTGCAATGGGCTTCAACGTGCTCTCGGCTACCGGAACAGGCTATGAAGAGCTGAGCACGGCGGCCTGGAGTGACTCCGCGTGGTACATCACCCTTGCCCTGGCGGTCTTTACCGTTCTGTTCGGTACCCGACACCTGGAATCCACCGAGCATCATCGGGGCATGATCCAGGCCGTGGCCTTCGAATCACTGATCAAGCTCGTGGCTTTCGTCGCTGTGGGGCTGTTCGTTGGCTACGGGCTCTATGGCGGGTTTGGCGATCTGTTTGAACGGGCTCGGGACGCCGACCTGATCGGCACCCTGACCACCGATGGTATCGAAGCGCCGGCATTCATTACCCAGACACTCATTGCCATGCTCGCGATCATCTGCCTGCCCCGGCAATTTCATGTCATGGTGGTTGAAAATACCGATCATCGGGACTTCGAGATTGCCCGCTGGGCTATGCCGATCTACCTGATCGTAGCCAGCGCCTTTGTGCTTCCTATTGCCGCTGCGGGCCTGCTGTCGCCCGAGGCCTCTGCTGGAAATCCTGACATCCTGATACTGCAGCTGCCGATCATGGCAGGCGAGGAATGGCTGGCCATACTGGCGTTCCTCGGTGGCGGGTCAGCGGCTGCAGCCATGGTAATCGTGTGCTCAGTGGCGATTGCCACCATGGTCAGCAACGAGATCATCATGCCGGCCCTGCTGAAATTTTTCCGACCAGGCATGAACCGGCGCACGGACCTCAGCTACCTGCTCCTGAGTATCCGCCGGGTCGCTATCTTTGTGGTGCTGCTCACCGCCTATGGTTTTTATCGGATGGCCGGCGAAGACTACAGCCTGACGGCCTTCGGCCTGCTGTCATTTGCGGCAGCGGCGCAGTTCGGGCCGGCGCTGGTAGGCGGCATTATCTGGCGCCGGGGCAATTACATGGGCGCCGTCTGGGGCCTTGGCCTTGGTTTCCTGATGTGGTGTTACACCCTGCTACTGCCGGCACTGGCCACCACCGGTTGGGTCAACGACACACTGATTGAGCAGGGAATCTGGGGACTGAACTGGACGCGCCCCACTGCCCTGTTCGGGTCCGAGCTGGACCAGACCAGTCACGGCATTATCTGGAGCCTCGGCATCAACACTTTGGTGTACATCGTACTTTCGATGCTGACCCGTCAACGTGTCCGAGAGAAGATCCAGATTGCCTCCTTCTTCCACGATCCGCAGCCCAAAGCGGAGACCGCGCAGCATCAGAGCTGGCAGGGCGAAATACTGACATCCGACCTCCAGGCGCTAACCGACCGGTTCATGGGTGAAGAACGCTCGGAAACCATTTTCCGGAATTACGAACGCCGCAACGCCATCCGTTTGCACCCGCACCGCCCGGCATCGGCGCACCTGATGAAATACATCGAGCGCCAACTGGCCTCGGTGATCGGCGCCTCCACCGCCAGGGTGGTCCTGGAATCGACCCTCACCGGCCGGGACATGCAGATCGAGGATGTGGTCAGCATCGTCGACGAAGCGTCCCAGGCCATGACCTTCAGCCGGGAGTTGCTCCAGTCAGCGATTGAAAATATCAGTCTGGGCGTGTCTGTGGTTAACCACCAGCAGCAACTGGTGGTCTGGAACCACCGATATCTGGAACTGTTCACCTACCCGAAGGGCTTCGTCAGGGTCGGTCGGCCTGTTGAAGATCTGATGCGCTATAACCTTACCAATGCCAATCTATCTGCCCGCCGGATTGATGAGATCGTCGTCGATCGCTGCACGAGCATGCGGGAGGGACGGCCGATGTCCTACGAGCGCCAGAGACCGGATGGTACGGTGTTACGCATCGATGGCAGCCCGATACCTGGTGGTGGCTATGTCACCACGTTCCAGGACATCACGGCCATGCGCAGAACCGAGCAGGCCCTCAAGGAGACCAACATCTACCTCGAGCAGCGGGTCAAGGAGCGCACCCAGGAGCTTCAGGTCATCAATGAGCAGATGCTGAAGGCCAAATCGGTGGCAGAACAGGCGAACCAGAGCAAGACACGCTTCCTAGCCTCTGCCAGCCACGACCTTCTCCAGCCCCTGAACGCAGCCAGACTGTTTACCTCTGCTCTCGCCGGGAAAGCAGATGACGGCGAGATGAAAGATCTCGTGGACCACATCGACAGCTCTCTCGGGGCTGCCGAGGAAATCATCAGCACCCTGCTGGATATTTCAAAGCTGGACGCGGGTGCGTTGGAGCCCGATATCGGGGTCTTCCCCGTGAACGAGATCATGCGCCACCTGGCAACCGACTTTTCAGCAATCGCCAAGGACCAGAACCTGGAGCTGCACGTTGTGCCCAGCACGGCCTGGATCCGATCCGATTCCAAATTGCTGCGTCGTGTGGTCCAGAATTTCCTGTCCAACGCCATACGTTACACGCCGGAAGGCAAGATTCTGCTCGGGTGCCGGCGTCTGAAAGGCTATATTCGTATAGAAGTCTGGGATACCGGTCCCGGTATACCCGAGGACCAGCTGGCACACATTTTCGAGGAATTTCGTCGGTTTCAGCATGGCCGGGATAAAAAGGGCCTGGGGCTCGGTCTCGCCATCGTTGACCGTATCAGCGGCATGCTGAACCACCCGGTCAGCGTCCATTCCGTCCAGGGCCGAGGCAGTGTCTTCGGTATCACCGTGCCAACAGCGGCTCCGGAACAGAACGAGACCACCGCTGCCAAGCCCGCATCGGGCTCACGCAGGGTATCCAACCTCGGAGGCCTGCATTTCCTGTGCATCGATAACGATCCGGCTATCCTGCAGGGCATGGTCGCGTTGCTTGGGAACTGGAAATGTGACGTAACGGCCGCCGAAAGCCTGGAAGACGCCATGGAAAAACTGGAAGGGAATCGGCCTGATATTATACTTGCCGATTATCAGCTAGATGATAACAAGAACGGCCTCGATGCCATGGACAGCATTCGCGGTGCTCTTAATGCCAACATCCCGGGCATACTCATCACCGGTTATATGGCGCCTGAAGTTCGGGAGGATGCCATCAACCGGGGCTACCAGATTCTCTACAAACCGGTGAAACCGGCTGCACTGAGGGCACTGGTTAACAAGCTACTGAAACAGAAGCGCTCATGACCGACACCAAAGCGGACGCCAATCCTTTCGGCAAACTCAACTATCTCGTGATCGATGACTTCGAAAATTTCCGGTTGTCCATTCGCCAGATGTTGCGCAGTTGTGGCGCTGACTCTATCGAGCTGGTCTCCAATGCCAGTCAGGCCATCCAGCACTGTACCTACAATCACGTGGATGTCGTGTTGTGCGACTTCAACCTGGGAGAGGGCAAGAATGGCCAGCATATCCTCGAGGACCTCCGGTATAAAAAATTACTGAAGCGCTCATCCCTGTTCCTCATGGTAACAGCGGAGACTTCCAAGGAAATGGTCATGGGGGCGAGGGAGTACCAGCCCGATGCCTATCTGACCAAGCCCATCAACCGGGCTGTACTCGAGAAACGTCTTAGCGCCCTGATCAGCCAGCGCAACACACTCATGCCCATCAATCGGGAAATCGACCGGGAAAACTACCCGGAAGCCATTTCGCTCTGTCTCCAAATGCTGCCCCGGCAGCCACGTTACAAGACCTGGTTAATGAAAACCCTGGGCGACCTGTATTTCCAGCTCGGGGACCTGGCGCACGCGCTCAAAACCTTCGATGACGTTCTTGCACAACGGGAATTGTCCTGGGCAAGGCTCGGACGCTGCAAAGTCCTGCTCGCCAATCGAAGCTTCGACCAGGCTGTTGAAGGCCTGCGAGAGCTTATTGCAAATCATCCGGACTACATGGAGGCCTATGACCTTCTGGCAGAGGGGTTCGAACGGCAGGGCCGGCCGACACAGGCACAGCAGGTACTGGAGAAAGCCATAGAGCATTCCCCCAATGCCCTACTTCGGCAAAAGCATCTTGCACAGCTGGCCGGCTCCAACCAAGATCTCGAAACATCATCCGAGGCCTGGCAGCGCACAATAGAGCTTGGCACCCACTCGATTCACGACAATTCAGAGCATTACCTCGCCTTGGGCCAGGCACTTTCCGACCTCAGCGAGGGCAATCTTGAAGAAGAAGGCAAAGAAAAAGCCAGGGAAGCACTGACCGTTCTCAAGAAGATGGAAAAACGATTCGAGGCCGAGGAAGGTATCAGTTTGCGGAGCCAGATCGTCCAGTGCCGGGTTTATGCGGGACAGAGTCAGGATAAAGAGGCGACCGAAATCCTCGAGAGGATCAGACCGAAACTCGACAATGCCGCAGCCCTGGATGCCGCAACGGGTCTTGATTACGCCAAGACCCTGTTTCGACTCGGACATGAAAGCGACGCCAAAGCGCTATTACGAGAGATGTCAGAGCGGTTCAGCAACGAGCCTGACATACTTCAGAAGATTGAAAGCCTCCTTGATGAGCCCGTAGGGTTCCGGCAGAAAATCAAAGCCCGAACCCTCAACCGGGATGGCATAAAAGCGTTCGAAGCCGGGAACCTGCAAGAAGCCGTGGAGATCTTTTCAAAGGCTCTGGAAATCGTCCCGGACCACGCTGCCCTGAACCTTAACCTGGTTCAGGTGCTGATGAAGGAGAATGACAACAGTCCCGGTAACGCTGAGCTCCTCAAACGCTGCCAGACTTGCCTGGATCGCCTTGCAGGACTGCCGGAGCAACACCGCCAACATCGGCGCTATATCGCCTTACAACGAAAACTGAAGGGGCTGATGGTATGAAAGACCAGAATATCGATTTTTCCATGGTGCTTGCCTCAGCCGTTCACGATATGAAGAACTCGCTTGGCATGCTCCTTAATTCCCTCGACGAGCTTCGCAGCGAGCACGAGGAAAGCCTCGGGGAATCTTCCCGCTTCAATACCTTGCAGTACGAAGCCGAACGGATGCACAACGATCTGGTGCAACTCCTTGGTATCTACCGGCTTGGCGAGAACAACCTCTCGGCACACATTGAGGAGCACTTTGTGCCGGATTTCCTCTCGGAACACCTGGCCAGACACAACCCTCTTCTGCAAGGGCTCGGCATTGATGTTTCCGTGGACGCTGAGGACATAAACGGCTTTTTCGACGAGGATCTGTTGACCGGTGTACTCAATAACACCATCAACAATGCCATCCGCTATACCCGCAGCAGAATCCGGCTTACCGCTGGTGAGAGAGACGGTTATCTGGTGATCGGTGTTGAAGACGATGGCAAGGGCTATCCCGACAGCATGCAGCACACGGGAACACTCAACTTCAAATCCCTTGATTTCAAGAGTGGCAGTACCAGCCTCGGGCTGTTCTTCGCCTCATCCGTTGCCAGACTGCACAGTGAGGGAAAGCGAAGTGGGTCGATAAAACTCCACAACGGTGGAAGCCTCGGTGGTGGTGTGTTTGAGATCTGGCTGCCCTGATCCAGGTCTTTTCTGAAGGCAATAAAAAACCCCAGCATCGAGGATGCTGGGGTTTTCGGTATTAGGAGCCTGACGATGACCTACTCTCACATGGGCAACGCCACACTACCATCGGCGCTGGTCTGTTTCACTTCTGAGTTCGGGATGGGATCAGGTGGTTCCAGACCGCTATGGTCGTCAGGCAAAACGGTTGATCACTGGGGGACGAGAAGGAACTGAGTGATGTTGATTTCGTTTGAGCGGTTAGGCTCTGCGTTATCCGCAATTGTCTTGGGTGTTATATAGTCAAGCCGCACGAGCAATTAGTATCGGTTAGCTCAACGCCTCGCAGCGCTTACACACCCGACCTATCAACGTCCTGGTCTTGAACGGCTCTTCAGGGACCTCGAGGGTCCAGGGAGATCTCATCTTGGAAGGGGCTTCCCGCTTAGATGCTTTCAGCGGTTATCCTGTCCGAACATAGCTACCGGGCAATGCGACTGGCGTCACAACCCGAACACCAGAGGTTCGTCCACTCCGGTCCTCTCGTACTAGGAGCAGCTTTCCTCAAATCTCCAACGTCCACGGCAGATAGGGACCGAACTGTCTCACGACGTTCTAAACCCAGCTCGCGTACCACTTTAAATGGCGAACAGCCATACCCTTGGGACCGGCTTCAGCCCCAGGATGTGATGAGCCGACATCGAGGTGCCAAACACCGCCGTCGATGTGAACTCTTGGGCGGTATCAGCCTGTTATCCCCGGAGTACCTTTTATCCGTTGAGCGATGGCCCTTCCATACAGAACCACCGGATCACTATGACCTACTTTCGTACCTGCTCGACGTGTCTGTCTCGCAGTTAAGCGGGCTTGTGCCATTACACTAACCGCATGATGTCCGACCATGCTTAGCCCACCTTTGTGCTCCTCCGTTACGCTTTGGGAGGAGACCGCCCCAGTCAAACTACCCACCACACAGTGTCCTCATCCCCGATAAGGGGACCAAGTTAGAACCTCAAACATGTCAGGCTGGTATTTCAAGGTTGGCTCCATGAGAACTGGCGTTCCCACTTCAAAGCCTCCCAGCTATCCTACACAAACATGCTCAAAGTTCACTGTGAAGCTATAGTAAAGGTTCACGGGGTCTTTCCGTCTAGCCGCGGATACACCGCATCTTCACGGCGATTTCAATTTCACTGAGTCTCGGGTAGAGACAGCGCCCCCATCGTTACGCCATTCGTGCAGGTCGGAACTTACCCGACAAGGAATTTCGCTACCTTAGGACCGTTATAGTTACGGCCGCCGTTTACCGGGGCTTCGATCAAGAGCTTCGCGCAAGCGCTAACCCCATCAATTAACCTTCCGGCACCGGGCAGGCGTCACACCGTATACGTCCACTTTCGTGTTTGCACAGTGCTGTGTTTTTAATAAACAGTCGCAGGGGCCTGGTATCTTCGACTGGCTTCAGCTCCACCCGCAGGGATTTCACTTACCACCAGCGTGCCTTCTCCCGAAGTTACGGCACCATTTTGCCTAGTTCCTTTACCCGAGTTCTCTCAAGCGCCTTGGTATTCTCTACCTGACCACCTGTGTCGGTTTGGGGTACGGTCTCGAATAGCCTGAAGCTTAGAAGATTTTCCTGGAAGCAGGGCATCAATGACTTCCCGCTCTAAGAGCAGTCGTCGTCGCGTCTCGAGATTGTGGACCCGGATTTGCCTAAGTCCACTCCCTACTCGCTTAAACCGGGACAACCGTCGCCCGGCTCACCTAGCCTTCTCCGTCTCTCCATCGCAGCTATCCAAGGTACGGGAATATTAACCCGTTTCCCATCGACTACACCTTTCGGTCTCGCCTTAGGGGCCGACTCACCCTGCGCCGATTAGCGTTGCGCAGGAACCCTTGGTCTTCCGGCGTGCGGGTTTTTCACCCGCATTGTCGTTACTCATGTCAGCATTCGCACTTCTGATACCTCCAGCATGCTTCTCAACACACCTTCGCAGGCTTACAGAACGCTCCCCTACCCCGCATACAAAGTATGCAGCCGCAGCTTCGGTGACCAGTTTGAGCCCCGTTACATCTTCCGCGCAGGCCGACTCGACTAGTGAGCTATTACGCTTTCTTTAAAGGATGGCTGCTTCTAAGCCAACCTCCTAGCTGTCTGAGCCTTCCCACATCGTTTCCCACTTAACTGGTACTTGGGGACCTTAGCTGGCGGTCTGGGTTGTTTCCCTCTTCACGACGGACGTTAGCACCCGCCGTGTGTCTCCCGGATAGTACTCACAGGTATTCGGAGTTTGCATCGGGTTGGTAAGTCGGGATGACCCCCTAGCCGAAACAGTGCTCTACCCCCTGTGGTATTCGTCCGAGGCGCTACCTAAATAGCTTTCGGGGAGAACCA
This sequence comes from Marinobacter sp. L-13, assembly GCF_056857715.1. Classification (NCBI taxonomy): domain Bacteria; kingdom Pseudomonadati; phylum Pseudomonadota; class Gammaproteobacteria; order Pseudomonadales; family Marinobacteraceae; genus Marinobacter; species Marinobacter sp. L-13. The sequence continues at coordinate 95,748 of NZ_JBSXNQ010000047.1, forward strand.
GCTATCTCCGGGCTTGATTAGCCTTTCACTCCGATCCACAAGTCATCCCCTGGCTTTTCAACGACAGTGGGTTCGGTCCTCCAGTGCCTGTTACGGCACCTTCAACCTGCTCATGGATAGATCGCCCGGTTTCGGGTCTATGCCCAGCGACTAAATCGCCCTATTCAGACTCGGTTTCCCTACGGCTCCCCTAAACGGTTAACCTCGCCACTGAACATAAGTCGCTGACCCATTATACAAAAGGTACGCCGTCACGGAACAAGTCCGCTCCGACTGCTTGTACGCATACGGTTTCAGGATCTATTTCACTCCCCTCACAGGGGTTCTTTTCGCCTTTCCCTCACGGTACTGGTTCACTATCGGTCAGTCAGGAGTATTTAGCCTTGGAGGATGGTCCCCCCATGTTCAGACAGGATATCACGTGTCCCGTCCTACTCGATTTCACCAGACTCAGGTTTCGGATACGGGGCTATCACCCACTATGGCGGCACTTTCCAGAGCCTTCTCCTACCAGTTGTCTAGCTTAAGGGCTAGTCCCCGTTCGCTCGCCGCTACTTAGGGAATCTCGGTTGATTTCTTTTCCTCGGGGTACTTAGATGTTTCAGTTCCCCCGGTTCGCCTCTTACACCTATGTATTCAGTGCAAGATACCGACCCGAAAGTCGGTGGGTTTCCCCATTCAGAAATGCCCGGATCACAGCTTGTTTGCCAGCTCCCCGAACCTTATCGCAGGCTTCCACGTCTTTCATCGCCTCTGACTGCCAAGGCATCCACCGTATGCGCTTAGTTGCTTGACTATATAACCCCAAGACAACTGATCACGAATCCACACTCCTCACCAGGCAAGCCTGATTCAGGGGTTTCTTCGAGACAGCCACTTGAAGCAATAGAACAACCACTTCAACGACAACACCGGATAACGCTTGAAATCGTTATCACTCTGATCAATGAATTCCGGAGATAATGGAATCCATCAATCGTGTTCTATCTCGTCCAATTTGTTAAAGAGCAAATCTGACCCAGTGATCAGAAAGAAGGGCTTCGAACTTTTTCATCAAGTTGAAACACTTGTTTCTGCACACTGCTAACCGGAGTTAGTCAGTTATGTAAGCATCGATCGTTCAGGCTTTTGGTGGAGCCAGGCGGGATCGAACCGCCGACCTCCTGCGTGCAAGGCAGGCGCTCTCCCAGCTGAGCTATGGCCCCTCGATCTTCCACACAAGCCAGGTCGTTTAACCTTAGCTATAGAATTGTGTGGATCTAGGCGCTTGCAAGCGTAGCGTGCGAGTCGCACGTGAGCTTGGAAGCAACGACGAGCCACGCAATTCTGGTGGGTCTGGGTGGACTTGAACCACCGACCTCACCCTTATCAGGGGTGCGCTCTAACCACCTGAGCTACAGACCCAAAAACACGGGCCTGCAACGACCCATCTGCTCTCTTTATTCAGCTAACCAAGTAATTCGTGTGGACTCTGACCGAAGCGTTCGGCTTCGTTTAAGGAGGTGATCCAGCCGCAGGTTCCCCTACGGCTACCTTGTTACGACTTCACCCCAGTCATGAACCACACCGTGGTGATCGTCCTCCCGAAGGTTAGACTAACCACTTCTGGTGCAATCCACTCCCATGGTGTGACGGGCGGTGTGTACAAGGCCCGGGAACGTATTCACCGTGACATTCTGATTCACGATTACTAGCGATTCCGACTTCACGCAGTCGAGTTGCAGACTGCGATCCGGACTACGATGCGTTTTGTGAGATTGGCTCCCCCTCGCGGGTTTGCAGCCCTCTGTGCGCACCATTGTAGCACGTGTGTAGCCCTGGCCGTAAGGGCCATGATGACCTGACGTCATCCCCACCTTCCTCCGGTTTGTCACCGGCAGTCTCCCTAGAGTTCTCAGCCGAACTGCTAGCAACTAGGGATAGGGGTTGCGCTCGTTACGGGACTTAACCCAACATCTCACGACACGAGCTGACGACGGCCATGCAGCACCTGTGTCAGAGTTCCCGAAGGCACCAATCCATCTCTGGAAAGTTCTCTGCATGTCAAGGCCAGGTAAGGTTCTTCGCGTTGCGTCGAATTAAACCACATGCTCCACCGCTTGTGCGGGCCCCCGTCAATTCATTTGAGTTTTAACCTTGCGGCCGTACTCCCCAGGCGGTCTACTTAGTGCGTTAGCTGCGCCACTAAGACTTCAAGAGTCCCAACGGCTAGTAGACATCGTTTACGGCGTGGACTACCAGGGTATCTAATCCTGTTTGCTCCCCACGCTTTCGCACCTCAGTGTCAGTATTGGTCCAGGTAGCCGCCTTCGCCACTGGTGTTCCTTCCTATATCTACGCATTTCACCGCTACACAGGAAATTCCACTACCCTCTACCATACTCTAGCCTGACAGTTCGAAATGCCGTTCCCAGGTTAAGCCCGGGGCTTTCACATCTCGCTTACCAAACCACCTACGCGCGCTTTACGCCCAGTAATTCCGATTAACGCTTGCACCCTCCGTATTACCGCGGCTGCTGGCACGGAGTTAGCCGGTGCTTCTTCTGTGAGTAACGTCAAGCCCTACGAGTATTAGTCGCAGAGTTTTCCTCCTCACTGAAAGTGCTTTACAACCCGAAAGCCTTCTTCACACACGCGGCATGGCTGGATCAGGGTTGCCCCCATTGTCCAATATTCCCCACTGCTGCCTCCCGTAGGAGTTCGGGCCGTGTCTCAGTCCCGATGTGGCTGATCATCCTCTCAGACCAGCTACGGATCGTCGCCTTGGTAGGCCTTTACCCCACCAACTAGCTAATCCGACATAGGCACATCCAATAGCGCAAGGTCCGAAGATCCCCTGCTTTCCCCCGAAGGGCGTACGCGGTATTAATCCGGGTTTCCCCGGGCTATCCCCCACTACTGGGCAGTTTCCTATGCATTACTCACCCGTCCGCCGCTCGTCAGCGGGGTGCAAGCACCCCCTGTTACCGCTCGACTTGCATGTGTTAAGCCTGCCGCCAGCGTTCAATCTGAGCCATGATCAAACTCTTCAGTTTAAATCATACAAGAATCCGAAGATTCTCTATTCTTGCTCAAGACAAAACTCAATTTCGACGAGTCACTGTCCTGATATTTCATATCCGAAATACCTCGGCCAGCGCCCACACGAATTACTTGGTCAACTTTTTAAAGAGCGTTTGAGCTGTTGCTCAATCAAGGCCGCGTATTCTACATCGTAGCGCCGCCTTGTCAACCGTTTATTTTCGATGTTTTCCGTCTCCGGAAAGCGCCGAAAAATGACCCGGCTTACTGCTTGTTTCGAGGCGCGCATTCTACAGTGAATCGCTTGCCTGTCAACTGCTTTCTGAAGAATTTTGAAACTCATTTTCTTCAGCGCTTTC
>NZ_JBSXNQ010000048.1:0-86749 GCF_056857715.1 Marinobacter sp. L-13
GGCTCACGGTTTACGCTCCACGCTTCCTCCCCACGGTCGGTCACCCTTCCGCAGTTGCGCTTCACTTCGTTCGCTGTGGCCAGCTCACGGGAGGACTTGCACCTCCAGGAGTGCGCCCGTGCCGGGCGCACCAAAAAAAGCCCCTGAAATCAGGGGCTTTCTCTTGGTTGTTTGGTGGAGACGGCGGGAATTGAACCCGCGTCCGCCAGTACTCAGCCTTGAGGTCTACATGTTTAGCGTCTCTCTATTGATTTAAGTTCAAGCGACCCGAGAGTCAGGGTGCAAGAACCGAGTTCTTTAAATCTTAGCCGTTAACCAGTGAACTCTGGGTAACGGAGCATCCCGTAAGCGATGACGTCCTGAGATGTTGCTTCCGGGCTACGGGCGACCCGGTCAGGACGACTAGCAGCTTACGCTGCTAGTGCGTAGTTTTCGTCGTTTGCGACTATTGCGTTGCAGCTTTGGATTAACGAGATTGGCTGCCATCTCGACATGCACTCAAGGGTTCGCCACCGGCGTCGAAGCCATGTCGTCCCCTTACCTTCAGTATATGTGTCCGGTTTGCCGGACTTCAAGGTTTCTTTGTTGCAGTTTTGTGCTTTCGGGGCTGTAGATGTACCTAGAACCCTAGCTGGCCTTGCGCTCAATGGCGTCATGTCGGCCTGCCAGGGCCTCGTGGCTCAGGGCCTCGAAGCTTTCCCGGAAGTAGCCCATCACGGCGTCCGGATCCGCGTGAATCGCCTTGTCCACGGTGATGCCGAATTGCACGGTGCCGGCATAACTGAGAATACTCATGCCGATACCGATGCTGCCGCTCTGGGGAACCCAGAACATGGGCTGGGTCAGCTTGCTGCCCGCCAGATACAGGGGCTCTTTCGGGCCGGGCACGTTGGTCAGTACCGCCGAGGCCTTGTTGCTGAGCAGATCCAAGGCCCTTCGTTCGATAACATCGGGGCCGCGCCCGAAGATATCAAGCAGGCTGTAGGTAACCTGGGCCTGATAGGACTGTTTGAGCCGGTTCATGTTCTCCTGCACCTGGCGGAAGCACATGAGCGGGTCCCTCACTTCCACCGGCAGGGTAACCAGTACGAGCCCGAACTTGTTGCCGAGGGTTTCGATGGGCTGATCAAGAGGCCGCAGATTGAACGGTACGGCGACCCGAATGCCGCACTCGGGGATGGTTTCTTTGTGGGCGGCAAAATGTCTCTGCAAGGCGCCTGTAACGGTGCAAAGGAGGGCATCGTTGATGGTGCCCCCCAGAGCCTTGGCACAGGCCTTTACCTCGGCAAGGTCGAGGGGATCGGCCCAGGCCACTTGCTTGCGCCCGGATAACGGCTCTTTCAGTCCGGTTTTGGGTTCGCCGGGCGCCAGGCCCAGTTTCAGGAGGTCAAGGGCGACACCGCTGGCGGTGGTGGCCAGTTTTAACGGGTAGTTGGGCTCCTCACGGACGGACTGGATAAACAGTCTGGCTTGGTTGGTGGCTGTCTGCGCGCTATCCACGGCACGGTGCAGAAAGTTCTGGATGGCCGATTTCCTGCCGGGTTTGGAGCGACGCTTGCGGGCCACTTTGCCCAGCCGGGGTTCCGGCGTTTTGTCGGTCAGTGACAGCATCACACGAACCAGCGAGATGCCATCGGCGATGCAGTGGTGAATGCGGATGAGTAGCGCGCCGCCGTCCCCGTAATTGTCGATGTAGTGCATTTGCCAGAGCGGTTGCCGGAAATCCAGCGACGTGCTGTTCATGTCACTGACCAGCTTCTGGAGCTCTGCCTTATCGGCCTTGCCCGGCAGGGCGATGCGGTGCAGATGGTTGTCCAGGTCGAACAGGGGATCGTCCTGCCAGTACGCCCGGTCGCCAGTGTCGATCACCCGTTGCCGGAAGCGGTTGAAGCAGAGAAACCGCTCCTCGAGCGTGTGCCTGAGGCGGTTCATCGATACGGGGCGTTCCAGTGTCCATACCCCGCAGATCATCATGGGGTTCTGGGGCGAGTCCATGCGTAGCCATGCGCGGTCTACGGCGGACATTGGTATCTGTTTGGGTGACATAAGCGGCTCCCTTTGCCATGCACCAGAGTTCCCGAGTATAGGCCCGATGGAATTCTGAACAAAGAGAGTGAGTATGCGACATACCCGTTCACGCCGGCCATGACCGGCGTCAGGTATTTGTTAATTGGTGGCGGGCAGGATCAAACGTTGGTTTCGCGCAGGATGCGTTGCTTCTGGCGGTTCCAGTCGCGTTCTTTCTCGGTGGCGCGCTTGTCGAACAGCTTCTTGCCTTTTACCAGGGCGATTTCGCATTTGACCTTGTTGTTTTTCCAGTACAACGCCAGCGGAATGCAGGTGTAGCCGGCCTGGTTGACCTTGCCCACGATCTTGGCAATTTCCTTGGCGTGCAGCAGCAGCTTGCGGGTGCGCGTGGGGTCTGCGATCACGTGGGTGGACGCCGCAATCAACGGGGTAATGTGAGAGCCGAGCAACCAGGCTTCGCCGTCCTTGAGCAGCACATAGGCGTCCACCAGCTGGGCCTTGCCCGCACGCAGGGACTTCACTTCCCAGCCCAGCAGGGAGAGACCCGCTTCAAAGCGTTCCTCAATGTGATACTCGTGCTTCGCCTTTTTGTTCAGCGCAATGGTATTGCTCGGCGTTCCGGGTTTTTTCTTGCTCATGAATCAATGAATCCGGGGTCGGACGAATGAACGGGCCGGCGTTGCTGCAGCCGGAAAAAGGCGCATTGTAGCCCAACAGTGGCGGACCGGTCACGAATTCGGCGTTGTGGCGGTGTCTGGTTCGTGCGCGACGGGATCCTTCAGCTACAATACTGGCCCAGACTTTCTCCCCGACCTGTTGAGTGGCCTCAGGGACGCGAATGCCTACGCCGTATCAGACACATATCGGGTCCTTTACCCGAAAATCAACCTTCTTCTGGGCCGCGGTGGGCGCTACCGTGGGTCTTGCCAACCTGTGGCAGTTCCCTTATCTGGCCAGTCTGCATGGTGGTGGCTTGTTCATCCTGCTTTACCTCGCCTGTCTGCTGCTGGTGACCCTGCCACTGATGGTGACTGAAGCGGCTGTTGGCCGGTATTCCCGGCACGGCATTGTATTGGCCATGGACGGGTTGATTCGCAGTGCCAGGCAGTCCCGGGCCTGGATGGCGGTTGGCCGGCTCAGCATACTGGCCGCCTTTCTGGTGCTCTCTTTTACGGCAGTCTTCGGATCCATTGCTCTGGCTTACGTGTTCTTCGGCGCACTTGGCCGTTTCTCCGGCGCCGGTGAGGCAGAGGCAACCGGGATTCTGGCGGGGCTGGTGTCCGACCCCAGGCAGTACCGGGTATTCATGGCCTGGCATATCTTCTTTCTGCTACTGGTACTTTGGGTCTCGGCGCAGGGCGTAGTGAGGGGGCTGGAAAGGGCCCTGAGGGTGGTTGTGCCGGGCGCCCTCGTGCTGATGCTCGTGCTGTTCGCCCTGGCTGCCTGGCATGGTCGGATCGACGGGGCCATCAACCATATTCTGGCCATGCATCCCGAGGACCTTTCCTGGGAAAGCCTGAAAGCCGCATTGTTTCATGCCTTTTTTACGCTCGGGCTCGGTATGGGTGTCTGGGCGATACTGGGCTCGTACACCACGCCTCAAACCCGTCTGAAGCGTTCGATTCTGGCCGTGGTGCTGATGGATACCCTGGTGGCGATCCTGGCTGGCCTGATGATCTTCGCGATCGCAACAGACGGCAACAGCTTTGACGGTGAACGGGGCTTCAGCCTGCTCTTTGTTTCCATGCCGGTCACGCTGGCCCAGTTGCCCGCGAGCCAGTTCGTGATCGCCGCTATTTTTCTGCTAGTGGTGCTGATTGTCTGGACCACATCCCTGAATCTGCTGGAGCCCATCGTGGGCTGGTTTCGTGAGTGGACCGGGGCGCCCAGGGCACTGTCGGTGCTGCTGATTGGTCTGTCGGTGTGGCTGGCCGGGCTCGCGTCTCTGCTGTCGTTTAATGTCTGGGCCGAGGAGCGGATGGGCGGCGCCACCATGTTCCGCTGGCTGGAGCTGATCACCGGTGGCCTGCTGATTCCGCTCGTGGCCATCTTGATTGCGCTGTTTACCGGCTGGTGCCTGACCCGGCACCTTTCGGGTACCATGCTCGGCGCAACGCCAAGACTGTTCGCCAGCATCTGGTTCTGGGTGATGCGCCTGGTGCTGCCCCTCGTTGTTGCGTGGATAGGGATCCAGTACACGGCCTTTTCACTGGCTAACCTGTGCAGCAACGGTAATGTTGCAGCCTGGTGCGATCAGCCCGCTGCCATGGTCTCGGACGACGGGGAAGTGCCAGCGAGAGATCGGCCTTTTGCCGCTACGCCGGCCGAGCCGGAGGAGAAAGCCGCCGAGGCCGAGAAGACAGCGCCCGTGTCAGACCAGAAGCCGCCGGGGGTGGAGGAAAGTGGTGGTAAGTCAGGCGAAAAAGCCCCAAAACAGGACGATATCCTTTATGATAGCGTGTGATTGAGGCTGTCTTCCTCTCCAGAAGTCTGCAACCTTTTCACAGCGTGTTTGCAAGCAGGACAACCGGTTCCAATGCCCCATCAGATTGATAAAACAGCTTTGGTTATGCACTCCGCCGAGCGCATGTTTCACCTGGTGAATGACATCGCCCGTTACCCGGAGTTTCTCCCCTGGTGCGCTGGCGCGGAGATTCATGAGCGCCAGCCCGAGCAGGTGACAGCGTCGCTAGAAATCGCCAAGGGTGGGGTGCGGCACACGCTCACAACCCGGAATCAGTTGCTGATGCCTGAGGCGATCGAGATGAACCTGGTGGATGGCCCTTTTCGCAACCTGACCGGTCGATGGCATTTCAAATCCCTGGACGAGAACGCCTGCAAGGTGATCCTGACCCTGGAGTTCGAATTCTCCGGATCGCTTTCAAGGATGACCTTCGGGCCGGTATTCAGTCAGGCGGCCAATACGATGGTGGATGCCTTTTGCCGGCGCGCTGATGAGCTTTACCGGAAGGAGGGTGCATGATTCAGGTGGAAGTGGCCTATGCCCGGCCTGACCGGCAGGAAATTGTGCCGGTAAATGTGCCCGAGGGCACAACTGCCCTGGAAGCGGCCAAGCTGTCTGGGATCAGTGATATTTTTCCGGAGATCGATCCGGATACGATTGATATGGGCGTGTTCGGGAAGGTGATCAAGGACCCGGCCGCCCATGAACTGCGTGAAGGTGACCGGGTGGAACTGTATCGCCCGCTGAAGATCGATCCGAAGCAGGCGCGACTGAATCGGGCGAAAAAGAAAGGTCAGGCTCAGTAGGCCGGCGTTTCTTCCAGCAGTTGTGCCTCGTAATAGGCGTACTGGTCGTTCTCGTAGTACACGATAATGCGCTGTTCCTGGATGTCCCCGCCTTCTCTCTGGAAGGTATACACGTAGTATTCGCGGGAGGGGTCAACCGGGTTGAGCATGAGCGGTGTTCCCATCACGGCGTGCACCTGGCTGCGTGGCATGCCCTCGGTCAGCTGCGTCAGCTCCTCATCGGTAACGATGTTTCCCTGCTGGACGTTGATTTTGTAGACGCCCGGGAAAACGCAACCGGATAGAACGAAAGTGAGAATGAGAGCTGTGAGCTTTTGCATCGCCGGGGGAAATCCTCTATCTTGAAATCGCCTGCCAGAGGCAGGTGTGACACGGGTTAACCGTTCAATGGCGGCTTCATCATACCGGAAGCCGTGAGGCACACCAAAGAGTGAATAGTAACATGTCATCCGAAAACGCCGAATTACGAAAAGTCGGTCTGAAAGTGACTCTGCCGCGGGTCAAAATCTTCAATATTCTGGAGACCGCGGAGGAGCATCACCTCAGTGCCGAAGATGTATACAAGAAGCTTCTGGAGCAAGGCGATGACGTGGGGCTGGCAACAGTCTACCGGGTGCTGACGCAGTTTGAAGCAGCAGGGCTGGTACTGCGCCATAATTTTGAGGGCGGCCATGCCGTGTTCGAGATGGCTGGAGACGACCACCACGACCATATGGTGTGCACCCAGACGGGTGAGGTAGTCGAGTTTGTCGACGAGGTCATTGAAGAGCGACAAAAGAAGATTGCCGAAGAGCACGGTTACGAAATCGTCGACCACAGCCTGATTCTGTACGTAAAGCCGATCAAGTCCTGAGCCCGGCTCGGGTCGTTGGCTGAAGGAACGAAAAAAGGGGCGGGTTTTTGGCCCGCCCCAACAGCTCTCAGGATCGAGAGGGGTAGTGGATCGTTGCTCGCAGTTCAGTGATGGGTTGCCTGCCCCTTTGAAAACATTTCCCTGGCATGAGCGATCGTATGTTCGGTCATGTCCACGCCTCCCAGCATTCTCGCCACTTCACTGATTCTGCCCTGATCGTCCAGCGTCTCGATTTTCGAGAAGGTGGCATCCTGCTCGGTGAACTTGCTGACAAACAGGTGCTGATGACACTGGGCGGCCACTTGCGGCAGGTGGGTGACGCAGAGCACCTGCCCGTTGCCGCCAAGAGTCCGTAACAGTCGGCCAACCACCTCGGCCGTGCCGCCACCAATGCCGACATCCACTTCATCGAAGACCAGTGTGGGTGTGGTTGATGTCTGGGCAACCACCACCTGGATGGCAAGGCTGATCCGCGACAGTTCGCCGCCGGAGGCTACTTTGGCCAGTGGCCGCGCAGGCTGCCCCGGGTTGGCGCTGACCAGGAATTCAATCTCTTCCAGTCCGTGGGGCGCCGGCTCCCCACCGTTGCTGCGGTTCAGGTGTGTAATGAACTGCATGTTGGGCATGCTTAACTGGGCGAGCTCCGCCGCGACCCGCTGATCCAGTTCGGCGGCGGCCCTGGCGCGGGCCTCTGACAGCTCCGCGGCCAGCTCATCGAAGCGTCCGCGCTGGCTGTCCAGCTCTGTGGCCAGCTGCTCCAGGCTGCCTTCACCACCGTCCAGCTCGGCCAGCTCGGCACTCAGGCGCTGATGCAGTTCCGGTAATTCTTCCGGTGTGATCCGGTGTTTGCGGGCCATCTGGTAGATCGCGCTCAGCCGTTCTTCCACTTCCGCCAGTCGAGCCGGATCGGCCTCGTAGTCCTCGACGAAATGGCGAAGGTTGTCGCCGGCCTCACTGATCTGGATCTGGGCTTCGTTCAGCATCTGGATCGTGTCCGCCAGTGCAGGAACGTCCACCGGAAGCTGCTCCAGCTGCTGTAACGCCTGGCGCACCAGATCCACTGCGCTGGTTTCATCTTCGGTGCAAAGCAGGGCGGCCTGATGGCTGTTGTGCAGAACCGTATCCGCCTGGCTGAGCTGCGCCTGCTCCTGTTCCAGGTTTTCCTGCTCGCCCGCTTCCAGGGCCAGACGATCCAGTTCTTCCACCTGATACCGCAAGAGCTGGAGTTTGGCCTCTGCTTCATCGGCATTCTGCTGGCGTTCGGTCAGCCGCTGGCGGATCTGGTTCCAGGATTTCCAGGCTTCCCGTGTTTCAGCGGCCAGGGTCTCAACGCCGGCGAACTCGTCCACCAGCTTGCGGTGGGTTTCCTTGCGCAAAAGAGACTGGTGCTGATGCTGGCTGTGAATATCCATCAACACACCGCCAAGCTCCTTGAGGTGGTTCAGGGGGCAGGGTTGGCCATTGATGTAGGCGCGAGAGCGGCCATCCTTGCTGATGACCCGGCGCAGGATGCAATCGTTGTCGTCATCCAGCTCGTGTTCTGCCAACCATTCGGTTGCCTCAGGAATGCCGGATACGTCGAAGGTCGCTGTGATGTCGGCGCGTTTGGCGCCATGCCGGACGGCGCCGGCATCGGCTCTGCCACCCATGGCCAGGCCGAGGGCGTCCAGAACGATGGATTTTCCGGCGCCGGTCTCGCCGGTCAATGCGGTCATGCCCTTGCTGAACTGGAGTTCCACCCGTTCAGCGATGGCGTAATTGGAAACCGTAAGTTGAGTCAGCATGCAGATAACCTCCGCGTTGTTCCTGAAACCGGCAAAACACTGTGGATGTATACAGTGACTGTGAATATATACAGGGTTTTTGTGGTTTGCAAACCTGAGGGAGGTATTTTCTTCAGGATTGCAGGCTTTGGTGGTTGAAACCTGGAGAGCGGGCCCCATATCCGTTCGCAACGACATTTTCCGGCTCGAGGCGGCCGGAGCCCATGTTTAACCGGCCACTGACAGCGGGCCGCTTTAGATGAAGCAGGAGTAGCCATGAGCACTGACGAGAACCGCAACGAGCACGAGGAACTGAACGAAGCCCTCGAGGCTGCGAAAGAGGAGGCCCAGGCCGCTGAGGGCGAAGCCGGCGACAACGAAACCTCCGAAGTGGAAGCGCTCCAGGCTCAGGTTCAGGAATTCCAGGAGCAGATGCTGCGCTCCCAGGCGGAAATGCAGAACGTGCGCCGTCGGGCCGAGATCGACGTTGAGAAGGCGCACAAGTTTGCCCTGGAAAAGTTCGTCAAGGAGCTGCTGCCGGTAGCTGACAGCCTTGAGAAGGCGGTCGAGAGCACCGAGGGTCACGATGAGTCCGGCGAACTGGTTGCCTCAATTCGTGAAGGCGTGGAAATGACCCTGAGTCTTTTCATGTCCAGCCTGAAGAAATTCAACGTTGAGCAGATCAACCCGGTGGGCGAACCGTTCGATCCCCAGCATCACGAGGCCATGTCCATGGTGCCTGCGCCGGATGCCGAGCCGAACAGCGTGGTAGCCGTGGTTCAGAAAGGGTATCTGCTGAATGGTCGTGTTGTGCGGCCGGCCATGGTGGTGGTCGCGAAAGCGGAAGATGCACCAAAAATTGATGAGCAGGCTTGAAAAGCCGATTAAAGCGCCAATATAGCCAGTAAATAGCGAAAGCGGAGGCAAATGGCCTCCTGGAAAGCATTCAGAAGAATTGGAGTGACTCAATGAGCAAGATTATCGGTATCGACCTGGGAACGACCAACTCTTGTGTAGCCATCATGGATGGCGACAAGGTGAAGGTAATCGAGAACGCCGAGGGTGATCGCACCACCCCGTCCATCATCGCCTACACCGACGATGGTGAGACCCTGGTTGGCCAGTCAGCCAAGCGCCAGGCGGTTACCAACCCGAACAACACCCTGTACGCCATCAAGCGTCTGATCGGTCGTCGTTTTGAAGACGATGTAGTCCAGAAAGACATCAAGATGGTGCCCTACAAGATTGCCAAGGCAGACAACGGTGATGCCTGGGTTGAAGTGAAGGGCGAGAAAATGGCGCCGCCGCAGGTGTCTGCAGAAGTTCTCAAGAAGATGAAGAAGACTGCAGAAGACTACCTGGGCGAAAAAGTGACCGAAGCCGTCATCACTGTTCCGGCCTACTTTAACGACAGCCAGCGTCAGGCTACCAAAGATGCAGGCAAGATCGCCGGTCTGGAAGTTAAGCGGATCATCAACGAGCCGACCGCAGCAGCCCTGGCTTATGGCCTGGACAAGAAGAGCGGCGATCGTACCGTGGCGGTATATGACCTGGGCGGTGGTACCTTCGACCTGTCCATCATCGAAATTGCCGATGTTGACGGTGAGCACCAGTTCGAGGTTCTGGCCACCAACGGTGACACCTTCCTCGGTGGTGAAGACTTCGACCTGAAGATCATCGAGTACCTGGCAGACCAGTTCAAGAAAGACAGCGGTATCGACCTGCGCGGCGATTCCCTGGCGATGCAGCGTCTGAAGGAAGCGGGCGAGAAGGCCAAGATCGAGCTTTCCAGCAGCCAGCAGACCGACGTTAACCTGCCGTACATCACCGCAGACGCGTCTGGTCCCAAGCACATGAATGTGAAGCTGACCCGTGCCAAGCTGGAATCTCTGGTAGAAGACCTGGTTCAGCGCAGCCTCGAGCCGTGTAAAGTGGCGCTGCAGGACGCAGGCATGAAGGCAGGCGAAGTCGACGAGGTTATCCTGGTCGGCGGTCAGACCCGCATGCCGCTGGTGCAGGAAAAAGTGAAAGAGTTCTTCGGCAAAGAAGCTCGCAAGGACGTTAACCCGGACGAAGCTGTGGCGATGGGTGCTGCCATCCAGGCGGCCGTTCTCTCCGGTGATGTGAAAGACGTTCTGCTGCTGGACGTAACCCCGCTGACCCTGGGTATCGAAACCATGGGCGGTGTGGCAACTCCGCTGATCGACAAGAACACCACGATTCCGACCAAGAAGTCGCAGACGTTCTCCACAGCGGACGACAACCAGACCGCGGTAACCATCCACGTGGTTCAGGGTGAGCGTAAGCAGGCTGCCCAGAACAAATCGCTGGGCCGTTTCGATCTGGCTGATATTCCGCCGGCAGCGCGTGGTGTGCCGCAGATTGAAGTTACCTTCGATATCGACGCTAACGGTATCCTGAACGTGTCTGCCAAAGACAAGGCGACCGGTAAAGAGCAGTCGATCGTGATCAAGGCCTCTTCCGGTCTGAACGATGACGAAATCGAGAAGATGGTGCAGGACGCCGAGGCCAACGCCGAGGAAGATCGCAAGTTCGAAGAGCTTGTCCAGGTTCGCAACCAGGGCGACGCGATGGTTCACGCCGTTCGCAAGACATTGAACGAAGCCGGTGACAAGGTCAGCGACAGCGAGAAAGAGTCCATCGAAGCGTCCATCAAGGAGCTCGAAACCGCTCTGGAAGGTTCCGACAAGGAAGACATCGAAGCCAAGACTCAGAAGTTGACCGAGGTCTCTTCCGAGCTGGCCCAGAAGATGTATGCAGATCAGGCGGATCAGACCCAGCAGGCCGGTGGGCAGGAAGAAGCCCAGGGCCAGAAGTCTGACGATGCTGTCGACGCTGAGTTCGAAGAAGTCAAAGACGACGACAAGCGATAAATCTGACGTACATCAGGTAGTTGGAAAACGCGGGGAGATCCCCGCGTTTTCCGCGTTTAAAAACAGGGTTTTAAAAGCATGGCCAAGCGCGATTATTACGAGATTCTCGGGATTTCCCGGGACGCGGACGAGAAGGAAATCAAGCGAGCCTACCGAAAGCTCGCCATGAAGTACCACCCCGACCGTAACCCGGACGACACCGAAGCCGAGAACAAGTTCAAGGAGGCCAGCGAAGCCTACGAAGTACTGGCAGAGCCGTCCAAGCGGGCTGCCTACGACCAGTTCGGCCACGCCGGCGTTGACGGCCAGGCCGGTGGCGGCGGATTCGGAGGCGGCGGTGCCAGCTTCTCGGATATCTTCGGCGATGTATTCGGCGACATCTTTGGTGGCGGCGGTCGTGGCCGCAACACCCGGGGTGCGGACCTGCGCTACACCCTGGAGCTGGATCTGGAAGAGGCCGTGAAAGGCAAGACGGTCCAGATCAAGATCCCGGGGCATCGCGAATGTGAAGTATGCGACGGCAGCGGCGCCGAGAAAGGCTCCCGCCCGGAAACCTGCAGTACCTGTAAGGGTATGGGGCAGGTGCGCATGCAGCAGGGCTTCTTTACCGTACAGCAGGCCTGTCCGACCTGTCGGGGCTCCGGCCAGATCATCAAGAACCCCTGTAAGGCCTGTCACGGTCAGGGCAGGGTTCAGGAAGAGAAAACACTGTCGGTCAAGGTGCCGCCCGGCGTTGACACCGGTGACCGCATTCGCCTTTCCGGTGAAGGCGAGATGGGCGTCGATGGTGGTCCTCCCGGAGATCTGTATGTGCAGATAGCCGTGCGGGAACATTCCATCTTTACCCGCGATGGCCGCAACCTCTATTGCGAAGTTCCCATCAGCATCGTTGATGCCTCACTGGGTGGAGAGCTCGAGGTGCCGACACTGGATGGCCGGGTGAAACTGAAGATTCCACCGGAGACCCAGACCGGCAAGCTGTTCCGCCTTCGTAACAAGGGTGTCAGCCCGGTTCGTGGTGGTCCTGCTGGTGACTTGCTGTGCCGTGTGATCGTGGAAACGCCGGTGAATCTGACCAAGCGCCAGAAAGAGCTGCTGGAAGAGTTCCAGAAAACTCTGGACGCCAGTAACGGCACAGAGCACGGCCCGAAGAAGACCTCCTGGTTTGAAGGCGTGAAAAGCTTCTTCGACGAAATGAAATTCTGATCGGCGCGACAAGAAGGAACGCGAGCATGAGGGTAGCAATCATCGGCGCCGCCGGGCGCATGGGAAAAGTCCTGATTGAAGCCGTTGACGGCACCGAGGGTCTCGAGCTGGGTGCCGCCGTGGTCGAGCCCGGCAGTAGCCTGATCGGCGCCGATGCCGGCGAAATGACCGGGATCGGCAAAACCGGCGTCAAAATGGCCGGCAGCCTGGCCGATGTGAAGGATGATTTCGATGTGCTTATCGACTTCACCTTCCCGGACCTGACTCTGGAAAACGCCGAGTTCTGCAAGGCCAACGGCAAGATGCTCGTGATCGGCACTACCGGCATGTCCGACGCCGAAAAGCAGCAACTGGCTCTGGCCGCCGAGTCCACGCCCGTAGTGTTTGCGCCCAACATGAGCGTGGGCGTTAACGTCGTCCTCAACCTGCTGCGCACCGCCGCCGCAACCCTGGGTGACGACTACGACGTGGAGATTATCGAAGCCCATCACCGCCACAAGAAAGACGCGCCCTCGGGAACGGCCCTGCGCATGGGTGAAGTCGTCGCCGATGCCCTCGGTCGTGACCTGAAAGAGTGTGCCGTCTATGGTCGTGAGGGCTTCACCGGCGAGCGAACCCGCAAGGAAATCGGTTTCGAAACGATTCGGGCGGGGGATGTGGTGGGTGATCACACCGTCTTGTTCGCCACCGAGGGTGAGCGTATCGAGGTGACCCACAAGGCCAGCAGCCGGATGACCTTTGCCAAGGGTGCCATGCGGGCCGCTTTATGGCTGAAGGATAAGCCGGCCGGGCTTTATGATATGCAGGACGTGCTGGACCTCAAGTGAGGCCATTTCTCGTGGACACAAAGCGCCATATTTTTTACAATAAGGCGGTTTGACTGCACCAAGCGTACCTTTGCACAAAGATTCTGAAAAAGCGGGACCGAGTTAAGACTCCGTCTCGCTTTTTTGCAACCTGAATTTGCGCTTGCGTTCCTGTTCGTGACGAACCGATACGCCACTCGATGAGGATACAAGCCTTGAGCACACCAGCAATCCTTGCACTCGCAGACGGAAGCCTGTTCTACGGCACAGCCATCGGCGCTGACGGAGAAACCAGCGGCGAAGTGGTGTTCAACACCGCCATGACCGGCTACCAGGAAATCCTGACCGACCCGTCCTACTCCCGCCAGATCGTGACCCTGACCTACCCGCATATCGGTAACACCGGTGTGAACGAAGAAGACATTGAGTCAGACCGCATCCAGGCCGCCGGCCTGATTATCCGCGATCTGCCTCTGCTGGCCAGCAGCTGGCGTAGCAAGGGAACTCTGGACGATTACCTGCGAAGCAACAACATTGTTGGGATCGCCGACATCGATACTCGCCGTCTGACCCGCATCCTCCGGGACAAAGGCTCCCAGAACGGTGCCATCGTTGCCGGTGAAAACGCCACTGCCGAGCGGGCTCTGGAACTGGCAAAAGCCTTCCCGGGCCTCAAGGGTATGGATCTGGCAAAAGAGGTTACCTCCGACAAGATCTGGTCCTGGAAAGAGACGGAGTGGACCCTGGGCGAGGGTTACGGTGAGCGTGAGGAATCACGGTTCAAGGTGGTTGCCTGGGATTACGGCGTCAAGCTGAACATCCTGCGCATGCTCGCCTCCCGGGGCTGCGACATCACCGTGGTGCCGGCGCAGACTCCGGCCTCCGAGGTTCTGGCGATGAACCCGGACGGTGTGTTCCTGTCCAATGGTCCCGGGGACCCCGAGCCCTGTGATTACGCCATCACCGCCATCAAGGAAGTGCTGGAAACCGAGATTCCGGTGTTTGGTATCTGTCTGGGGCACCAGTTGCTGGCCCTGGCCAGCGGTGCCAAGACCATGAAGATGGGGCATGGCCACCACGGAGCCAACCATCCGGTTCAGGATATCGCCACCGGCACCGTGATGATCACCAGCCAGAACCACGGGTTTGCCGTGGATGAGGCAACTCTGCCGGCCAATGTCGAGGCGACTCACAAGTCCCTGTTTGACGGCACCCTGCAGGGCATTCGCCGGACCGACAAGCCGGCCTACAGCTTCCAGGGCCACCCGGAAGCCAGCCCCGGCCCCCATGATGTGGCCCCGCTGTTTGACGAGTTTATCCGCCTGATGGAGGCGCGATCGGCCTGAGACCGATCGCTACGGAAAGCTCACGGGCGCCGCGTGTTGCGCTGCCAGAATTCAAAAGTTGCTGACAGGTTTACCAAGACATGCCAAAACGTACCGACATCCAAAGCATCCTGATCCTGGGCGCCGGCCCCATCGTGATCGGGCAGGCGTGCGAGTTTGATTACTCCGGAGCCCAGGCCTGCAAGGCGCTGCGCGAAGAGGGTTACCGGGTTATTCTGGTTAACTCCAATCCGGCAACCATCATGACCGACCCGGTCATGGCCGATGCCACCTACATCGAGCCGATCACCTGGAAGACCGTCGAGAAGATCATCGAGAAAGAGCAGCCGGATGCGCTGTTGCCCACCATGGGCGGCCAGACCGCGCTGAACTGCGCCCTGGACCTTGAGCGCCACGGCATTCTGGAAAAGCACGGCGTGGAAATGATCGGCGCCAACGCCGACACCATTGATAAAGCCGAAGACCGTGACCGCTTCGACAAGGCCATGAAGAAGATCGGCCTCGAGTGCCCGCGGGCCACGATTGCCCACTCTATGGAAGAAGCCTGGAAAGTGGCTGACGACATCGGCTTCCCGTGCATCATCCGCCCGTCTTTCACCATGGGCGGCTCCGGCGGCGGTATCGCCTACAACCGCGACGAGTTCGAGGAAATCTGTACTCGTGGTCTGGACCTGTCCCCGACCAACGAACTGCTGATTGACGAATCCCTGATCGGCTGGAAAGAGTACGAGATGGAAGTTGTCCGGGATAAAAACGACAACTGCATCATCGTCTGCGCCATCGAGAACTTCGATGCCATGGGTGTGCACACCGGTGACTCCATCACCGTGGCCCCGGCCCAGACCCTCACCGACAAGGAATACCAGATCATGCGGAACGCCTCGTTGGCAGTCCTGCGTGAGATCGGTGTGGAAACCGGCGGCTCCAACGTGCAGTTCGGCATGAATCCGGACACCGGCCGCATGGTCGTCATCGAGATGAACCCCCGGGTGTCCCGCTCTTCGGCGCTGGCCTCCAAGGCCACCGGCTTCCCGATCGCCAAGGTCGCGGCCAAGCTGGCAGTGGGCTACACCCTGGACGAGCTGCGCAACGAAATCACCGGCGGCGTCACCCCGGCTTCGTTCGAGCCGTCCATCGACTACGTGGTCACCAAGATCCCCCGGTTCACCTTCGAGAAATTCCCCCAGGCCGACGCCCGCCTGACCACCCAGATGAAATCCGTGGGTGAGGTCATGGCCATTGGCCGCACCTTCCAGGAATCCCTGCAGAAAGCCCTGCGCGGCCTGGAAGTGGGTTCCGAAGGCTTTGACGAGAAACTCGAAGACCTGGATTCCGAGAATTCCCAGGAAACCCTGACCCGCGAACTGAACGTGCCCGGTGCCGACCGCATCTGGTACATCGGCGACGCTTTCCGGGCTGGCATGACGGTGGAGGACCTGCACGAGCATACCCACGTGGATCCCTGGTACCTGGTGCAGATCGAGGACCTGATCAGGGAAGAGCAGGCGCTGAAGAGTGCCGGCAAGGCCGACATTGACCAGGCCACCCTGTTCCGTCTCAAGCGCAAGGGCTTCTCCGATGCCCGCCTGGCGAAACTGCTGGGCATCTCCGAGGTAAGCCTGCGCAAGCTGCGCCACGATCTGGATATCCGCCCGGTGTACAAGCGCGTGGATACCTGCGCCGCCGAGTTTGCCTCCGACACCGCGTACATGTACTCCACCTATGAGGAAGAGTGCGAGTCGGACGCCAGCGACCGCGAGAAGATCGTGGTGATCGGTGGTGGCCCCAACCGGATCGGCCAGGGCATTGAGTTCGATTACTGCTGTGTGCATGCGGCCCTGGCCATGCGTGAAGACGGCTACGAAACCATCATGATCAACTGCAACCCGGAGACCGTGTCCACCGACTACGACACCTCCGACCGGTTGTACTTCGAGCCGATCACCCTGGAAGACGTGCTGGAAATCATTCACGTCGAGAAGCCCAAGGGCGTGATTGTGCAGTACGGCGGCCAGACCCCGCTGAAACTGGCCCGTGGCCTGGAAGCGGCCGGTGTGCCGATCATCGGCACCAGCCCGGACGCCATTGACCGTGCCGAGGACCGGGAACGGTTCCAGCAGATGATCACCCGCCTGGGCCTGAAGCAGCCGGAAAACGCTACCGTGCGCAGCCACGAGGAAGGCATCCTGGCAGCCAGAGAGATCGGCTACCCGCTGGTTGTGCGTCCGTCTTACGTGCTGGGCGGTCGTGCCATGGAAATCGTCTACGACGAGGAAGAACTGGTTCGCTACATGCGCAACGCAGTGCTGGTCTCGAACGACAGCCCGGTGCTGCTCGACCACTTCCTGAACGCCGCCATTGAGGTGGACATCGACGCCATCTCCGACGGTAAAGACGTGGTCATTGGTGGCATCATGCAGCATATCGAGCAGGCCGGCGTTCACTCCGGTGACTCCGCCTGCTCGCTGCCGCCGTACACCCTGTCCCAGCAGGTTCAGGACGAAATGCGCGATGCCGTCAAGAAGATGGCCATCGAGCTGGATGTGGTCGGTCTGATGAACGTGCAGCTGGCCTGGCAGGACGGCGAGATCTACGTGATCGAGGTAAACCCGCGGGCCTCGCGTACCGTGCCGTTCGTGTCCAAGGCCATCGGTGTGTCCCTGGCCAAGGTGGCGGCCCGGGTGATGGCTGGCAAGACCCTCAAAGAGCTGGAGTTCACCCAGGAAATCATCCCCAGCTATTATGCGGTGAAAGAGTCGGTGTTCCCGTTCAACAAGTTCCCGGCGGTGGATCCGATCCTTGGGCCGGAAATGAAATCGACCGGTGAGGTCATGGGCCTGGGTGACAGCTTCGACGAAGCCTTCGCCAAAGCCGCGTTGGCTGTTGGTGAGCGTCTGCCGGCCAAGGGCACTGCGTTCATGTCTGTGCGGGATGTTGACAAGCCCGGCGCCGCAAAAGTGGCCCGGGATCTGGTCGAAGCCGGCTTCAAGCTTGTGGCTACCACCGGCACCGCCAAGGCCCTGAAAGAGGCCGGAATCGAGGTTGATCGGGTGAACAAGGTCCGTGAAGGCCGTCCGCATATTGTGGACGCCATCAAGAACGGACAGGTTCAGCTGATCATCAATACCACTGAAGGTCGCAAGGCCATTTCCGACTCGGCCCAGATCCGCCAGTCGGCGTTGCAGACCAAGGTAACCTACACAACAACACTGGCGGGCGGCGAAGCCTTCTGCCGGGCCATCAAGTTCGGCCCGGAGCGCACTGTACGCCGCCTCCAGGATCTTCACGCAGGAAAGTGAGACTATGGCTGACAGAGTACCGATGACAAAGGCGGGCGAGACCCGCCTCCGCGAGGAGCTTCAGAAGCTGAAGTCCGAGGATCGTCCCCGGGTTATTGCGGCGATTGCCGATGCCCGGGAGCACGGCGACCTGAAAGAGAACGCTGAATATCATGCTGCCCGCGAGCAGCAGAGCTTTATTGAAGGCCGTATCCAGGAAATCGAGGGCAAGCTTTCAGCCGCTCAGGTAATCGATGTGACCACCATCGAGAATACCGGCAAGGTGATCTTCGGCACCACGGTACACCTGCTTAACATGGATACGGACGAACAGGTGATCTACAAGATCGTTGGTGAGGATGAGGCGGATATCAAGGCAGGCAAGCTGTCGATTTCCTCACCGATTGCGCGGGCGCTGGTAGGCAAGAGCGAGGGCGATGTGGTCGCCATTCGCGTGCCTTCCGGTACCGTGGAATACGAGATTGAGCAGGTCGAGTACATCTGATCTCGTCTGTGCTGAACGAAAAAAGCCGGCTGGGGTTTTCCCGAGCCGGCTTTTCTGTTTCTGGGTTCCGGGCGGATCAGTGTTTGTGGCGCAACAGGTTGGAGAGCTTGGGGTTCGGCTTTTTGGCCCGGCGCAGTATGACGGCGATCTTGCCGATGGTCTGGACGAGCTCGGCGCCAGAGGATTCGCACAGCGCGGTGATCGCCTCGTGCCGGGTTTCCCGGTCTTGGCTCGCCACCTTGATCTTGATCAGCTCATGATCATTCAGTGCGCGCTCGAGTTCTTCCTGCAGTCCCTCGGAAAGGCCTTTGTCGCCAACAATGATGACGGGCTTGAGGTTGTGGGCAATCGCCCGGTATTCCCGGCGCTGTTCCGGTGAAAGACTCATGATGTAATCTCTTTATTGGTGCAATTAACAAAAGGTCAGCGGCGGAAAGGCTGACTTGAACGTATAATCGACGAATTGTAACAGATCGTTCCGCTGTAAGAATGGCCGTTAACACGTATCGACGTGGGGGCAGCAAGCAGAAGGAACCAACCCGGGTGGCAAGGGTCAAAAGGTTCGCGGAATTGGGGGCGTATTGAGGGTTGCTGTTGTAATTTCAGATATGGCGCCCAATATGAAGGTTAAGGCGACTTTTCATTAAAAAACTGTGTGCTGCGTGTGGCCGATACGGATGGGCCGTTTCTGGTGGACGGGCGTACAATTGGTGTAAGGTGTCAGAAAAGGGTGCTTTGAGAAAGGTTAACCCTACAATTCACAGGTGATGATCCTTGAACGATATGGCAAAAAATCTGGTTCTCTGGCTAATTATAGCCGCCGTGCTGCTGATGGTGTTTCAGAACTTTTCTCCCACCACCACCGGCCAACAAGTCAACTATTCCCAGTTTGTGGAGATGGTCCAGGAAGGCCAGGTCCGTCAGGTCACAATCGATGGGTTGCAGGTTCAGGGTACCCGTGGTGACGGCTCCCAGTTCCAGACAATCCGTCCTCAAGTGTCTGACAACAAGCTGATGGACGATCTGCTCGCGAACAACGTTGAGGTTATCGGTAAGGAGCCTGAGCGCCAGAGCCTGTGGACACAGCTTCTGGTAGCCGCGTTTCCGATACTGATCATCATCGCACTGTTTGTGTTCTTCATGCGCCAGATGCAGGGCGGCGGTGGCGGCAAAGGCCCCATGTCGTTCGGCAAGAGTAAAGCGCGTCTGATGAGCGAAGACCAGATCAAGACCACCTTCGCGGACGTGGCCGGTGTTGATGAAGCCAAGGAAGATGTTAAGGAACTGGTGGATTTCCTGCGAGATCCCAGCAAATTCCAGCGTCTTGGCGGCAGCATCCCCAAAGGTGTCCTGATGGTTGGTCAGCCGGGTACGGGTAAAACCCTGCTCGCCAAGGCTATTGCCGGCGAAGCCAAGGTGCCCTTCTTCTCCATCTCCGGTTCTGACTTTGTCGAAATGTTCGTGGGCGTGGGTGCTTCCCGGGTTCGTGACATGTTCGAACAGGCCAAGAAGCAAAGCCCCTGCATTATCTTCATCGACGAGATCGATGCTGTTGGTCGCCACCGTGGCGCCGGCATGGGTGGCGGTCATGACGAGCGTGAACAGACGCTCAACCAGCTGCTCGTTGAGATGGACGGTTTTGAGGGTAATGAAGGCGTTATCGTAATTGCCGCTACTAACCGTCCCGACGTTCTCGACCCGGCACTGTTGCGCCCGGGCCGTTTCGACCGTCAGGTTGTTGTTGGCCTGCCAGACATCATTGGTCGTGAGCAGATCCTCAAGGTGCACATGAAAAAAGTGCCCCTGGCGGATGGCGTAGAGCCGGTTCTGATCGCTCGTGGCACGCCCGGATTCTCCGGTGCGGACCTCGCAAACCTGGTCAACGAGGCGGCGCTCTTCGCGGCCCGTCGCAACCAGCGTCTCGTGTCCATGGAAGAGTTCGAGCTTGCCAAAGACAAGATCATGATGGGCGCCGAGCGCAAGTCCATGGTGATGAGCGAGAAAGAAAAGCGGAATACGGCTTACCACGAGTCTGGCCACGCTATTGTGGGTCGTCTGATGCCGGAGCACGATCCGGTGTACAAGGTGAGCATCATTCCGCGCGGCCGCGCTCTGGGTGTCACCATGTTCCTCCCCGAGGAAGACAAGTACAGCCATAGCAAGCGCTTCCTGATCAGCTCGATCTGCAGTCTGTTCGGTGGCCGCATCGCGGAAGAACTGACGCTGGGCTTTGATGGTGTGACGACCGGTGCGTCGAATGACATCGAGCGGGCGACCAGTCTGGCCCGCAACATGGTGACCCGTTGGGGTCTGTCCGAGAAGCTGGGTCCGTTGCAGTATGATACCGACAGCGAAGAGCCGTTCCTCGGCCGGTCTGCGGGTCAGTCCCAGACGGTGTACTCACCGGAAACGGCCCAGCGCATTGATGAGGAAGTTCGCAACATCATCGACAGCTGCTACGAAAAAGCCAAGCAGATTCTGGTCGATAACCGGGACAAGCTCGACATGATGGCCGACGCGTTGATGAAGTACGAAACCATCGATCGTCACCAGATTGATGACATCATGGAAGGCCGCACACCTCGCCCGCCGAAAGGTTGGGGAGACAGTGGTCCCGCTGGTGGCGTCAAGGCCGACGAGCCTGAGACGGCGCCGGAGCCAAAGGCTTCCGATGACGGTCGTCATCCCGGCGTTGGCCGGCCGGCCGGAGAACACTGACGGCTAGCAGCTTTTGGTTATAAAAAGAGTGTAGTTCCCTGCGCCGCCCGGATTCCGGGCGGCGTTTGTTTTTGTCATTGTGAAAAAAGGTTTGCCATGAAAATGAATTTTGCCGGGCGGGAACTGGATATGTCCCGCTGCCACGTGATGGGCGTTCTGAATGTAACACCGGATTCGTTTTCCGATGGTGGCCAATATAACCGGCCGGATGCGGCTCTCGTCCGGGCCAGGCAGATGGTTGCCGATGGCGCCACGTTTATCGACATCGGTGGCGAATCCACGCGCCCGGGTGCCACGCCCGTGTCGTTGCAGGAAGAGCTGGACCGGGTCTGCCCGGTGGTTGAGGCTGCAGCCCGGGAGTTCGACGCGGTTATCTCGGTAGACACCAGTGCGCCGGAAGTGATGGCTGAAACGGCAAAACTCGGGGCCGGCCTGATCAATGATGTGCGGGCCCTGCAGCGTGACGGTGCTCCGGAAGTGGCTGCAAAAGCGGGCATACCGGTTTGCATCATGCACATCCAGGGGGAGCCGGATACCATGCAGGATCGTCCCGAGTACCGGAATGTGCGTCGGGAAGTCAGTGCTTTTCTGACCGAGCGCATCCGCGTTGCGGAGCAGGCCGGAATTCGCCCTGAAAACATCCTGCTGGATCCCGGCTTCGGTTTTGGGAAAAGCCTTGAGCACAACCTGCAGTTGCTGGCCTCCCTTGAGCAGATGCACATCCTCGGGCATCCCCTGCTGGTTGGCGTTTCCAGGAAGTCCATGTTGGGCCATATCACTGGCCGTGAGGTGAATGAAAGGTTGCCTGCGAGCCTTGCGGCCGCGACAATAGCGGCCATGAAGGGTGCCAGTATTATTCGTGTGCACGATGTCAGGGAAACAGTGGACGCTATCCGTGTGGTGGCGGCAGTGAAGGAGGCAGGTTAATGTCCGAGAGAAAGTACTTTGGTACGGACGGTATTCGCGGGCACGTGGGTGAGTTTCCGATAACGCCGGAATTCATGCTGAAACTTGGCTGGGCTGCGGGCCAGGCCTTCAAGCGCGATGGTCAGCGCAACAGCGTACTGATCGGCAAGGATACTCGCCTGTCCGGTTACATGTTTGAGTCGGCCCTTGAGGCTGGCCTTGCGGCGGCGGGTGTGGATGTAAAGCTGCTTGGTCCGATGCCAACGCCGGCAATCGCTTACCTGACTCGCACTTTCCGCGCTTCGGCCGGCATTGTGATCAGCGCCTCCCACAATCCCCACCACGACAACGGCATCAAGTTCTTCTCAGCGGCCGGCACCAAGCTGGACGATGCTCTTGAAGCCGAGATCGAGCGCTGGCTGGACAAGCCCATTGAGGTTTGTGGCCCGACTGAGCTGGGCAAGGCCTCCCGCGTTGACGACGCGCCGGGCCGGTATGTGGAATTCTGCAAGAGCACTGTGCCCAATGAGTTTACGCTCGACGGCATGAATATCGTATTGGACTGTGCCCATGGCGCCACCTATCACGTGGCCCCCAAGGTATTTCGGGAGCTTGGGGCCAAGGTTTCGGTTATCGGTGGCGATCCCGATGGGCTCAATATCAACCTTAACGTTGGCTCCACTCATCTGCAGGCGCTCAAGGCAGCAGTGATCGAAAAAAACGCTGATCTGGGGATCGCATTCGATGGGGATGGCGATCGGGTTCTGATGGTGGATCGGGACGGATCCGAGGTCGACGGCGATGAGCTGCTCTACGTCATCGCGTCCCAACGCTTTGCCGAGGATCGCCTGAAAGGCGGTGTGGTCGGTACGCTGATGACCAATCTGGGTGTCGAGCTTGCTTTGAATGAAATCGGAATCGAGTTCGAGCGTGCAAAAGTCGGCGACCGTTACGTGATGGAGCGGCTGCTCGCCAACAACTGGGTGCTCGGTGGCGAAGGCTCTGGCCACATGGTTATCCGCGACTGCACCAGTACCGGTGATGGTATTGTTTCGGCGCTGCAGGTCCTTCTTTCAGTGTGGAAGTCCGGGAAAACCCTTGCGGATCTGCGGAAGGGGATGAGCAAGCTCCCCCAGAAAATGATCAACGTTCGGGTGGCGCAGCGTTTCGATCCGTTCAGTCGTGATGATATCGTAGCTGCGGTGCGCAAGGCCGAAACCGAGCTGGGCAGTTCCGGCAGGATTCTGTTGAGGGCTTCTGGCACAGAGCCGCTGATCCGTGTGATGGCGGAGGGGCAGGACGCCAGCGAGATTCTTCGGGTAGTCGAGGAACTGGCAAAAGTTGTGGAGAAATCCACCGCTTAATTTTGTGTTTTCAGGCGGTTGTCTGCCGGGAGGGAGTGCTGTATAGTTCGCCCTCCCTAACGTTCGGGAACTGTTATGCGTCGGAAGATTGTAGCCGGAAACTGGAAAATGAACGGGTCAAAAGACCTGGCACAAACGCTGGTAAGCGATGTGCGATCCCAGGCGGCCTCTCTTGATAATGGCGTTGAGGTTGTTATCATTCCTCCCGCTATTTACGTCCCGGGCGTAGTTGCCAGCGCAGGCGATGTACTGTCGGTCGGTGTTCAGAACGTGGCGCAATGGGCGTCCGGAGCCTACACCGGTGAGATTTCCGCGGACATGGCGTTGGATCAGGGCTGTCAATACGTCTTGGTCGGTCATTCCGAACGTCGCCAGCTCTTCGCTGAGACAGACGCTGCAGTGGCCGAAAAAGTCGGTCGCATTCTCGCTTCCGGGCTCCAGGCCATGGTTTGTGTTGGTGAAACCCTGGAAGAGCGTGAGGCTGGTAAGGCCGAGACCGTTGTTGCCGCCCAGGTAAAGGCCGGCCTTGCGACGGTCACAAGCGAGCAGTGGCAGCGTGTAGTGGTTGCCTATGAGCCTGTCTGGGCGATCGGAACAGGTAAAACCGCTACGGCACAGGACGCGCAGGCAATGCATGCGTCGATTCGGCAGGTGCTTTCAGAGATGGGCGCGCCGGCCAATGAGATTTCCCTCCTTTACGGGGGCAGTGTAAAAGCGGATAATGCAGCCGCTCTTTTTGCCGAGCCGGATATTGACGGCGGTTTGATCGGCGGAGCGTCGCTCAAAGCAGAAGATTTTGTAAGTATTTGCCGGAGTGTTCCGGCGGGTACCTGAATTTAAAGGTTCGCGAGAGTCGTTATGGATTGGGTAGAAACGCTGGTAGTCGTTGTGCACGTGGTGATCGCGGTGGCGCTGGTGGGTCTGGTGCTGATCCAGCAGGGCAAAGGCGCAGATGCCGGCGCTGCCTTTGGTGGTGGTGCATCGCAGACTGTGTTTGGTAGTCAGGGTAGCGGTAGCTTTCTCACCCGCTTCACGACTCTGCTCGCAGTGGTATTTTTTGTAACAAGTTTCTCGCTGGCGATTTTTGCCAAGCAGCGTGCCGAAGTGGCAGGCGAAGCCGGTATTCCTGTTGTTCAGGAATCCAGCAGCGCAGCCCCTGCTGATACCGCTGCTGACAATGGCGAAGCCGCAGCCAGCGAAGCCGAGGGTGGGGAGTCTGATCTCCCTGAACTCGAGTAAGAATGTTGCCCGGGTGGTGAAACTGGTAGACACGCTATCTTGAGGGGGTAGTGGCGAAAGCCGTGCCGGTTCGAGTCCGGCCCCGGGCACCATATTAGAAGAAAAACGGCTTGGAGTTTCCAGGCCGTTTTTTTTGGTCAGTCCTTGACCAGTCTGTCCGGCGTCTCTATACTCCGGCGGATATTGGGACCTGCCGCTTGGTGCTGGCGGGTTTCTGGCAGGCCAGGTGTCTGTCAGCAGGAAGCGGTACACCGGTTTGCTTCCTGCGAGTTCTTGCAACAAAAGGCCCCATTGTCAGGGGCTTTTTGATTAAGGGGCCTGGCGCAAAGGGCCCTGGTGCATAAAAAGGGCTGATAAAACAGCCCTTTTTTTGTTTTTGGGGCCGGTAAATTGATAACGGAGAAGGCACAACTTGTCAGCCAAGCTTAAGCAACTGGAAGACATTCTTCAGCCCGTGGTGGAAGGTCTGGGGTATGAGTTCTGGGGCATTGAATTCCGCTCGCAGGGCCATCATTCCCTGTTACGGGTGTTTATTGACGATGCCGAAAACGGCATCGGAGTCGACGACTGTGAGAAAGTCAGTCGCCAGATCAGCGGTGTGATGGATGTGGAAGATCCCATCCAGACCGAATACACACTGGAGGTCTCATCCCCGGGGATGGATCGCCCGCTGTTTCGTCTAGAGCAATACGAGGCCTTTGTTGGTCATCAGGTTCAGATTCGTCTCCGGATGGCATTTGAAGGTCGCCGGAAGTTTCAGGGGCTGATCAAAGGCGTGGAAGGTGATGATGTGGTTGTGGTCGTTGATGATCACGAGTATCTGCTGCCATTCGACAGCATTGAAAAAGCCCACATCGTGCCGGTATTTGAGTGAACGATTTGAATAAAGTCCGTGGACGCACAGTTGATTTTAAGGGCAGGGCAATCCAATGAGTAAAGAGATCTTGCTGGTGGTTGAATCCGTCTCGAACGAGAAAGGTGTCGAGAAGGATGTGATTTTTGAAGCGATCGAGCTGGCACTGGCCACCGCTGCCAAAAAACGCTTTGAAGACGAAGAGGCGGATATCCGCGTATCAATCGACCGGAAAACCGGCGAATACGAAACCTTCCGCCGCTGGCTGGTGGTGGATAACGATGCCGTTCCTGCGCTGGGCACTGAGCTCACCCTGCAGGAAGCCGAGGAAATCGACCCGGCCCTGAAGCCTGGCGATATCCACGAGGAGAAAATCGAATCCGAAGCCTTTGGCCGCATTGGCGCCCAGGCTGCCAAGCAGATTATCTTCCAGAAGGTTCGTGAAGCTGAACGCACCAAGATTGTGGACAGCTACCGCGACCGCGTTGGTGAGCTGGTGTCGGGTACCGTCAAGAAGGTTACTCGCGACAACGTGATTGTCGATCTGGGCGCCAATGCCGAGGCGCTGCTGCCCCGCGAATTCCTGATCCCCCGCGAGACGTTCCGGATGGGTGACAGGGTGCGTTCGCTGCTGCTGGAGATCCGTACGGATCACCGCGGTCCCCAGTTGATTCTCAGTCGCACCTCTCCGCAGATGCTGATCGAGCTGTTCCGCATCGAAGTGCCGGAGATTGCTGAAGATCTGATCGAGATCCGCGGTGCTGCTCGTGATCCCGGTTCCCGGGCCAAGATTGCGGTGAAGACCAACGATCGCCGTATTGATCCCGTTGGCGCCTGTGTTGGTATGCGTGGCTCCCGGGTTCAGGCCGTGTCCAATGAGCTGGGCGGTGAGCGCGTTGATATCGTGTTGTGGGACGACAACCCGGCCCAGCTGGTGATCAATGCCATGGCGCCTGCAGAAGTGGCGTCCATCGTTATGGATGAAGACCGGCACACCATGGAAGTGGCTGTGGCGGAAGACAACCTGGCCCAGGCAATCGGCCGTAACGGTCAGAACGTTCGCCTGGCCACCGATCTGACAGGCTGGACCCTGAACGTGATGACCGAGGAAGAAGCCGGTGAGCGTCAGGAGCAGGAATACAGCCGGCTTGTCGAGCATTTCACTGGCAATCTGGACGTTGATGAAGAATTTGCCGGTGTACTGATCGAGGAAGGGTTTACCTCCATTGAAGAGGTGGCCTATGTGCCAATGGAAGAGATGCTGGCGATCGAAGGTTTTGACGAGGAAACCGTCACCGAGCTGCGCCGTCGCGCCAAGGATGTCCTGCTGAACCAGGCCCTGGCAAGCGAGGAAGCGCTCGAAGGCGCTGAGCCGGCAGAGGATCTTCTGGGAATGGATGGCATGGACCGTAGCCTGGCCTTCAAGCTGGCCGGCATGGGTGTGCGCACCATGGAAGATCTGGCAGAGCAGTCGGTTGGCGACCTGCTCGAGATTGAAGGTATGGATGAAGAGCGTGCCGGTCAGCTTATCATGACTGCACGTGCCCCCTGGTTTGAAGACCAGGCTTAATTCGGGAGGAGGACCAGTATGGCTGAAGTAACGGTAAAACAACTGGCCGAAGATGTAGGCGCTCCCGTGGATCGTTTGCTGAAGCAGATTGTGGAGGCTGGCCTGAAAGCCCGCTCCGAGAATGATTCTGTCTCCAGCGATGAGAAGCAGCAGTTGCTGGCCTATTTGAGAAAGACCCACGGTGAGGCCGACGCCGAACCGCGCAAGATTACCCTGAAGCGCAAGACCACTACGACGCTCAAGGCCGGCAAGGCAAAGACCGTCAATGTTGAGGTTCGCAAGCGCCGTACTTACATCAAACGGGCGGAATTGCAGCCTGAGGCTGAAGCGCCGAAACCGGAAGAGCCGGTAGCTGAGCAGCAGCCGGAGCAGGCACCGGTGGAAGAGGCGCCAAAGGTAGCGGCCGAGCAGGCCCAGCAGCCGGAAGCAGAGAAGCCCGCAGAGGCAGCGACTGCAGAGCAGCCGGAGCAGGCAGAGAAGGCCGAGCCGAAGAAAGAGCCGGAGCCTGAGCCCGAGCCGGTTCCCGCTCCGGAAGATATGCCGATGCCTCCGCCCGAGGGCGATGGCAAGGACCGCAAGCCGAAGAAAAAGAAAGAAAAAGTTCGCGAGCGCGGCGACGAGATCGAAGAGGGCAAGCCGAAGAAGAAGCAGGCAGGCCATCGTGGTCCTCGCAGTCGTCCGGTGGAAGAGCCGCTGGTTATCTCCGAGGATGAGGAAGAGACCACGCTGCGCAAGCCGCTGCGTGCGAAAAAGAAACCCAAAGAGAAGCGTCATGCTTTCGAGAGGCCGACCAAACCAATGGTCAGAGAAGTAGAGATTCCGGAAACGATATCTGTCGGTGACCTTGCCCAGCGTATGGCAGTCAAATCGGCTGATGTTATCAAGACCCTGATGGGCATGGGCGTCATGGCCACCATCAACCAGGCACTGGACCAGGAAACTGCCGTTCTGGTGACCGAGGAATTGGGTCATAAAGCCAAGACCGTCAGCGACGATGCGTTCGAGGAAGAGGTTCTGAGCGAATTCTCCTTCGAGGGCGGCGAAAAGACCAAGCGGGCTCCGGTTGTGAGCGTGATGGGTCACGTTGACCACGGTAAGACCTCCCTGCTGGACTACATCCGTCGTACCAAGGTGGCCTCCGGTGAGTCTGGTGGTATTACCCAGCACATTGGTGCTTATCACGTAGAAACGGATCACGGCATGGTGTCCTTCCTGGATACCCCGGGCCATGCGGCCTTTACCGCCATGCGTGCCCGCGGGGCCCAGTGCACGGATATCGTTGTCCTGGTGGTGGCAGCCGATGATGGCGTGATGCCACAGACCAAGGAAGCCGTCCAGCACGCGCGCTCCGCCGGGGTGCCGATCGTTGTTGCCATCAACAAGATGGACAAGGAAGAGGCCGATCCCGATCGCGTCAAGACCGAGTTGGCGGGCATGGAAGTCATCCCGGAAGACTGGGGCGGTGACGTTCAGTTCGTGCCTGTTTCAGCACACACCGGTGAGGGCATTGAAGATCTGCTGGAGGCGTTGTTGCTTCAGGCAGAAGTGCTCGAGCTTGAGGCGGCAACCGATGCGCCTGCCAAGGGCGTGGTCGTAGAATCCAGCCTTGAGCGTGGCCGCGGTTCCGTTGCGACTGTCCTGGTACAGAACGGTACCCTGCGTCAGGGCGACATGGTTGTGGCCGGTTCCTACTTCGGTAAGGTCCGTGCGATGACCGATGAAGCCGGTAAGCAGGTCAAGGAAGCAGGCCCGTCTATTCCGGTCGAGATCCTCGGTCTGAACGGAACACCGGATGCCGGTGACGAGTTCTTCGCCGTTGCTGACGAGAAGAAGGCCAAAGAGCTGGCCGAGTTCCGTCAGAGCCGCGAGCGGGAGCAGCGTCTCCAGCGTCAGCAGGCCGCCAAGCTTGAGAACCTGTTCGAGAACATGGGCAAGGACGAGGTCAAAACCCTCAATGTTGTGCTCAAGACCGACGTTCGGGGTTCGCTGGAAGCCATCACCAAGGCCTTGCAGGACTTGGGTAACGATGAGGTCCAGGTCAAGATCGTGTCGTCCGGTGTTGGCGGTATTGCCGAGACCGACGTCAGTCTGGCCATGGCAACCAATGCGGTTATCTTCGGTTTCAACGTCCGTGCCGACACAGCGTCCAAGCGCCTGGTTGAGCAGGAAGGTCTGGATCTGCGCTACTACAGCATCATCTATAACCTGATTGATGATGTGAAAGCAGCCCTGACTGGCATGCTGGCACCGGAATTCCGCGAAGATATTGTTGGCATCGCCGACGTGCGTGATGTGTTCCGTTCGCCGAAGTTTGGTCAGGTGGCCGGTTGCATGGTTACTGAAGGCACGGTTTACCGTAACAAGCCGATCCGGGTTCTGCGGGACAACGTGGTTATCTTTGAAGGCGAGCTGGAATCCCTGCGTCGCTTCAAGGACGACGTACCTGAAGTCCGTAACGGCATGGAATGCGGTATTGGCGTTAAGGGTTACGACGTGAAAGTCGGCGACCAGATCGAGGTCTTCGATCGCGTCCGGGTCGAGCGCAAGCTTGAGTCCACGGGGGCCTGATGCCAAGAGAGTTCAGTCGTATTGATCGCATCGGCGATCAGATGCAACGGGAACTGGCCCAGCTCATCCAGCGGGAAGTCAAAGACCCGCGGGTGGGTATGGTCACGGTCAACGCAGTCAAGGTCAGTCGTGATCTTGGCTACGCCGATATCTATGTTTCCCTGCTTTCCACCGAAGAACTGACGGAAGAGTCTCCGGAGGTCCGGGAATCGATTGCGGTGCTCAACAAAGCCTCGGGCTTTCTGCGGGGCCAGGTAGGTCGCGCAATGAAGCTGCGGGTTGTGCCGCAGCTGCGTTTCCACTTCGATACGCTGCAGGGATACAGCCGCAAGATGGATAGCCTCATTCGGGAAGCGGTCGGCGACAAGCCGGCCGTTGACCGCACCGACGATGATCAGGATGACCCGGAGCGTAACGCTTGAGCCGCAGACGCAAAGGCCGTGACGTTAACGGTATCCTCGTTATCGACAAGCCGGCAGGTGTTACCTCCAACGGCATCCTGCAGCAGGTGAAGCGCCTGTTCGGGGCCGCCAAGGCGGGCCACACCGGTGCTCTTGATCCCCTGGCCACGGGCGTGCTGCCGCTGTGCTTCGGTGAGGCCACCAAGTTCTCCCAGATGATGCTCGACAGCGACAAGGCCTACATTGCCACCGCCCGGCTCGGAGTCCGAACCGAAACCGGTGACAGTGAGGGCGCCGTCGTTGCCGAGAAACCGGTACCGGCCGGTCTCACCGCGGAGGTGTTGGAGCCGTTACTTGACGGTTTCCGGGGTGATATCCAACAGGTTCCCTCCATGTACTCGGCGCTCAAGCACAAAGGGCGTCCGCTCTACGAATATGCTCGCGAAGGTATCGAGGTGGAACGTCCGGCAAGACCGGTGACCATTTACGAACTGACGCTCCTGGATATTCGCGAGAACGAACTGGATATCGCGGTCAGCTGCACCAAGGGTACGTACATTCGCTCACTGGTTGAGGATATCGGTGAAGCCCTGGGCTGCGGAGCCCATGTGACGGCGCTGCGCCGTACCATGGCGTCCGGGTTCACCCTGGCCGATGCCCATGCTGTGAGTGATCTGGAGGCGATGCGTGAGCGGGGTGAAAGCCTTGATGGTCTCCTCGTGGCACCGGATGCCGCGCTGTCCATGTTCCCCGAGCACCGTCTGGCGGGGCAGGCGCTGGTATCGATCTTGAACGGACAACCGGTTAGAATACCGGGTCAGGCTTACGACGGGTTCGTGCGTCTCTATGCGAATGAGAGCGCTAACGAGAGCTTCGTCGGGCTTGCAGAAGCATTCCCGGAAGGCGAGCAGACCAATCTGGTCCCACGCCGACTGGTGAAAAGCAGCGGAAAGCGTTAGGCGCGTCGCTGTCTAGCCGGGCTGTAGAGATGCGCGGTTCGGCCGTATTCGAAAGCATCGCAAACAATGAGGTGAGTTATGGCACTTTCTGCCAACGAGAAAGCACAGATCGTTAAGGATTTTCAGCAAGGTGATGGCGATACCGGTTCCCCTGAAGTTCAGGTGGCACTGCTGAGCGCGAACATCAACAAGCTGCAGGATCACTTCAAGGCCAACAAGCAGGATCACCATTCCCGCCGCGGCCTGATCCGGATGGTAAACCAGCGTCGTAAGCTGCTGGACTACCTCAAGCGCAAGAACGCCGATCGTTACCTGGAGCTCATCCAGCGTCTGGGTCTGCGTCGCTAATCCGGGTCTTTACGACCTGAGGGCTGTGCCGGTACGTCCGGCGGCAGTCGTCAACCAGCAGTCCTCCTCGCGGGGACTGCTGGTTGTGTTTTTTCCCACTGCAGTTGGATTGTCTGTGTGTTCGAAGGATTCCCTGTCGTAATGGAAAGCCGAAATTGATAGCAGGTTGTTGAAAAGCCCGGGCCTGGCGGCCTCCGGAACTGCCGCCTCCCAGACCGGGGTTTTGCAACAGCCTGTTAGCTTTCAGACGGGTTGCTCTTCAGACCACAGCACATCATCTGCAGAACTATGGTTTCGAGCGCAGGGGCGCCCGGAACGAATCAATCTGGAACAGATAGACCAGGAGTTTTTTGTGGATCTGAAACCTTTCAAGAAATCATTTGAGCTTGGCGGCAAAACCGTCACTCTGGAGACCGGCCGTATTGCCCGTCAGGCAACCGGTTCCGTACTGGTCACCGTGGATGATATTTCCGTTCTCGGCACCGTTGTTGGCGCCAAAGAAGCCAAGCCCGGCCAGCCGTTCTTCCCGCTGACCGTGAACTACTTCGAGAAGACCTACGCCGTGGGCAAAATCCCCGGTGGCTTCTTCAAGCGCGAAGGTCGTCCTTCCGAAAAGGAAACGCTGACCTCCCGCCTGATCGACCGTCCGATTCGTCCGCTGTTCCCGAACGGCTTCATGAACGAAGTTCAGGTCATCACCACGGTCATGTCCTCCAGCAAGAACCAGGATCCGGATATTGCCGCGATGCTGGCGGCTTCTGCCGCTCTGTCCATCTCCGGTATTCCGTTCGATGGCCCCATCGGTGCGTCCCGCGTGGGTTACACCAACGAGCGCGGTTACTTCCTGAACCCGACGTTTGAAGAACTGCAGACCTCCCTGCTGGATATGGTCGTTGCCGGTACTGAAGACGCGGTTCTGATGGTTGAATCCGAAGCCAAAGGCCTGACCGAAGACCAGATGCTGGGCGGCGTGCTTTATGGTCATCAGGAAATGCAGACAGCGGTTACCGCCATCAAGGAATTTGCTGCTGAAATCGGCAAGCCCCGTTGGGACTGGCAGCCGGCCGCCGAGAACACCGAGCTGCTGAATGCCATCAAGGCCGACTTTGCCGGTGCTATCGAGGAAGCCTACGGCATCCGTGACAAGATGGCCCGCTACGAGCGGCTTGGCGAAGTAAAAGCCGCTGCCGTTGAGAAACTGGCCGGTGAAGAGGAAGGCCAACCTTCCGAAGACGAAGTCAAAAAGTACTTCGGCAAGATCGAGAAGAGTGTGGTTCGCCAGCAGGTCATTGATGGCAAGCCGCGAATCGATGGTCGTGACAACAAGACTGTCCGTCCGATCGAAATTGAAGTGGGTGTTCTGCCCAGCGTACACGGTTCCGCCCTGTTTACCCGTGGCGAGACCCAGGCCATCGTGACCACCACTCTGGGTACGTCCCGTGATGTGCAGATCATTGATGCTCTGGAAGGCGAGCGCAAGGACCCGTTCCTGTTCCACTACAACTTCCCTCCGTACTCCGTGGGTGAAGCTGGCCGTGTAGGCACCCCGGGCCGCCGCGAAGTTGGTCACGGTCGTCTGGCCAAGCGTGGTGTTCTGGCTGTTATGCCGACACTGGAAGAATTCCCGTACGCGATCCGTGCGGTTTCCGAGATCACCGAGTCCAACGGTTCCAGCTCCATGGCCTCTGTCTGTGGTTCCAGCCTGGCGCTGATGGACGCGGGTGTACCCATCAAGGCACCGGTTGCCGGTATCGCCATGGGTCTGGTCAAGGAAGGCGACAAGTTCGCGGTTCTGACTGATATCCTGGGTGACGAAGATCACCTGGGCGACATGGACTTCAAGGTGGCCGGTACCCAGGAGGGCGTGACCGCCCTGCAGATGGATATCAAGATCAACGGCATCACCGACGAGATCATGGAAATCGCTCTCGAGCAGGCTCACGCTGCGCGTCTGCATATCCTGGGCGAGATGAACAAGGTGATCTCCGAGCCGCGTGCCGAGCTGTCTGCCCGTGCGCCGAGCATCACCACCATCAAGATCAATCCGGAGAAAATCCGCGACGTTATCGGTAAGGGCGGTTCTGTTATCCGCGCGATCTGTGACGAGACCGGCGCCTCCATCGATCTGGATGATGATGGCAACGTGAAGATCTACGCCGACAACCAGGAAGCTGCCCAGGCGGCGGTTAACCGGGTCAAGGAAATCACGGCCGAGATCGAAGTGGGTGCTATCTACAAGGGCCGCGTAGAGCGCATTGTAGACTTCGGTGCCTTCGTTAACATCCTGCCTGGCAAGGATGGTCTGGTGCACATTTCCCAGATCTCTGATCGCCGCATCGAGAACGTGACTGACGAGCTGAGCGAAGGTCAGGAAGTTCTGGTGAAGGTGCTGGATGTGGACAACCGTGGTCGCGTGAAGCTGTCCATGAAGGAAATCAAGGAAGGCGATCAGCCGACCGATTTCTCTGCCTGATCGTTTTCGGGCTTGATAAAAACCCGCCTTTCCTCTGGATTGGCGGGTTTTTTCTTGCGCTTGGCTTGGTTGCAAGCGGCTGTTGGGTTTCCCTTTTCAAAAGACGCTACGAGCACATCCATGTGCGCTTGTTTCGGGCCGTCCTTGGCCCTCAACACTTTTGAAAAGGGAAACCCAACAGCCGCCCACACTCTATCGCCCAGCATTCATGAAGCGAAGCACCTCTCTCCGGTACCCGGGAATAACAAACGTCGCCCCGTGAGGCGTATCCGTCTGCAAGAACTCTTTGGGCTCCTGTGCTGCCTCAAACAGCGCCTCTCCATGATGAAAGGGAATAATCCCGTCTCGAACGCTGTGGATTACCATCACCTGCACCGGACTGATCCTAGGAATATGATCCACACCTTCGTAGTCGTCGGGTATGGTCCAGCTTAGCGGGATCTGCAACGGCCAGGTAAGCCAGAACCCACCTAATTTCTCCCGGGCGATCTTGCGAAAGCCGGAGAAGGTACCATCCAGGATTACACCGTCCAGCCGGGGCTGTTCCTCCCTCTGAGTCCATTCACTGGCCAGGGCGATTCCGAGACCGCCGCCGAGGCTCTGGCCGAGGATGTATAGGGGGCGGTCGGTCACGTCAGGTTTTTTGGCCAGCCAGCGCAGGCCGGTTTCCACGTCGTGCAGCGCGCCTTCGATGTCCGGGTCACCGGTGGATTTGCCGTAGCCCCGGTAGTCGATGGTAAAGACGTTGTAGCCTCTCTCGGGCAGCCACGCTACGTTGAGGATGTGGCTGCTGACGTTCTGGGCGTTGCCATGCAGGAAATAGACTGTGCCCCTGGCGTTGTTCTCAGGGGCTTCTGCGGGCAGCCACCAGCCATGGAGGGTTTCGCCGTCGGCCGTGTCGAGGTAGATGTCTTCGTATTCGAGGTTCAGTCGGTCCGGGGTGATGTAAGTCACCCGATCCGGGTAAAAGAAAACGCTGCTGCAACCGGATAGCAGCAGAAGCGCAACCAGAAGCCCGCTTAACCGGGCCGTGGTGGCAGTCAGAAATACGCGTGGATTCCGGCGTGCCATAGGCTTTGATACCTGTCGTAGTGGTCTTCCCGGGTGAACTCGGCAAACAGACTGAACTCGCGGCCGATGTGCCAGTTGGCTTTGGCGTAAAGCTGATCCTGGCGGTGTTGGCTGCTAACGATCCAGGCCTTGGTTTTGGCACCGGCGAGCAGGCTGAACTGGTTGTTCTGATGGAGCAGGCCGATGTCGGCGCCGGGGGCAGCATCGTAGCCTCGGCGCAGGTCGTCGTCGATTTCAAGGTCGGCGGTGGCGATGGCAAAGGCCTGGGTCTGGTTGCCAAGGCGCCAGCTGCCGCCAGCTCCGCCCTCGAGATAGGGCGTCAGGACCCGATCGTTGCCAGTATCCGTGCGGCGGCCACCAAAACCTACCTGCCAGGACAGTGGCGAGAAAAAGGCGTTCCGCGGGCTCAGGGAGCGGATTTCCACGCCGGTAAGCTGTTCCAGTTGAAGTTCGTCGTTGTCGGTATACAGGCGCGCGTCGAGTCGGAGGAACTGCAGCTGGGCACCGGTACGGTAGCCGGCCGGCGGGTCCAGCACATCGTGGTAGGCCGGGCGCAGGGTCAACTGGGTGAATTCCCTGTGTGCCTGCTGGCCTGCTCCGAGGCTCAGTCGGAAGGTGTCGTGGCCCTGATCATCCCGAACTACCGGTTCGGGTGGTTCCTCGGGCGGTGCGACGTCGCTGATCTGGCTGCGCTCTCTCAACAGGTCATGGGAGAGTGGTGCGGCGATTTCACGGGGCCAGCCGTCGGCCTCGCTCTTGTATCGAACATAATCGTAGGTGGCGTCCAGAACATGTGCTCTTTGCTCGGCTGGCAGTGACTTCACTTCGCTACCATCAGCGGCTACATATCCGTTGGCGACGGCTGCCGCAAGGGTCTGTTGATCGTCGGGCAGGCTAGAGAGACTGTAGGCCACCGACGTGGCAGCCGAGGGGCGGTAGTAGACTTCGCTGACCAGATCCTTGTCGACCACCCAGCGAACCGTGTCCGACGGAATGGCGTGAGTGCTTACTTCCCCCAAAAGGTCCGTGCCCGGGCGGGCAATGTCTATCAGCGCCAACAGGCGATAGGCGCAGTTTTCATCGAAGAAGTAATAATCAAAATTCCGATCCCGTATTTCCCAGGCGTGGGCAATCATCAGGTCCACTTCATCCTGGGTAAGGTTCAGTTTGTACTCCCACAGGTCACGATGTTCGATGTCGGAGTAAAGCCGAATTTTCTCGTAGTACGGCTGGACCGTAGTGATGCCGGGATAGCCGCCGAAAATGCCCTTGTACGCGAACAGCAGTTCACTGTCGTGGGCGGCGGCATCAGCGGCATAGGAGATTGTGTTGGCCAGCAGCAGGTTGGTTTCGTCGTCATCCTGGGGTGGGTCCAGGCGCAGAAACGTGTGGCCGAACATGGAAGACGGGCTGTTGAGGTAAGAGGCGGCAAACACCAGGGTCACCGTCTCGGTGTTCAATGTTTCCGACCATTCCTGGAAGCCGGGACACTCGATTTCCGGTAGCGACAGATCGAGTTGCTGACTGAGCCAGGTCGCCCGTGCCGGGAAGCGGCAGAGGGCGTGGTCGTCGCCTTCCCCGTCTATCTGGATAGCATCCAGGGTGGCTTTGAGCTCTGCCCGGGGGGAGTGCTTGCCATTTTCGCTCAGGAAAAAGGCCGGATCATCGGCCTGGCTGGTATATCCGCTACCAAACCTGTCGGGTTGATAATGAATGAGTGTGAGCCAGGCAGGGTCGAGATGGAGCTCGGTTGCGTGTTCAGGCGAATTGGCCTGGGTCGGCAGGCTGACTGCAAGCCAGATCAGGGCTGGCCCAATGCGAAGCATGTTGCCCATGGGTTGGTGCTGCATCCGGGGTTGAACAGGGTAGAGAATGGAACGATGCGCCGTCCCTGGCGCATGAGAGTCCCTTCAAGGAGCCTGGATCAGGCTGCTACGTATTTGCTGAGTGACTCGTTTTGCTCCAGGAGCGCGACGATGGCGTCCACGGCTTCGCCGGAGGTGGTGTCAGAGTCCGGGAAAATGGTGGCAAAGTTGTCCTGCAGCACCTTGCGGAACGCATCGCGATCCGCTTCGTCAACACCCAGAAGTACTGCCAGGGTGTCCAGGTTCTCGCCGGAACCGCGGGACATGTCCCGGGCCACCTTGTCGATGTTGCTGTCCATGTACATGGCCATGGACTGAACAGACTGGTTGGTCTGGCAGCCAAGGGTACCTGTGGTCATACCAAACGTCTGGTTACCAAAGGTACCGTTGGTGGTTGCAGCGAGTACGTGGGGGGCAATGCCGGATTGTCCTTTCCAGATCATGGCACCGACGCCACAGCCCGGTTGGGCAAAGGCCATGGAAGAGGCACCAAGAAGAATTGCACCTGCGATCAGTTTTTTCATTATCCACTCCTTCCTGTGGTTTAAAGCTGTCGTCGCAATACACAATGCTGCTCCTGACGTGGAGCAGCATTGCGAAAACGGCCCTGACTGGTCTTGTGGAGACAGGTTGACCGTTGATCTGAGTATAGTTGAAATCCAGCCAACGCAAGTTTAAAGATTGGTGAGTATTTGATTTAGCCCAAAAAAAAACCGGAGCAGCGTGCATGCTCCGGTTTTATGCTTCGAGGCAAGGATCCAGGATCAGCCGCCCAGATAGGCGTTCTGGACATCCGGGTTGTTGAGCAGATTCTTGCCCGTGTCGTGCAGGCGAATCTTTCCGGTTTCCAGCACGTAACCCCGGTCTGCCAGGTTGAGGGCCTGGTGGGCGTTCTGCTCGACGAGGAAAACCGTAATGCCTTCCTCGCGAAGCTGGCCGATGATCTCGAAGATCTGCTTGATAATCAGCGGTGCCAGGCCCAGTGATGGTTCATCAAGGATGATCATCTCTGGCCTGCTCATCAGGGCCCGCCCGATAGCCAGCATTTGCTGCTCGCCGCCGGACATGGTGCCGGCACGCTGATGTTCACGTTCCTTGAGGCGCGGGAAGAGCTCGTAGACGTGCTCCTGGCTCTTGCGGATTTCGGCCTTGGTGTTGAAGAAACCACCCATGTGGAGGTTTTCCTCCACGGTCAGGCCCGAGAACACCCGACGCCCCTCCGGAACAATGGCGATGCCGGAGCGCATGATCTGCGCCGTGGATTCGTTGGTGATTTCCCGGCCCTCCAGGAAAATGCGTCCTGAACTGGCCCGGGGGTTACCGCAGACGGTCATCAGCAGCGTGGTCTTGCCGGCGCCGTTGGCGCCGATCAGCGAGACGATCTCACCCTTTTTGACTTCGACAGACACCCCGTGCAAGGCCTCGATCTTGCCGTAGTGGGTATGGACATCTTCTAGTACTAACATGTGTTTACCTCAGGCCTCGCCCAGATAGGCTTTGATCACGTCGTCGTTCTGGCGGATTTCTTCCGGTGTGCCACTGGCCAGGGGGCGGCCCTGGTTGATGACGTTGATGCGGTCGGAAATATCCATTACCAGGCTCATGTCGTGCTCAATCAGCACTACGGAAACGTTGTAGTCCTCTTTCAGGCTGATGATCAGCTGGTTGAGTTCCTTGGTTTCCGCCGGGTTGAGGCCGGCTGCCGGCTCGTCGAGCATTAACAGCTTGGGCTCGGTGACCATGCAGCGGGCAATCTCCAGACGCCGTTGCTGACCGTAGGCGAGGTTGCCGGCTTCCCGGTTGGCCAGATCCAGCAGGCCAACCCGATCCAGCCAGTAGGCGGCCCGATCCAGGGATTTCTGCTCTTTGGTCCGGTAACTGGGGGTTTTGATCAGGCCCGAAATCAGGTTGGTGTTCAGGTGGCGGTGTTGAGCCACCAGCAGGTTTTCCACCACCGTCATCTGGCTGAACAGCCGCACATGCTGGAAAGTGCGCACCATACCCAGTCGGGAGATCTTGTAGTCGGGTTTACCCTGTACTTCCTTGCCCTCGAACAGGATCTTGCCGCCCGTGGGCTTGTAAAAACCGCTCATGCAGTTGAATACAGTGGTTTTTCCAGCCCCGTTGGGGCCGATGATGGACACAATCTCGTGTTCCTGAACGTCCAGAGACACTTCGTCTACCGCCAGCAGGCCGCCAAAGCGCATGGACAGATTCTGTACTTCAAGCATCGTCTGTCACTCCTGCCTTTTGAGTTCAATATGAATGCGGCGCATGGGCATCAGGCCCTGCGGACGCCAGACCATCATCAGCACCATAGCGGCACCGAAGATCAGCATGCGGTATTCGGAGAACTCACGGGCCAGTTCCGGCAGGATGGTGACAGCGATTGCCGCCAGTACCACACCGATCTGGGAACCCATGCCGCCGAGAACCACGATCGCCAGGATGATGGCAGACTCCAGGAAAACAAACGATTCCGGGCTGATGAAGCCCTGCTTGGAGGCGAACACAGTGCCGGCAAAACCGGCAAAGAAGGCGCCAATGGTAAAGGCGGACAGCTTCACTGCGGTGCGGCTGAGACCCAGGGAGCGGGCAGCGATCTCGTCTTCCCGCAGTGCTTCCCAGGCCCGGCCCACGGGCATCCGCATGAATCGACGGATTACGAGCGCGGTGAATACCGCCAGAACCAGGGCAATGAGGTACAGGAAGATAACCTTGTGCTCACCGCTGTAGGCGATGCCGAAGGTTTCGTGGAACGAGGTGTTGCCCTCTTCCTTCACCCGGCGCCCGAATTCCATGCCGAACAGGGTTGGATCGGGGATGCCACCAATGCCGTTGGGGCCGCCAGTCAGCGTCGTCCAGTTGTTCAGGAGTATCCGGATGATCTCGCCAAACCCGAGGGTTACGATGGCCAGATAATCCCCCCGCAACCGGAGTACCGGAAAGCCCAGCACCAGACCGAACAGGGCGGCAAGCAGAGCACCGATAGGCAGTGCCAGCCAGAACGAAATGCCGGTGTACTGGGAGAGCAGGGCAAAGGTGTAGGCGCCCACGGCGTAGAATGCCACGTAGCCAAGATCCAGAAGTCCGGCCAGACCGACCACGACGTTCAGGCCAAGGGCCAGCATCACATAGATCAGCACCAGTGTGGCCAGATCCACGGAACCGCGGGACACGAAGAAGGGCCAGAATAGTGCAAGAACCACGATGCCGGTCAGTACCCAGGACTCAATCTTTGCCCGACGGTTTTCCGCCATCGGCTCTTTGTTGGATTGGGGCAGAGGATGGGGAATGCTCTTCAGGCCTCCCATGATCTGTTCCCGGAACATCTGGAACAGGAATACGATCACTGCCGCGAGCAATACCATCACGATGGTGGTGGCATCGGCGCCGGTCAGGGTCACGTTGATGCCCTGGGCCTCAAGATTGAACCCAATGATCGGGTAGGAAATGATCAGTGTAATGAACGCGCAGAAAAGTGCGTGTCTGAAATTGTTAGCAGCCATCAGATCTTCTCAACCTCCGGTTTGCCGAGCAGGCCGGTGGGTTTGAACAGCAGAATCAGAATCAGCAGGCTGAATGAGATCACATCCTTGTACTCACCGCTGAGGTAGCCGGAGGTCATGCTCTCTGCCACGCCCAATATCAGTCCTCCCAGCATCGCGCCGGGTATGCTGCCAATGCCGCCAAGTACCGCTGCGGTAAAGG
This sequence comes from Marinobacter sp. L-13, assembly GCF_056857715.1. Classification (NCBI taxonomy): domain Bacteria; kingdom Pseudomonadati; phylum Pseudomonadota; class Gammaproteobacteria; order Pseudomonadales; family Marinobacteraceae; genus Marinobacter; species Marinobacter sp. L-13. The sequence goes on from NZ_JBSXNQ010000048.1 coordinate 39,996, forward strand.
CTTTCAAGCCGGCAATGAAGCCGAACAGAGGATCAACCGAACCGTAGTACATGCCCAGAAGCAGGCCGGCAACGGCTGCCAGTGCCGCACCGATCACAAAGGTTGCCGAGATGATCCGGTTGGTGTCGATGCCCAGCAGGTTGGCCATACCCAGGTCCTGTGACACGGCCCGGCAGGCGCGGCCAGTCCGTGAACGGGAAATAAACAGGGACAGGGCTGTCATACAGATCAGTGTGGTGATGAAGATGGTGATCTGCATATAGGACAGGGACATCTGGAAACCGTCACCGGAACCGAAGTTGAAACCACCGTCAATCAGGGCCGGGAAACCAATGTTGCGGGATCCCTGTGCCAGGTGAACGTAGTTCTGCAGGAAGATGGACATGCCGATGGCGGAGATCAGCGGGATCAGGCGGTGACGCCCCCGCACGGGCCGGTAGGCCACCCGTTCCACTGCCCAGCCCATGGAGCTGGAGACGATCATGGCACACAGCAGTGCGACGATCAGTATCAGTGGCAACCAGGCAATGCCAAGAGCGGCGAGGCCGGTAATGGCAATCAGCGCCGTGTAGGCACCGATCATATAGATTTCACCATGGGCAAAGTTGATCATGCCGATGATGCCGTAAACCATCGTGTAGCCGATGGCGATCAGGGCGTAAGTGCTCCCGATCGTCAGCCCGTTGATGAGCTGCTGTGAGAAATAAAGGAGGTCTTGCATTGTTATGGGACTCCGAAAGCCTGCTCCCTCCGCTACCACACCCCGTGTCCGGGATATCCGGGCAGGAAGTGGGGGAGGATCAACAGGAGCCTAGAAAAACACCTTCTCCCGGATCGCGGTGAGAAGGTGTTCTCATGATTACCGTTTGTTAACGATTTTGGCTTAGTTTACCGGAGTTTTGCTTCCATCTGAATGCCATTCGTACACAACAAACTCGAATGACTTCATGTCGCCGGCCTTGTCGTATTCAACGGTGCCGATCGGAGTCTGGAAGGTGCCTTCGCGCAGCGCAGCGGCAACATCGAACGGATCGGTGGAGTCGGCCGCTTCAATACCTTCTGCCACCAGTTGAACCGCGGTGTAGGAGGTCAGAACGAACGGACCGGAAGGATCCTCGCCTTTGTCCTGGAACGCCTTCACGAGCGCCTGGTTTTCAGCTTTCTGATCGAATGCCGGTGGCAGGGTTACCAGGAGGCCTTCGGCTGCTTCGCCGGCGATAGTATTGATGTCCTTGTTACCCACGCCCTCTGGGCCCATGAAACGGGCATCCAGACCAGCGGAGTCAGCCTGGCGCAGGATCAGACCCAGCTCCGGGTGGTAACCGCCGTAGTAAACGTAGTCCACATCAGCTTGCTTGAGCTTGGTGACCAGTGATGAGAAGTCCTTGTCACCGGCGGTGATGCCTTCGAACATGGCGATTTCAACGCCAGCGTCCTTCAGGGTGTCACGAACCGCGGTGGCAATACCTTCACCGTACTGCTGCTTGTCGTGAACGATGGCCACGCGCTCAGGACTCTGTGAGGCGATGTAGTTGGCGGCAACCGGGCCCTGCATGCTGTCGAGGCCGATCGTACGGAACACCAGTTCATAGCCACGCTCGGTAATTTCCGGGCTGGTGGAAGCCGGCGTCACCATCAGGATGCCTTCATCTTCGTAGATGTCAGATGCGGGCTGGGTAGAGCTGGAGCACAGGTGGCCGATTACAAAACGAACGCCATCGTTGACCAGGCTGTTGGCAACCGTTACGGCCTGCTTCGGGTCACACACGTCGTCGTATTCAACGGCAACGAGCTCTTCGCCCATGACACCGCCATTGGCGTTGATCTGCTCGATCGCCATGCGGGCGCCAGAGAATTGCATGTCACCATACTGGGCAACGGGGCCAGTCATGGGGCCGGCGATACCGATCTGGATTTCTGCGGCGGCGTGGCCGGCACCCATCAGGGCGACGGAAGTACTAACAGCGGTTACGAGTTTTTTTACTGAAGTTCTCATTGAGTCTGTCCTGTTTTATTTCAGGGTTATTCTTGTGTTCTCAGAGAGTTAAAAAAACACCACACCTCACTGCTTGTCAAGCAGATGGCTCTGGAGTTTGCTCCGGAACACGGGCCAGTCTGCAAAGGCAAAACCCGTGCCGCTCTGAACGTTGTCACGCGTCCCTGCCGTCTTCTTCATCCTCTGAGACCAGCACCCGGAAGCTCTCATGTTCGCGGAGCTGATCAAAACTCACGTCTACGGAAGCATCGTCGCGGTATGCCTCGGAAATTTCAATAGCTTTCTTCAAGGTGCTTACTGCGTCCTCCCAGCGGCCGATTTCCGCATAGGCGCATGCCAGCTGATAGTGCGCGTGGCCATTATCCGGTGCAAGCTTCAGCGCGCGTTGGCAGAGACTGATGGCCCACAACGGTTCCTGCATTTCCAGGACAGCGTCGGCCTTGTAACTCAGAGCTTCCACATCATCCGGGCGAAGATCCAGAATCTGGTCGTAGGCGGAAATCTTGTTCTGCTGTGAGGTTTCCTGGCTGGCTTTCAGCCACAGGGAATGCACTTCGTTGGTGCGCTCGATCTCGGCCTGGTTCTGGTGAATGATGTCGGATTTCTGCTTGAGCTGGTCCTCGATGAACTCGAGCCGTTGCTCATACTCGATCACCAGCTCGTTGACCCGTTTTTCGGCCAGACTGGTCAGCTGATTGCGCATGTCCCGGATGGAGTTCCAGCCGATCACCACGAGAATGGAGGTGGCGCCGGCGATCAAGTAAAAGAAGTAGGTAACGGTATCGGTGGCATAGGACATGGTTTTGTCGGCAACGGACAGTTCCTTGTCTACCACCTTTTCGATCAGTTCTGCGCGGGTGTTCTGCATTTCTTTGCGCAACGCTTTGCTCTCTTCTAACAGGTAAAGCTCGATAAAAGGGGTATACATCGGCTTTTCCAGAGTCTTGATGCTCTCTCTCAGGTCTTCTGAGGTGAGTTCTCCCTCTGGCCCCAGTTTATCCTGGGCGAAGAGGGTACCGGCGAACGTCGTCATCAAAAGAAAAGGCAGGAAATACTTGATCATCGGGCGCATTCCGTCCGTCTGTCGTAAGTGGAACAAGTGGGAAACCTTAGCATAGTGGAAGGCCGAAGAAATGCCGGGAATCTCCCTGACTTGCAATCATGGGTGCAAAGACCTCTAATAGTTAGGGGTATAAAGAAATTCCCATGACCGAATCGGAGTATTGCTGTGAACAGTTATGAAGATGTACTGGTAGCTCTCAGGCGGGTTATCCGGGCGACGGACCTTCATTCGAAGCGTCTCAGCAAGCATGCCGGGCTCACGGGGCCCCAGCTGCTGATCATGAGAACGATTCGGGATCTGGGCGAGGTGACTATCGGCACCATTGCGGAAAAGGTCAGTCTCAGCCAGGCGACGGTAACCACCATCCTGGATCGCCTCGAGCATCGGAAACTGGTTTATCGGGTACGCAGCACCCAGGACAAACGTAAGGTTCACGCGCACCTGACCGAGGAAGGTGCAGATCTTCTGGCCCGGGCGCCCAATCCGTTGCAGGAGGATTTCATTCAGAAATTCCAGAGCCTGGCAGAATGGGAGCAAACGATGATCCTGGCTTCGCTTCAGCGGGTGGCCAACATGATGGATGCGGATGATATTGATGCATCACCGGTGCTAACCGTTGGGTCGGTTCTGAAGGATGACGGGTGGAAGGAGAAAGCCTGACCTCAATGAGCCAGGCTTTCTCCTGCCATTAGTGCACCGAAGACCCTTTCCTCGGCTTATTGGCGAAGCACACCTGGAAAACATCGCTGTAATGCTTGGCAAAGTTCACCGCCAGGCCTTCCTTCAGGTACTGCGGCAGCTCCTCATAATCCCCCCGATTGGCTTCCGGCAGGATCAGGTTACTGATTTTCTGCCGACGCGCCGCAATGACCTTCTCTCGAATGCCGCCTACCGGCAGCACCTGTCCGGTCAGGGTGAGCTCTCCGGTCATGGCGATGTTTTGTTGTGGCGCCTCTCCGCGTGCGATCGACAGCAGGGCGGTGGCCATCGTGACACCGGCGCTGGGGCCATCCTTCGGCGTGGCGCCTTCGGGCACGTGCAAGTGCACGAAGGACTTGTCGAAGAACGTCGGGTCGCCTTTGAAGCGCTTGAGGTTTGAGGACACATAGCTGTAGGCGATTTCTGCGGACTCTTTCATGACATCACCCAGCTGGCCCGTCAGTTTAAAGCCGCGTTGTGCGCTGTGAATCCTGGAGGCCTCGATGCTCAGGGTGGCTCCGCCCATGGCGGTCCAGGCCAGGCCAGTGACAACGCCGGTGCCTTTCAGGGATTTCTCTTTCTTGAACGAAGGCTGCCCCAGATAACTCTGCAGATCCGACACGCCCACCTTGACCGGCTGGTCCGGGTTTTCCAGCAGCTTCACGATCCCCTTGCGGAGTATCTTGTGCAGGAGTTTTTCCAGGCTCCGCACGCCGGCCTCTCGCGCATAGCCCTCAATAACCTGCTTGATCGCTGCGTCCGTGATGTTGAGCTGCTTTTTCAGCAGCCCAGCCCGCTTCAGCAGTCTGGGAAGCAGGAAGTGCTTGGCGATGGCCAGTTTCTCTTCCGCGATATAGCCGGACAGACGAATGACATCCATGCGGTCCAGCAGCGGCCGCGGAATCGTGTCCAGCTGGTTCGCGGTGCAGATGAACAGAACCTTTGAGAGGTCCATGCGGACATCCAGATAGTGGTCCAGGAAGTCGCGGTTCTGTTCAGGGTCCAGTGTCTCCAGCAGGGCAGAGGCCGGGTCGCCCTGGAAGGACGCACCGATCTTGTCGATTTCATCCAACATGATGACCGGGTTCGCCACTTTTGAATCTTTCAGTGCCTGGACAAACTTGCCTGGCATGGCGCCGATATAAGTGCGGCGATGGCCTTTGATTTCAGCTTCGTCCCGCATGCCGCCAACGCTGAAGCGATAGAACTTCCGCCCCAGTGCATCCGCCACGGAATGGCCGATCGATGTCTTGCCAACGCCCGGTGGGCCTACCAGCAAGAGGATCGAACCGCTGACCTCGCCCTTGATCGTTCCTTCCGCCAGAAATTCGATGATTCGGTCTTTCACATCGTCGAGGCCGTCGTGATCGCGGTCGAGTATCCGCCTTGCTTCGGCCAGATCGAAGTGATCTTCCGAGTGAACGCCCCAGGGAACCTGGGTCAGCCAGTCCAGATAGTTACGGGTAACGCCATATTCCGGGGAGCCCTGTTCCAGCACCTGCAGTTTTTCGAGTTCATCCCGGAAACGCTCCTGCACAGCCTCGGGCGGTTGCAGCTCTGCCATGCGCTGCTCGAAACGCTCCACGTCTGCGGTCTTGTCGTCCTTGGCCATGCCCAGCTCACGCTGGATGACCTTGAGTTGTTCCTTCAGGAAGAACTCGCGCTGGTGCTTCTGCACCTTGGCGTTAACCTCCTCGCTGATTTCCGACTGCAGCCGAGCGACTTCCTGTTCCTTGCGCATCAGGAGCAGGACCTTTTCCATGCGGCGGAGCAGGGGAACGGTGTCCAGCACATCCTGCAATTCGTTACCCGGAGCGCTGGTCATCGAGGCGCCAAAGTCGGCAAGCGGAGAACTGTCATCCGGCCCGAACCGGGACAGGTACTGTTTTACCTCCTCGCCGTACAGCGGATTGGTGCGCAGCAGCTCCTTGATCGCGCTGATAATGGCCAGGGTGTAGGCCTTGAGTTCGTCTGCCTCTTCTTCCGGTTCTGCCGGATATTCCACTTCAACCAGGTAAGGCGGTTTGCGGCGCAACCACTGGACAATCCGAAAGCGTTGAAGCCCCTGGGCGATGAATTGAACCTTGCCGCTTTCATTCTGGGCATGATGTACGCGCACGGCGCAGCCGACGGTCTCCAGCTGTTCGCTGGCAGGAACGCCTGCCTCCGCATCCTCTTCTTCCACAAAACAGATACCCATGACCTTGTGGTCGGTTTCGCCGACCCGCTTCAGGGTTTCCTGCCACGGATTCTGGTTGACCACCACAGGCTGCACCTGGGCCGGGAAAAACGGACGGTTCGAAACCGGCAGCACGTACATGCGCCGGGGCATCATCTGCTGGGGCAGGGCAAGGCTCTTGCTGTGCTCGTCCTTGCCGATATATTCGGTCACGTCCTCTTCGAATTCCTCTAGTGAATCGTTTTGCGTCTCATCATTCATGCCGCGAGTATCCATCCGGAAAGGTTGTGAATCTGCCCGGGACGGGCTGCTGCGTCGTTGCCCCGGGGCGTTGCTTATTAGCTATGTAACGGCAGATACGGTGATTTCAAGGAGTTGGGTTGGCGCTGTTGGCGCTTGAATTTCCGGGAGTTGGCCCCATGTCTCTGGCAGTTTCCGATGATTCATACGACTTTTCAGGTGCCTTGCATGAGCAACTCTCCGTATATTTTTGACGCTACCATGGAAAACTTTCAGCAGAAGGTGATGGAAGCCTCTGCCAGCACACCCGTTCTGGTCGATGTCTGGGCTGAGTGGTGCGCTCCGTGCAAGCAGTTGATGCCCTTGCTGGAAAAGCTCGCTGAGGATTACCAGGGCGCGTTCATGCTCGCCAAGGTGAACGCGGACGAGCAAGAGCAGCTTACCTCCAGCCTTGGTGTGCGCAGTCTGCCAACGGTCATTCTGGTCAAGAATGGCCAGGCGGTGGATGGATTTAACGGTGCGCTGCCGGAAAACGAAATCCGCAAGGTTCTGGACAAGCATGTTGAAGCGCCAAAGGAGGATCCGTATGACAAGGCCCATCGGATCTGGGAAGAGGGCGATGTTGAGGGAGCGCTGGCCATCCTGTCGCAGATGAACCAGGAGGATCCCGAGAACCTGAAGGTACTGATTGATCTTGCCCAGCTGAAAGCGGAGATGGGTGATCTTGAGACGGCTGAACAGGTACTGGAAAGCCTTCCGCCGGAGGAGAAGATGCAGCACCAGGCAAAGCAGTTGGCGGCCCGCCTGAAGTTTCTCCGGCAGTCTGCCGAGCTGCCACCGATCAAGGATCTCGAAATGGCGCTGGAGCAGGATCCCAAAGACCCGAACGCTCTGCATCAGTTGGCGCTCCACCACGTATTACAGGAGAACAACGCCGAGGCCATGGATCTTCTGATCCGTTTGATGCAGGTGGACAGTAAATACAAGGACGAAGTGGCCAAGACAACGCTGATCGAGCTGTTCGACAAGCTGGGTAACAATAACCCGGATGTGCGGACCTATCGGCGAAAGCTCTATACCCTGATGCACTGATTAGGTTGCTCGGGGAGATCAGAACCCGAGGTTGAATCCGGGGCCGGGTGAATGTCTTCATCCGGCCCTCGTTCAAGCAAACACAATGCTTAAGCTCCCACCCCAGCCAGACAATTGCGAACTCTGCGAACGCCCGGTTGCCAGGCTCACCCGGCACCACCTTATCCCCAAGCACCTGCATCGGAAGAAGCGCTTCCAGAAACTGTTCACCAAAGAAGATCTGATCACCCGAACCCTGTGGGTGTGCAGGCCGTGTCATAACGCCATTCATAAAGCTCGCTCGGAATACGAACTGGGTCTGTACTTCAACACCCGGGAAAAGCTGCTGCAGCTGGAGGAGTTGCGGACGTTTGTTGAGTGGCTCAGGGACAAGCCAGAGGGGTTTGTGCCCAAGTTTGTGAGGCAAAAATAACGAACCTGATCCAATGACTAATAGATGCAGTATTCATAGGCTCATTTATTGGGAGAGGTCATTATGCGTAGTCGAAAAGATGATCGTCGAATTCAGCGATTTCTGGCTTTGAGCGCCCTTATTCTTCTCACTCCATGGATCCTCATTGCCGGCTTGCTGGCGATGGAGAACGTCCAGGATGGGGTTCTGGGTAATGGTGGTCTGCAGGTAGCGTTGATTGGCATTATCGGGGCTGTGTTCGGAGCCCTGGTCTTTTGGGTTATTCCCAACTGGAAAGCGCGTCGTTCCAATCGCTGAAAAGCAAAGCGGCCCCGTCACTGGGGCCGCTTTTTATCACGCCAGGGCCGGCCTTTAGCCGTTGCCCCTCTTCATGGCTTCATACTCATCTTCAAAGAAGAACTTCTCTTCGCCAAAGGCCGGTTCCAGCTCGTGTAGCCAGGTGGCCGTCTCGCTGTACTTGGCGAAGAACGGGCGCTGAACCCAGTCCGGATTACGACCCTGCAGGAAGCGCAGGACGAACACCTTCTCGCCGTTGATTTCAGTTATACCCTGAATCTCCACCTTGCCGGGGCCGGCGCTCATGGAGGGGCCGCGGGCGGTCCGGGCCAGGCCGCTGACCTTTTTCATGGCTTCCCGATAGATGTGGAAGGCTTCGGCGAGAGGTACTTCAAAGTAGTTTTTGGCACCGGTGTCCCGCTCTACAAACATGTAGTAGGGGATGATGCCCAGCTGCACTTCCTTCTTCCACAGTTTTGCCCAGGCGTCGGCATCGTCGTTGACGTGCTTGATCAGCGGGCCCTGGGCTCGGATCTCGGCGCCGGTGGCGCGGATACGTCGGATGGCCTCTTCGGCGATCTCGGTGGTGATTTCCTGCCAGTGGTTGTAGTGGGCCATGATGGCCACGTGCTTGCCGGCGTCCACGAGACGAGCGAACAGATCGATCAGCTCATCCGCATCCTTGTCGGTCACAAAGCGGTAGGGCCAGAAGGTGAGGGCCTTGGTGCCGATGCGGATGGTCTGGATGTGGTCGAACTCGGGCTGCAGCAGTGGCTCGAGATACTGCACCAGGTTCTTGGTTTTCATGACCATTGGATCACCACCGGTCACCAACAGGTCGGTTACCTCGGTGTGCTCCTGCAGGTAGCCGTGGAGCTTCTCGGCTTCGGTGCTGGCCATTTTCAGGTCCTTGTCACCGACAAACTGTGCCCAGCGGAAACAGAAGGTGCAGTAAGAGTGGCAGGTCTGACCCTGGGCCGGGAAAAACAGCACTGTTTCGCGGTACTTGTGCTGAACGCCGTCCAGCACCTCACCGTCGAGCTCCGGCATGTTCATTTCCATCTGGCCTGCCGGGTGCGGGTTCAGTTCATCCCGGATTTCCTTGGCAACCGCCTGGATCTCTTTTTTGTCGGCACCTTCCCGGTGCATTGTTGCCATGCGCTCGTAATGCTCTTCTTTCAACATGCCTTTCTGGGGGAAGACAAGCTGATAGATCGGGTCGTTGGGAACCTTGTCCCAGTTGATCAGTTCATTGATCACATATTCGTTGACCCGGAACGGTAGCACGCTGGCTACCACCTTCATTTCAAACAGCGTCTCCTCAGGGAGATTCTGAATAACTTCAATCTTGTCGAGCTGGCGGTCTGTGTAGACCTTGAAACGCCGTTCCTCGAACTCGGTAGTGGGAATCCGGTTCGGAAAGGTGACGATGGAGTTCATAGATCGCCCTCTGTTGGTGCCAATGACGGAAAAAGTGGTCCGACCACTTTTCGGTGGTTAAAAATCAGGCAGGCGAGTATACATAAACGGGGGATTATTTTCAGGTCTAATTAAAAAGTTCCGGTAAATTAGATGGGTAGAAGAGTTGAAGGCTCAGAATATTCAACAAAAATCGCTAACGGCGGCGAATGTGTAGCGAATTGCGGCGAGGATATCGTTTAGCGTGGTAATCAATTTTCCGGTTGATAAGAATGCTACGACATTGGTCGCAGTCTGGTTGTCTGATGGTCCAAAAACGGTCATTCTTCCGTAAGTAACCGCAAAGAGCGCCCCTGAAATGGATTTGGATAGGGTGTAAATTGAATTTAGCGTTAAAAATGTAGTAAAAAGACGACAAAATGGGTTGGCTGATCCGCGCGCTTCATCGGCATACCGATCATTCGTGGGGCCAAAAGCCCGTAAATCGGGTGCGATCGGGCAGGAAAAGTGTGAAAGCTGTTCTATGCTTTGTACAGGTTCTGTGTACTGGGAGCCGGTACACCTGTCAGGCTGACATACCCACAACAAAACACTGCATTTCATCGCAGCTTATCGACACCGCAACGCGCCCGGCTGCTGATCGTGGCGGCGCTGCACTTTTTGATGCCAAGGGGAGGGTTTGATGTACCAGGACGATGATCCCATTGAAACCAGTGAATGGCTGGACGCGCTGGAATCTCTGATCGAGAACGAAGGCGTAGACCGGGCCAAATACATTCTTGAGAGGCTCTCTGAACGGGCGAGCCGTGACGGAACCGAACTGCCATATTCCATTACCACGCCATTCCGGAACAGTATTCCTGTGTCCCAGCAGGCGCCGATGCCCGGCGACCTCTTCATGGAGCGCCGTATTCGCTCCCTGATCCGCTGGAATGCCATGGCCATGGTTATGCGCGCCAACCAGCGTCCCGGAGATCTTGGCGGCCATGTCTCCTCGTTCTCGTCGGCTGCGACCCTCTACGATGTTGGCTTTAACTACTTCTTCCATGGTGGCGACGAAAAGCGCGAATCCGATCTGGTTTATTTCCAGGGGCACTCATCTCCGGGCATCTATGCACGTTCCTATCTTGAAGGCCGGTTCGATGAAAAAGATCTCGACAAGTACCGCGAAGAGGTAGATGGCACCGGCCTTTCGTCTTACCCGCACCCCTGGTTGATGCCGGATTACTGGCAGTTCCCCACGGTTTCCATGGGTCTGGGCCCGATTCAGGCCATTTATCAGGCCCACGTAATGAAGTACCTGGACAGCCGGGAGCTCATCGAGATGGGCGATCGCAAGGTCTGGTGCTTTGTCGGTGACGGCGAGTGTGACGAGCCGGAAACCCTGGGGTCTATCTCCATGGCCGGCCGGGAAAACCTCAGCAACCTGATCTTTGTGGTTAACTGCAACCTTCAGCGTCTGGACGGCCCAGTCCGTGGTAATGGCAAGATTATCCAGGAACTTGAGGGTGTCTTCCGCGGTGCCGGCTGGAACGTGTTGAAGGTCGTTTGGGGTCGCCACTGGGATCCCCTGTTCGAGAGGGACAAAGAAGGGAAGATGCAGCGCGTCATGGACGAGGTCTGTGACGGCGACCTTCAGAACTTCAAGAGTAATGGCCCGGCCTATACCCGTAAGAATTTCTTCGGCAAGTACCCCGAAACAGCCAAGCTCGTTGAGGACCTGTCGGATGAGGAGATCAACAAGCTCAACCGGGGTGGCCATGATCCTTACAAGATCTATGCAGCCTTCCATCATGCCATCAATAAGAACGGTGGGCGTCCGACCGTCATACTGGCTCATACCATCAAAGGCTATGGCTTTGGTGAGGCCGGCGAGGCGCAGAATACCGCTCACTCTCTGAAGAAGCTCGATATCGAGCAGCTTAAATCGTTCCGCGACCGCTTTGCAGTGCCGCTGAAGGATGAGGAGCTCAAGGACGTTCCCTACTACCGGCCAGCGCCGGATAGCCCGGAAATCGTCTACATGAAGAAGCGCCGGCAGGAATTGGGTGGTTTCTATCCCAAGCGCCGCAAGGATTGCCAGCCGCTGCAGATTCCTGATCTGGACATCTTCAAAGCGGTACTGGAGGGCTCCGGCGACCGGAAGATCTCCACCACCATGGCCTTCGTCCGTATCCTGACAGCTCTGACCAAGGACAAGCGCATCGGCAAGCGTGTGGTACCCATCGTGCCCGACGAAGCCCGTACCTTCGGTATGGAAGGCATGTTCCGTCAGCTCGGCATCTACACCGCCGAGGGCCAGAAGTATGTGCCGGAAGACCGTGACCAGATCATGTACTACCGGGAAGACAAGAAAGGCCAGATTCTTGAGGAAGGCATCAACGAAGACGGCTCCATGGCAGCGTGGATGGCGGCAGCGACCTCCTACAGCACCAACAACTTCCCGTTGATTCCGTTCTACATCTTCTATTCCATGTTCGGTTTCCAGCGGGTTGGCGATCTGGCGTGGGCATCCGGTGACATCCAGGCCCGTGGTTTCCTGATCGGCGGTACCGCCGGCCGGACCACCCTGAACGGCGAAGGCCTGCAGCACCAGGACGGCCACAGTCACGTGCTGGCCAACACCATTCCGAACTGTAAAGCCTACGATCCGGCTTATGGTTATGAAATGGCGGTCGTGCTCCGCAAGGGTATGAAGGAGATGTTCGAGGACAACCAGAACGTCTTCTACTACCTGACCATCGAAAACGAGAACTACGAACAGCCTGCCATGCCCAAGGATTGCGAAGACGGCATTATCAAGGGCATGTACAAGTTCGAGTCTGTTGAAACCAAGGGCAACAAGAAGACGCCTCGGGTTCAGTTGCTTGGTGCGGGCGCTATCCTCAACGAGGTGCGCGCTGCCGCCCAGATGCTGAAAGACGACTGGGGTGTTGCCTCCGATGTGTGGAGTGTTACCAGCTTCAACGAGCTCGCCCGTGAGGGCCTGCACGTAGAGCGCTGGAACCGCCTGCACCCAGATGACAAGCCGAAGAAGGCGTATGTTACCCAGTGTCTGGAGAAGCAGACCGGGCCAGTGGTTTCTTCCACCGATTACATCAAGCTGCACTCCGAGCAGCTCCGGGCGTTCATCCCGAAAACCTTCCTGACCCTGGGCACCGACGGCTTTGGCCGCAGCGACACCCGGGAAAAGCTGCGCAGCTTCTTTGAAGTCGACCGTTACTACGTAACAGTCACGGCGCTGTCAGCTCTGGCCAAGGACGGTGAGGTGAAGAACGATGTGGTTCTCGAAGCCATGCGCAAGTACGGAATCGATCGCAACAAAACGAACCCGGTGCTGAGCTAAGGAGACCGCCATGAGTGAACAGGAAATCAAGGTTCCGGATCTCGGCGGTGCGGATGAGGTCGAGGTTATCGAAATCACCGTCAGCGCAGGGGATTCGGTTGAAGCAGAAGATCCGATTCTGACCGTAGAGTCAGACAAGGCCTCCGTGGAGCTGCCGTCGCCCGGAGCCGGCAAGATTACCAAGATCACCGTTAAGGTGGGCGACAAGGTCAAGGAAGGCGACGTCGTAGGGATGATGGAAGCCAGTGCCGATGGTGGTGGCTCTGACGATTCCAAGAAAGAGCCGGAAGGAAAAGCTGAGGAAAAGAGCGAAGCCAAGGAGCAGGAGAAATCCGAAGAGAGCAAGCCGGCGCCGAAGAAGGCTTCCGGTGGCTCACGCAAGGAGACCGTGAAGGTTCCTGCGCTGGATGGCTTCGACAATGTTCCGGTAATCGAAATCAATGTCGCCGAAGGCGATACCATCGAGGCTGACGATCCGCTGGTTACCGTGGAATCGGACAAGGCCACCATGGAGATTCCCTCGCCGTACTCGGGCAAAGTGGGCAAGATCCTGGTGTCCGAGGGTGACAAGCTCTCCGAGGGCCATGAGCTGCTGGAGATGACCGTTCAGGAAGAGGGCGGCGAATCGGAAGACGACTCCGAGCCGGCGTCTGAAGAACCGGCGAAGGAAGCGAAGTCGGAGCCCGAGTCCGAAGAGAAGCCAAAGCAGCAAGTAGAGTCTGCCCCTGAACCTCAGGGTGCAACCTATGAGCCGCCCACGCCTGGCGCGAAGGTCCATGCTGGCCCTGCTGTTCGCAAGCTGGCCCGTGAGCTGGGTGCCGATCTGGCCCGCATCAAGGGCTCTGGCCCGAAGAGCCGGATTATCAAGGACGATGTCCACGCCTATGTGAAGAGCCAGCTGAAGCAGGCTCAGCAGGGTAGCGGTGTTGCCACCGGCTCCGGTATCCCCGGGGTCAAGCTGCCAGACTTCAGCCAGTTTGGTGAAGTGAAGCGTGAGGCCATGTCGCGGATGATGTTCGCTACGGCCAACAACATGCAGCGCAGCTGGCTGAACGTGCCTCACGTCACCCAGTTCGAGGATGCGGACATCACCGACATGGAGGATTTCCGCAAGGCCCAGAAGGCAGCCGGCGAGAAGAAGGGCGTGAAAATGACGCCGTTGCCGTTCCTGCTGAAGGCCTGTGCCACGGCGCTGGCAGAACTGCCCCAGTTCAACGTGTCCCTGGACATGGAGCGCAAGGAGGTGGTTCGCAAGAAGTACATTCACATCGGGATTGCGGTGGATACGCCCAACGGGCTGATGGTGCCGGTTATCAAGGATGTGGACAAGAAGGGCTTGTGGGAGCTTGCTGCCGAGAGCGCCGAGCTTGCCCAGAAAGCCCGGGACAAGCAGTTGAAGCCGGCAGAGATGCAGGGTGCCTGTTTTACCATCACCAGTCTGGGTGGTATTGGCGGCACGGCATTTACGCCGATCGTGAATACGCCGGAGGTGGCGATACTTGGGGTTTCCAAGGCGGCGATGAAGCCGGTTTGGGATGGCAAGGAGTTCCAGCCCCGGTTAATGCTGCCGTTGTCGCTGTCTTACGATCACCGTGCAGTAAACGGGGCGGATGCCGCCCGGTTTACCACGGTGCTCAGTCAGCTTCTTGGGGATATTCGTTCCCTTCTGCTGTGATAGGAAGCTAGTTGTCACCCAGCCTGAGGGTTGGGTGGCGCGACAAAGGCCGGTGCGGCTTTTCAGAACACGCTACAAGCACATCCCTGTGCGCTTGTTTCGGGCCATCCCTGGCCCTCTACAGTTCTGAAAAGCCGCACCGGCCTTTGTCGTTCTGGCTCTTTCCTGATCGCTTTTTCGCACAAACAAAAACCCCGGCCGGAGCCGGGGTTTCTGCTGAGTTAACTAACTTCTAACGGAAGGATTAGAAGCTGTATTGTGCTACGTACATGAGACGATTTGCGTCGCCGTCGGCTCCGCCTTGGCTTTCAGTTTCCAGATTCTCGAACTGTACGCCCATGCTAACCTTATCAACCGGGCTCCACATATAGTTGATATACATGGACGTGTTCTGCTCAGTCGTGGTTGCTGCGTCTGCTCCGGCAAAGTTGCTACCCGCGCGATATACATACGCATTGGCGCCATCTGCATAGTTGATCGCACCCTGGATTGAGATCATATCGGTAATGGCAATTTTACCAGCCAGGAAACCGGCAAAACCGATGGCTGAATCATCGGCCGAACCTGTGTCGTAAGCTGTTTGCTTGGCCATGACGGCTGCTGCGTAAGAAAATCCACCCTGTGAATCTTCAAACTTTGCAGTCAGTGCAGGAGAGCTGGCGACGGTGCCTCTATCTTGGCCCGGTGTTGGCTCTAGCTGTTGCGTTCCGTCGGGTTGAAGTGTAAGAACCGGAGCTACGCCTACTACTCCGCCGTAGTCGATAGCATTCTCCAGTGAAACGGAGAACGGGCCGCTCATGTAGGTGATTTGCTCGGTACGGTCTTGTGCACCAGCAGTACCCGGAACGCCATCGAAGTCCACGTTAGCAGTGTTGCCGACCCAGGAGTTACAGTTGGACCAGTACCGACCAATTCTGACATTGTTGTATTCGCCATAAGCGTGGCGCAGGCGCGGATCAAGGCTGGCGCTATTGCTGAAGTCGAATTCGACAACAACTTTGACCCCTTCCGGATTAACCACAGAAAGACCGACACGGCTGGTATTTGCGTCCATGCCAAAATGGCCGTCGGCTGTGTCAGCGTCGCCTTTTGTGATTTTGGCAAAGTTACCGGCGCGACCGCCGTTAGAAATTTCTTCGTCGATTTGTCAATCTCAGTTTGTTGCTTTGCATCGTTGTTGTCTCTACACATTTTTGTTGTTGGACCCAAAAACAAGGTAGTTACGAATTCGTGACAATTTAAATAAATTCATGCAGAAATTAGACGAATGTCTATAACAGCTTTTCGTTCATATACAGACATCTGCAGTTGCCAATGAGGCGTAAAGTTGTTCCATGACGTCCGAAAGTACAGTTATTGAGTCAGCCACGTTCGCGTTTCTTGATATTGAAACCACCGGCGGTAATTCAGCCCGGGACCGGATTACCGAGATTGGTATCCGGTTCTGGCAGGCCGGCGAGGTGGTGGGTGAGTGGCAGACGCTGCTGAATCCGGAAACGCGGATATCCCCGTTTATCGAGAACTTTACCGGCATTTCCAATGAAATGGTCGCCGATGCCCCGTTGTTTGAAGAGGTGGCGGATGAGCTGGAGGAGCAACTCAAGGGCAAGGTGTTTGTCGCTCACAATGCCCGCTTTGATTACGGTTTTATCAAATCCGAATTCCGCAGACTGGGGCGCCTGTTCTCAGCGAAGGTGTTGTGTACGGTAAAGCTTTCCCGGCGGCTGTATCCGGAATTCCGGCGGCATAACATGGACGCGCTGATTGCCCGCCATGGCCTTGCCCGGGTTCAGCGCCACCGGGCCATGGGCGATGTGTCCGCCATGCTTGCGTTCTTTGAGCATGCACGTTCGGAAAAAGGCGACGGGAAGTTAGATAAGGCTCTCCGAGAGCTGCTGCAACGGCCGAGTATTCCTTCCCACCTTCCGTCGGATACGCTTCAGGACCTGCCCCGGGGCCCTGGGGTATATCGGTTTTACGGCGAAAACGATGTACTTCTATATGTGGGCAAAAGCACCAATATTGCCCAGCGGGTGGCCTCGCACTTTTCCGGCGATCATAACTCTGCCCGTGGTGTAAGAATGTCCGAGAGTCTGCGCCGTGTTGAGTGGACGGAAACTGCCGGCGAGCTTGGCGCGCTCCTGCTGGAACTCAAGCAGATCAAGACCCTGAAGCCTCTGTTCAACCGTCGCTCCCGGGCGGCCAAGAATCTGGTGAGCATTGAGCTGTCGAAAAACGAGGCGGGGTATCTCCAGGCGCGCCTGGTTCGTGAAATCGAGCCCCACCGGTTGGGGGACTATTTCGGGTTGTTTCGCAGCAAGCGGGATGCCGAGCGGGCATTGAGCGGCATCGCGGCCAAGAATGAATTGTGCAACCGGCTACTCGGCCTGGAGCCGGAGCACGAGGGTCCTTGTTTCCAGCGCGCACTGGGGCGCTGCAAGGGCGCCTGTGAGGAACTCGAGAATGTCGAGCGCTATAACCTCAGGGTGCAGATTGCCTTCCACGGCCTGCGACTGAAAACCTGGCCCTGGAAAGGGCCGGTCGGGATCGTTGAGCGGGATGAGCGGTCCGGGCGCACGGACATCCTGGTGGTTTATAACTGGATGCATGTAGCCACCCTCCATGAAGAGGAGGAACTGGCGGATCTCTCACTCAGTGGCCAGGCAGTCACCTTTGACCTGGATTCCTACAAACTTCTGATCGGCGCCCTCATGGACAGAAAAAAGGGCGGGCACGAACGGCAGCAGGTGATCGAATTGCCTGCCATCGGGGAACCGGATGTTCTTATGCCGTGAGTGGCGTATTATGGTGCAAGAGTCCGCACACCTACTTACTTGTTTGGTGCGGCCACTCAACTATTTTTAATTGCTTAGCCGCTTTCCCGAGAGAGATTTATGAATAAAGAACCCGTCAGCCGCGAACTGTTCGATGAAGTCATGGTGCCCAACTACGCTCCCGGTTCCATCATTCCGGTGCGAGGAGAGGGCTCCCGGATCTGGGATCAGGAAGGCCGCGAGTTCATCGATCTCCAGGGCGGCATCGCAGTGACCTGCCTGGGCCATTCCCATCCGGGGCTGGTGGGCGCGTTGCACGATCAGGCTGAGAAAATCTGGCACCTGTCCAACGTGATGACTAACGAACCCGCCCTGCGTCTGGCGAAAACTCTGTGTGACCTCACCTTTGCCGAGCGCGTGTTCTTCGCCAACTCCGGAGCCGAGGCCAACGAAGCGGCGTTCAAGCTGGCCCGTCGGTACGCCTGGGAGCATCACGGTAAAGAGAAGAACGAGATCATTTCGTTCAAGAATTCGTTTCACGGGCGCACCCTGTTTACCGTGAGCGTAGGCGGCCAACCCAAGTACCTGGAAGGTTTCGAGCCGGCACCCGGCGGCATTCACCATGCCGAGTTCAACGATCTGGAATCCGTGAAGAAACTGATCTCGAAGGAGAAAACCTGTGCCATCGTGGTTGAGCCCATTCAGGGTGAGGGTGGTGTTATGCCCGGCGACCAGGCATTCCTTCAGGGGCTGCGAGATTTGTGCGACGAAAATGACGCATTGCTGGTGTTTGATGAGGTTCAGTCCGGCGTTGGCCGAAGTGGCCACTTCTACGCCTATCAGATGTATGGCGTGGTGCCGGATATTCTCTCCAGTGCCAAGGGGCTTGGCGGCGGTTTTCCGGTCGCAGCCATGCTGACCACGGCCAAGGTTGCAGCCAGCCTGGGCGTCGGTACTCACGGTAGTACCTACGGCGGTAACGCACTGGCCTGCGCCGTGGCGCAGCGGGTAGTGGATACCGTCAGCCAGCCGGAGATTCTCAAGGGTGTGAAAGCCCGTTCCGACAAGCTCCGCAAGGGCATGATGGATATTGGCGAACGCTACGGCGTGTTCACCGAAGTGCGCGGTGCCGGCCTGCTGCTCGGTTGCGTGCTCACCGAGAAATGGCAGGGCAAGGCCAAGGACTTCCTGAACGCCGGGCTGGAAGAGGGCGTGATGGTTCTGGTGGCCGGCGCAAACGTGATTCGTTTGGCGCCATCCCTGATTATCCCGGAACCGGACATTGAATTAGCCCTCGAGCGTTTCGAAGCGGCAGTGAAAAAACTGACGGCCTAAGGAGATCTTATGTGGCTGGTACGTCCGGCTGAGCCGGATGATCTGGACCAGATTCTCGCCATTGCGGGCACCCAGTGTGCCCGTCTTTCTTCCACCCTGCCCAAACAGGGCGACGCCCTGGCCTACAAGATCGAGCAGTCCCTGGCGTCGTTTGCCGGCCGGATCAGCGCAGAGGATGACCCTCCCAGGTTCCTGTTCGTGCTTGAGGACACTGAGACCGGAGACATCGCCGGCACGGCCGGTATCGATGCCCATGCCGGCAATGGCCAGCCTTTTTACAGTTACCGGCGGGATGCCCTGATCCATGCCTCCCATGAACTGGGAGTGTCCCGCCGTGTGGAGGTGTTGTACCCCTCCCACTCGCTGACCGATGTATCGCTGCTGTGCTCTTTCTCGATCCGCCCGGGGCTGCAGGGTACGGATGCGTTCGAGTTGCTGTCGCGGGCCCGGATTCTGTTTATTGCTGATCACCGTGAATGGTTTGCCCAGCGTATGGCCGTGGAAATCCAGGGCGTTCAGCTGGACGACGGGAGCGTGCCCTTCTGGGACAGCCTTGGCCGGCATTTCTTTAATATGGATTTTGAAACGGCGGACCAGTACTCCGGGCAGCTCAGTAAAACCTTCATCGCAGAGCTCATGCCGCCCAATCCCATTTACGTGACGCTGCTGAGTGAATCGGCCCAGAAGGCGATGGGTCAGCCGCACCAGATTACTGTACCCAACTTTGAGTTGCTCCAGCGGGAAGGGTTCCAGCCGGGAAACTATCTGGACATTTTTGATGCCGGTCCGGTTCTTGAAGCTCGTACCGACAGCCTGAAAACCCTCGTGACCAGTCACCCGAAGGAACTTCATGGGACCAACGAGGACACCGGCGAAACCTGTCTCATTGCCGCCGGCGAGGGTGAACAGTTTCGCTGCACCCTGACACCGGTCGCCGAAACACTGGACGACAAACTCAAGGTGCCGGTCTCGACCTGGCATACGCTGAACCGGACCGCGGGTGACCGGGTAAGGATCGCGCCGCTATGACCTATTCGGGCACCGAGGACGCAGTTACGTATCAATCCGCCGGGATCACGGAGGCGACACCATGCTGGTAATTCGCCCGTTGCAGGAAAACGATCTGGACGACCTGTATGCCATGGCCCAAAGCGCCGGGAAGGGGCTGACCACCCTGCCGGCGGATCGCGAGCTGCTGCAGAAGAAGATCAATCACGCCCGTGAAACCTTCAACCAGCGCATTGCACCGGAAGCAGGGCTCTATCTCTTCGCTCTGGAGGATACCGAACGCAAGAAAACGGTCGGTATCAGCGGTATCCAGGCTCGCGTTGGTCTGGATGAAGTTTTCTACAATTACCGTCTGAGCGTCACCGTCAATGCCTCGAAAGAGCTGGGTGTGCACGTGCGGACTCCAACGCTGCATCTGTCAAACGACATGACCGATACCAGCGAAATCTGCTCCCTGCTGCTCTCCGATGAGTACAAAGGCGGAGGCAGCGGCCTGCTGCTTTCCCGCTGCCGGTTCATGTACCTGGATGAATTCCGCAAACACTTCTCGGAAAAAATCTTCGCGGAAATGCGGGGCGTGTCGGATGCCAACGGCCGGAGCCCTCTGTGGGACGCGCTGGGAACCAAATTCTTCGACATGGAGTTCAGCGAAGCGGACATGCTCTCGGGGCTGGGCAACAAGTCGTTTATTGCCGAGTTGATGCCCAAGTATCCGATATACCTGTCCATGTTGCCGGATTCCGCACGTGCCGTGATCGGCCGGGTCCATGACAACACCGCTCCGGCACTCCGGATGCTTCAGTCCGAGGGGTTCAACTTCAACGGACTGGTAGACATATTTGATGGCGGGCCCGTGGTTGAAGCCTTCGTTCACAATGTCCGGACGGTTCGCGAAGGCATGAACCGGCACGCCATGGTCACTCGCAAACCGGTCAACCTGGACGTTCCATCTGAGGAGCGGGTCATGGTTTCGAACCGCTCATTCCGGGATTTCCGGGTGACTACCGTGCCGATAGATTGTATCGGACCGGATACCGTCAGCCTGCCACCTGAAGTTGCCGAAGCCTTGCAGATTGAATCTGGCGATCCGGTTCGCCTGGCCCCCTTGAAAGACTCGGGGCTGCTGACCAAACATAGTTATAGAAGCTCAGTACCGGGAGGTGCATCGAAATGGCAAAGCTGACGGGTGAACTGTTTATCGACGGGCTCTGGCTACCGGGCCACGGGCCGGTATTCGAATCTGTCCAGCCGGTGACCGGTGAAACACTCTGGGATGGCGAAAGCGCCAATCTGGAGGATGTGGATGCGGCCGTTCGTGAAGCCCGCAATGCCTTTGTGAAGTGGCAGCGCAAGAGCTTTGCCGAACGCCAGGCCG
The DNA here is from genome assembly GCF_056857715.1 of Marinobacter sp. L-13. Taxonomy (NCBI): domain Bacteria; kingdom Pseudomonadati; phylum Pseudomonadota; class Gammaproteobacteria; order Pseudomonadales; family Marinobacteraceae; genus Marinobacter; species Marinobacter sp. L-13. The sequence continues at coordinate 60,885 of NZ_JBSXNQ010000048.1, forward strand.
TTGTTGAAGCCTTTGGTGAACTGCTTGAGGCTCACAAGGAAGAGCTGGCACACCAGATTGGCCTGGAGACCGGCAAGCCGCTGTGGGAATCCCGCACGGAAGTGGCGGCGATGATCGGCAAGATCGGCATTTCCGTGAAAGCCTACAACGACCGTACCGGGACATCTGAATCCGATGTTGCCGGTGGTCACGCCGTGCTCAGGCACCGGCCCCACGGGGTCGTTGCGGTTTTCGGCCCCTACAACTTTCCAGGGCATTTGCCGAATGGCCACATAGTGCCGGCTTTGCTCGCCGGTAACACGGTGGTGTTCAAACCGAGTGAGCTGACCCCGGGGGTCGCCGAGCTGACGGTAAAACTCTGGGAGAAGGCCGGCATTCCCGATGGAGTGATCAACCTCGTCCAGGGCGCTTCTGCCACGGGCAAATCCCTGGCCGGCCACCCGTTGATTGACGGCCTGTTCTTTACCGGCAGTTCTACCGTGGGTCATCTGTTGCACAAACAGTTCGGTGGCCAGCCTGAGAAAATCCTGGCCCTGGAGATGGGCGGCAACAACCCGCTGATCGTTCAGGATGTGGCTGATGTGGATGGTGCAGTGCACCATGCCCTGCAGTCGGCCTTCCTGTCGGCCGGTCAGCGCTGTACCTGTGCACGTCGCCTGCTGGTACCCAAGGGCAAGAAAGGTGACGCGTTCATCGACCGGCTGGTGGAAGTCTCCGCCCGAATCAAGGTCGGCGAGTTCGATGCCGATCCGCAGCCGTTTATGGGCTCCGTGATTTCCGCGGAGGCCGCCGAAAAACTCCTGGCGGCCCAGGCCAGCCTGCTTGAGAAGGGCGGCAAATCCCTGCTGGAGATGAAGTCCCTGAAGTCCGGAACCGGCCTGCTGTCGCCTGGTATCGTGGATGCCACAGGTCTGGACGTGACCGATGAAGAGTTCTTTGGCCCCTTGCTGAAGGTGTATCGCTACAAGAGCTTTGATGATGCACTGGCACTGGCGAACGATACTCACTACGGGCTGTCAGCGGGCATCCTGACGGACGACCGGAAACTCTATGAACGGCTGGTGGAAGAAGTGCGCGCCGGTATCGTGAACTGGAACCGGCCGCTGACCGGCGCCAGCAGCGCGGCGCCCTTTGGTGGTGTTGGCGCCAGTGGCAATCATCGCCCGAGCGCCTACTACGCTGCCGACTACTGTGCCTGGCCCATGGCTTCTCTGGAGGCCGGCAAGAGTGAGATGCCAGAGTCTCTGGCACCCGGCCTCAATTTCGATTAACGGAACCCAGTGCCATGGTGAAACACGCGGTTGAAGCAAACTTCGATGGTCTGGTCGGTCCCACCCACAATTACGCGGGACTGTCCTGGGGCAATGTAGCCTCCAAATCCAATGTCAGTTCCGTCTCGAATCCGAAAGAGGCGGCACTGCAGGGCCTGGCCAAAATGAAGCGCCTTGCGGACCGGGGCTATGTGCAGGGCGTTCTGCCTCCCCATGAGCGGCCGCATATTCCGACACTTCGGGCCCTGGGGTTCGAAGGTCCGGACGCTCGCGTTCTCGAGCAGGCGGCCAAATCCAGTCCATCGATCCTGGCGGCAGTCTCTTCTGCGTCGCCGATGTGGACGGCCAATGCGGCCACGGTATCGCCGAGTGCCGATACCTCTGACCATCGCGTGCATTTCACTCCGGCCAACCTGAGCGCCAAGTTCCACCGTTCCATTGAGCATGCGGTGACCGGACGGGCTCTGAAATCCATTTTTGCCGACGAGAGCTATTTTGCGCACCATCCGGCGCTGCCATCAGTGAGCCACTTTGGCGATGAGGGCGCGGCCAACCACACCCGGTTGTGTGCCGGTTACGGTGAGCCCGGCGTGGAACTGTTTGTGTATGGCCAGATGGCGTTCAACGAGCAGGCTCCGGCTCCGAAGAAATACCCGGCACGGCAAACGCTTGAGGCATCCCAGGCGGTGGCACGGCTGCATGGTCTCAGGGACCAGAATGCGGTGTTTGCCCAACAGAATCCGGACGCCATTGATGGCGGCGTTTTCCACAACGACGTGATAGCGGTGGGCAACGGTAATACGCTTTTCTACCATGAAATGGCGTTTCTTAACGAAGCGCAGGTGCTGGCGGACATCAGGGAGCGGCTCACCGGTGCCGAGCTGGAAGCGGTCCGGGTCAGCAGTGCCGATGTGCCGCTGGAAGATGCCGTGGCCTCCTACCTGTTCAACAGTCAGTTGCTGAACACACCCGACGGCATGCTGCTGGCGGTGCCCGGCGAGTGCCGAGAAGTGGCTTCGGTCAGCCGTTATCTGGATGGCCTGGTGAAGTCCGGCGGGCCGATCACCGCGGTGGAAGTGTTCGACGTCAAGCAGTCTATGCGCAATGGCGGTGGCCCGGCCTGTCTGCGGTTGAGGGTGGTGCTCAACGACGATGAGCTGAAAGCCATCAACCGGGGTGTGTTGCTCACCGATGAACTCTATGAGCGCCTGACCACCTGGGTGGAAGCCCATTACCGGGATGAACTCAGCCAGAACGAGCTTGGCGATCCGATGTTGCTGGAGGAGGTTCGCAAAGCCCTGGACGAACTCACCGGGATCATGGGCCTGGGCTCCATCTACGATTTCCAGCTCTAGCAGCCTGCCGGGCTGCGAGTTGTCAGGCAGAAATCGACGACGTCAGCATATCCATGGTGTGCCGGATCAGCTGCTCGGCCGGAAACGCCGGGTTACCCTCGCCCATTTCCGACTGGCAGAGCAGGATCACCCCGTGCAGGGCCCCGCGCAGGTACAGTGCGGTCTGAACGGGGTCGTTGATCCGGTCGCGGTTCATGGTGCCGTCCCGTAGCCCCAGTTCGATGGCCCCCACCATCAGCTCCATCAGGTCTGATTTGGAGCACAACATTTCCTCTGCCTGACTTTCGTCTGCCTCTGCCATGGCGGTGGACGCCTTGGTCAAAGCCGAGAAGTAATCCGGTTCCTCCAGATAGAAGCGATAATAGGATTCTCCCATCGCCCGGATCTGGCTCAGCCCGTTATCCGCGGTCTGTCTTGCCTCTTCAAATCGACGGAACAGGCTATGGCCCGCCCTGAGCATAATGCCCCTCTGTATCGCAGCCTTGTCCTTGAAGTACACGTACAGCAAGGCCCGGCTAAGGCTGGCGGTACGGGCGATGTCGTCCATGGACGTGCGTTCGTAGCCCTTTTCCGAGAACACCAGTTCGGCGGCGTCCAGGATGGTGTCGTAACGGGCCTGTTTCTCACGCTCGCGACGGGTTTTCAGCGGTTCGCTCATTCAATCATCCGGTAAGTTGGCAACAGCACGCATAGGATACCTGAAATCGAATCAAACCCGATTATTGACAAAATGTCAAAGAATGACATGATGTCTAAATCAATCATCGGGTTTCTCCAGGGACAGGACCCCGCCAACTACACAAGCAAGGATGAAAGGAAGAGTCATGACACCACTTCGAATCCCCGTTGCCATCGTTTCTCTTGCGGTTTTTTCACTGTTTCTGTCGGGCTGTAAAGCCAGTGACGTAGCCCCGGAGTCCGGGCAGCAGAAGGTTTCAGTGCGTGTGTCTGAAGTTTCCGACGGCGAGAGCCAGGATATGCCGCTGCGGTTTTCCGGAATTGTTCGTGCTACCCAGCGAGCGACACTGACCTTCCAGGTCAGTGGCACCCTCAAGGAGCAGGCGGTGGAGCTCGGTCAGAAGGTGCAGGCCGGTGATCTGCTCGCCCGGGTCTACAATCCTGGCCTGGAGCCGGCCCGGGATTCTGCCAGGGCCCGCCTGGAAGAGTTGAGAACCCAGTATCAGCAGGCTCAGCGGGAGTGGGAGCGCTCCAGCCGATTGCACGAGCGCGGTGTGGTGTCCGAACAGACGCTGGAGCAGCTCGCAGCTCGGCGGGACTCCCTGGAGGCGAGCGTCGCAACGGCGCGGGCGTCCCTGGCGGAGGCAACCCAGCTGCTCGAGGAAAGTACACTTCGGGCGCCCTTTTCCGGACGGGTTGAAGCCCTGCTGGTGGAGCGGGACGAATTCGTGGCGGCCGGACAGCCGGTGATGCGGCTTTCCTCGCCCGAGGGCCGTGAGGTAGAGGTGCGGGTACCGGCGTATCTGCTGGATCATGTCGAGCTGGAGCAAACCTTGCCTGTCTGGTCCGTCCAGGACCGCAGCCGCCCGCCACAATCCGGTTCGGTGGTCGAGATTGCCCAGGCCAGCGCCATTCGCGGCGAGCTGCATCCGGTTCTGGTGAGCCTGCCGGTAAACACCCTGGAGCCCGGCCAGCCGGTAGAAGTGGGCATCACGCCTGTTCGGGAATCTGCCATCACAGTGCCCCTGCTGTCGGTGATCCGCAACGCCGAGGGCGTCAGTGTGTTCCGGGTCCGGGATAATGTGGCCTCCCGTGTTGCGGTGGAAGTCGACCGGGTCGTGGGCGAGCGGGTGGTGGTTACCTCTGGCGATTTGTCCCCGGGTGACCTGGTGGTTTATGCCGGCATGACACGGCTGGCGGACGGTGATGCCGTGGAGGTGCGCTGATGACCCGCCGGCTTCTGAACTGCCAGCGTCTGCTGGGCATGGTGGTGACCATGCTCTGCCTGTTGGGTATCGCGGCTTACAGCACCATGCCACGCCAGGAAGACCCGTCGTTTCCCTACCGGGCCGGCCTGATCAGCATCAACTATCCGGGTGCCAGCGCCGAGGCCGTTGAACGGCTCGTACTCAGGCCCCTGGTGGATGAACTTCGGCAGGTGGAGGAGGTGGATTATACCCAGTCCACCGCCCGTACCGGCGTTGCCATCGTGCGCCTGCGCCTGAATGACGACATCTACGACACCGACCCCGCCTGGGACCGAGTGCGCCAGGCCATGGAGCGCGCGAAGCAGGACTTCCCGGACGATGTGGGCCGGATGGTACTTGATGACCGTCTAATCGATATTCCTGCCATCGTCATGGCCGTAGGTGGCTCGCCCTCGGTAACGGAACTATCCGACGTTGCTGAACGGTTGAAGCAGAACCTCTCGGATTTGCCGGGGGTTTCCCGGATTGAGCTGGAAGGCGATGCAGACGAGCAGATTACCCTGGCACTGGACGATGCCGCGCTCTTCCGGCTTGGTATCTCACCGGCGCGGGTGCTGGACACGCTGGCGCGGCGAAACCAGACCATTCCCGGCGGCTTCGTGGTGGTCAATGGCCGCCGCCTGTCGGTCCTTCCCAACAGCGAGTTTGCCGATATTGACGCCATCCGCGCCACGCCCATTGAACTTCCGGATGGCTCACAGGTGCCCCTGGCCGCGGCAGCGGATGTCTGGCGTGGACCAGTAGAACCCAGACAGCCGGAAACCTGGTACGACGGCGAACGGGTGGTGCTGGTCTCCATCATTATGGAAGAGGGCACCACCGATGCGATCCGCTTTGGTCAGCGGGTGCGCGAACGCATGGAGCAGATTCGCGGAGACTTTGAACCCTACGAGATCCGGGAGATGTTCTTCCAGCCGGACAAGGTGCAGGAACGGCTCGATAACCTGGCCTGGAGCCTGGTGCTTTCAGTGCTGATCATCGTGGCGGTGGTCTTTACCGGCATGGGCATTCGTATGGGGCTGCTGGTCGCGTCCATTCTGCCCATGGTTGCCCTGATCAGTGTCGGGCTCTATGACCTCGGTGGGGGCGTGCTGCATCAGATCGCCGTCATTGGCATGGTGATCTCATTGGGCATCCTGATCGACAACGCCATCGTGATCGTCGAAAACATCCAGGGGCACCTGGATGAGGGCATGCGGCGGCTGGATGCCCTGCGCCAGGCCGTCAGCGAGCTGGCCGGCCCGCTGGGTGCCTCAACGGGAACGACACTGGCGGCCTTCGCACCCCTGCTTCTGGCCAAGGGCGGTGCTGCGGATTTCACCCGTGGCGTGCCGGTTATGATCATGCTGACACTGTCCGTCAGCTATCTGTTGGCTATCTCCGCCGTTCCCTTGCTGGCGGCCAGATTCCTGAAGCCCCGCCGCAAGGCGGGCCAGGACCGATTGATCGGAGTAGCCCGTTTTCTGGGTGGCCTGGTATCCCGTTACCCCGGACGGCTGATTACCGCCGGCGCCATACTTGTGGGCATCAGCCTTGCGATGACCCCCTTCATGGCCCAGCAGTTCTTTCCGAATGCCGATCGCCCGAGGGTGATTGTCGAAGTCTACATGCCCGAAGGCACCGACCAGGCCCGCACGGCTGAGGCCACGGAAAGTCTGGAGCGAATTATCCGTTCACAGCCGGACGCCCTGAAGGTCCACCGGTTCGTAGGCTTCACCGGACCTTCATTTTATTACAACCTGCAGCGCGCCCCCCAGGCACCGAACCGGGCACGGCTGGTGGTTACCACACCCACACTGGAAGACACTACCGGCATGATCCGCTGGATTCGCGCGCACGTGAAAGACCAGATGCCGGAACTGGATGTGACCGTGGGTATCCTCGGGCAGGGGCCGCCCAGGGCTGCGCCGGTGGAAATCCGTGTCTACCATGCCAATGATGGTGCCCGGATCGAAGCGGTGGAGCGGATCTTCAGCATTCTGAGAGGCGTTGAGGGCACGGTTGATGTCCGCCATGACCTGGATATTGGCGTTCCGAGTATTGCCATCAACGTCGACGATGCCACGGCGGCCCGCTACGGCCTGACCCGGGCCGATGTGGCCCAGAGCCTCTATGGCCAGAGCTTTGGTGTGGTGGCTGAGCGCTATCGCCAGGAAGAGGATCCCATCCCCCTGGTGCTGCGTTCCCGCGAGGGCACGGCCCTGTCGCTTTCACGGTTGCTGTCAGTGAATATCTACAACGACCGGGGGGACGCCGTACCGCTCTCAGCAGTAGCGACAGTGGATACCACCTGGGAACCGGCGGCTCGATACCTGCGTGATGGCGTAAGAATGAACACCGTCACGGCTAATCTCGAAACCGGTTACAGCTTCAGCCAGGCTCTGGACGGCCTTTACGCAGGGCTTGAGAGAAACCCGTTACCGCCGGGTACCCGCATGGCCATGGGCGGCGATGCTGAGGGCTCCGGTGAAGCCAATACCGCATTGCTCACCGCAGCCCCCATCGGGATGCTTTTGCTGCTGTTCTTCCTGCTGCTGCAGTTCAACTCCTTCCGCCGGGTCGGCATTATCCTTCTGACGGTGCCCCTGGCTACCGTCGGTATTTTCCCCGGATTGGTGCTGTCCGGCTCACCCTTCGGTTTCCAGTCTCTGCTTGGCGTGATCGCCCTCGTGGGAATCGTGGTGAACAACGCCATCGTTCTGCTGGACGTGATGGATCGGGAACTGGAGAAAGGAAGAGACATCCGCGACGCCATGCGCAACGCGGTAGAACAGCGCACCCGCCCGATCCTGCTGACCACAGCAACCACCGTGGCCGGCCTGCTGCCATTGGCGTTCTCAAGCTCCACGCTCTGGCCACCCATGGCCTGGGCCATCATCTCCGGCCTGCTGGCCTCAACGGTGCTGACGCTGCTGGTCATCCCGGCTGTCTGCACCCAGTTGATCAAAGTCAGTGTGCCGGAACCCGAAAACGCCCCGGCCTGATCAGTTGGAATGAGGGTCAGATGAAGCTTTCATCTGATCCCGTTTCTGGCCGGATCATCAGCCCGACTCGATGGCCCACGGGCACCTCAGGATTGGGGAACACAATCGCTTCTGGCGAATGTCCCACCCGATAGCTGGTCTCGCTGTCCTCCCAGATGACTGTGCCGGGCTGATACTCGGTGAAATTGGCGACATCGTCCGGAATATGGAACCGGAAGTTCTTCCCGGTGTTCAGAATCTCATGCACCACCTCGAACACCGTCAGGTGATCAAACGGCGGCTGCGGCGCAGGTGAGGGCAGCCCCCGGAACCGCCGTCGCAAGGCATCCTGGATGCCGGAAAAGCGCCCCAGATCATTCTGGCCGAACGGCCGAACCTTACCCAGCTCCACGGTAAAACTCTCGGCCTTCAACAGCGACGAGGAAAACGACGAAAACGTAGTGCCCGCCTTGTGCTGCAGCAGAAGCGTCTCCACCTCTGCCTCCAGCAAAAAATCACACTGGTCGACCGGAACCGTCCGCCCCTCAACAAACGGATACAGCGCAAACCTCTCCCGGTGCGACGGCCGAATGGCCGTGTGCAGGTCGTAGTGATAGAACGCCTGGGGATTGGCCATGGCAAACTGCCGGCAAGCTTCCTCAAGTTCCTGCGCCCGCGCAGCCTCGGCCAGTCCCTCATACTCGTTCCGACTATGCGCGCCATCGAACAGCCGATTGAGGTTCACTTCCAGAAAGCGCTTCCCTGCGACCATCGCGGGGGGATTACCCAGAATCAGCAAGACCGGGCAAGCCAGCTCCCATTCGCCCTCAATCAGTTCGGAAACCAGTCCGTTAAGAACCTCAATGGGCGCTGTTTCGTTCCCGTGAACACCTGCGGAAACGATGATGGCCTCGGCATTCGGGTTGCTTCGGCCAGCCGGGGGAACAATGTCCAGAACACCCACGGCCTTGCGGCTGATTCGGGTACCGTCGGGGAGAAAGGTCTTGATTTCTGGGAGTGATGCGGCTGGGTTGTCCAGGGCGTGGGAAAGCCAGTCACAATTCGTTCCGAACAGATCTTGTTTTGCCGACATAGAAGCCCCGAACCAGGTTTGGGGGCGGGCAGGGTATTGCCTCCCGGGAATGTCTGAAGCCATGGATGGCTTCAGTCAAGCGCACATGGATGTGCTCGTAGCGTTTCCCGGGAGGCAATACCCTGCCTGCCCGGGCACTGAAGTATGATGTTCCGCGGGCTCAGCCGTTCACCGGCCGCTGATGCTTCAGAAGATGAGTTTCGAGTTTGCGGAAAGCAAAAACCAGTATAAACGTGAGCGCCATATAGCAAAGTGCCACAAAGATAAACGCATCAAACGGCGCATAAAACCGGGAGTAAATATTACGGGCTGCTCCCGTCAGATCCACAATGGTTACTACACTCGCAATCGCACTGGCGTGCAGCATGAAGATCACCTCGTTGGAGTAGGCCTGCACCGCCCGCCGCGCTGCACTTGGCAGCACAATCCGCCGCATCCGCATAAACCAGTTCATGCCATAGGCTTTGGCTGCTTCAATTTCACCGTTGGGCGTAGATATGATCGCACCGCGGATAATCTCCGTGGTATAGGCCGCAGTGTTCAGTGTGAAAGCCAGCAGGGCCGGGTAGAAAGGTTCCCGGAAAATCTCCCACCAGAAGGTTTCCTGGATGCCCTCAATCTGGGCCAGCCCGTAATAAATGATGTAAAGCTGAATCAGCAATGGTGTGCCGCGAAACAGATAGGTATAAAGCCACACCGGGCCGGAGACGAAGGGGTTGCGAACCGTCCGGAGGATGGCCAGCGGAACCGCCACCAGCAAACCGATAACCAGGGACAGAAACACCAGATGCACGGTGGTCACCATGCCATCCCAGTATTCCATGATGGTCATGGCGGTAAAGATTTCGTTCTGGTTCAGCCACTCGGCAATGAAATCAGGCATCCGTTAACCCCCCTGAACCACGCCGACATTGGCCCGTTTATCGAGCCACTTGATGAACAGCTCAGACCCCGCCGTAAGGGCCAGATAGACAAATGCCACCGGAATGAAAAAGTGGAACGGCATGCGCTCCGCCTTGGCGGCTTCCTCCGCCACACGAACCATGTCGGTCAGGCCAATGATCGAAACCAGGGCGGTGGTCTTCAGCAGAACCTGCCAGTTGTTGCCCAGACCGGGCAGGGCATGGCGCAGCATCTGCGGCAGCATGATTCTGCGGAAGGTATGAAAACGGGTAAAACCATAGGCCCGGGCAGCCTCAATCTGGCCGGTTTCAACAGCCAGGAACGCGCCCCGGAAAGTTTCGGTCATATAGGCGCCGAAAATCAGCCCGATCGTTACAACGCCGGAGATAAACGGGTCGAACTGAAAGAAAAAGTCGATCTCGTAAGTTTCCCAGATGTAATCCGAGAGCATATTCACTGCAACCTGGCCGCCATAGTAGAACAACAGCATCATGACCAGATCGGGCACGCCACGAATCAGAGTGGTGTAGGTGGTCGCGATACCTTTGGCAACCCGGCTTTGCGACAGTTTGGCAGACGCGCCAATCAGTCCCAGGGCAACCGAGAGAGCAAGAGACAGGAAGGCCAGTTCAATGGTGACTATTGCCCCATCCATCAGGGCCGGGCCATAGCCTTTCAGATCAAGCATGGGAAAGTCCGGTAAGCAGGGGCGGCCCCAACGGGCCACCCCTCGGCAGATTTACATCTTGATGTCGTAAGCGAAGTACTTCTGCATGATGGTGTCGTAGGTACCATCTTCCTTCAGGGTGCGAAGGGCAGCGTTCACTTCTTCGGCAAGCTCGGTATCGCGCTGGCGCATGGCAACACCCACGCCCTGACCCAGCTTGACCGGCTCACCGACTTCCTTGAAGCCTTCCTTGGTGAGGACGGTCTGCTCGCCAACCGGATAGTCTACGAACACAACGTCCAGACGCTGGCCTTCAAGGTCCAGAACCATGTCATCGGCGGTTGTGTAACGCTTGATGGTCACAATGCCGCCCATGTTTTCGGTTACGTGGGTGTCCATGGTGGTGCCACGCTGAACGCCCACGGTCTTGCCCTTCATGGCGTCCATGTCGGTGACGTCGGTGTTGAAGCTCTCAGGGCCGAACCAGCCACCCGGGGTGTTGTAGTACGGCTCGGAGAACAGAACCCGCTCGGCCCGCTCCGGAGTGATGGACATGGAAGACATGATCAGATCAAACTTACGCGCCAGCAGACCCGGGATCATGCCGTCCCATGACTGAATAACGAATTCGCAGTCAGCGTTCATTTCTTCACACATGGCTTCGGCCAGTTCCACTTCGAAACCGGTCAGCTCGCCGTTCTCGTCTTTGTACTCAAACGGCTCGTAGGGCACGTCGAATGCAATGCGGAGGCTACGTTCCTGGGCCTGTGCACCGCCTGCAATCAGGGCGAGGGCGCAGCTTGCTGCAAAAATCATTTTTTTCATGTGTCACTTCTCCAGTGGTTTGCCTTTTGGGCTTTATTTTTGATGGAAGTTTTTGGTTCCAGCATTTTATTTTTCACCGGTTCAAGATAGCACCGAGTGTCAGAAGTTGGGAGTCAGGAACTGCTTCATGCGTTCCGAATCCGGGTGATCAAACACTTTTTCGGGGGTACCCTGTTCCTCGATCACGCCCTGATGCAAAAACAGGACCTGACTCGACACATCCCTTGCGAACGCCATTTCGTGGGTAACCACGATCATGGTGCGGCCTTCCTCGGCCAGGCTTTGCATAACCTTCAGTACTTCCCCCACCAGCTCAGGGTCCAGCGCCGACGTGGGTTCGTCAAACAGCATGACTTCCGGTTCCATGGCCAGGGCCCGGGCAATAGCCGCCCGCTGCTGCTGGCCACCGGACATCTGGGCCGGGTAGTAGTCCTTGCGCTCGTAGATGCCCACCTTGTTCAGATAGGCTTCCGCGCGCTCGATGGCTTCCTTCTTGGGAACCTTGAGCACGTGGATCGGCGCTTCAACGATGTTCTCCAACACCGTCATGTGAGACCAGAGATTGAAGCTTTGGAACACCATGGAAAGTTTGGCGCGGATCAGCTCAACCTGCTTGTTATCCGCGGGAATGCGTTCGCCCCTGCGGTTGGTCGTGAACTTTATTGGGTCGCCGTGCACGATAATGTCGCCGGAAGTGGGGGTTTCCAGCAGGTTTATACAACGCAGGAGGGTGCTCTTGCCGGAGCCGGAGCTGCCGATCAGGGAAACCACGTCGCCTTTGCGGGTCTCCAGTGAAATACCTTTGAGCACTTCAAGCTGGTCAAAGGTCTTGTGAATGTCCCTGCAGATCAAAGGCGACTGGTCCGCCATGGGTGACTCCTGGGGCTGTAATTCAAAGGCGCATGTTTTACGGACTGTGGATACGGAAATCAATCCCTTAAAGAGAGCGTTTTACCGAATTTCACCGCCGTTCGCTGCATGACATTGTGGTCGAATGATTGTTCAATGCAAGCTTTTTGCCATGCTAGGCTTCTGCCCGCAAATGATCATTCGCTTTGTCCTGTTCAATGGGCAGCCTGATCAGTTTGCCTCCGTCTTTCTCCATGTCTCTCATGGCCTCACTGACAAACCGTACGTGGGCCATCGCCACCTTCTGGGCGTTGGCCGGCTTGCCAGCGATGACGGCCTCATACAGCTGCCGGTGCTGGCGGACGATTTTCTTCCGCATTTCTTCTCTCGGGTTCAGGTTGGCAACCGAGGCCTGAACGGTCAACAACATCATGTTTTTCAGGCTGTTGAGCACATGCACCAGTACCGGATTATGGGATGCCTCGACAATCGCAAGATGGAAACCATGGTCGAGACGGGCGTTACGAAGCGGGTCGGTATCCTCAAGCGCCCGGAACGCCTTCGTGATGCGATGCCGGTCGAGGCGGGTTGCCCGCAGGGCAGCGAGATAGGCGGCCTGGCCTTCCAGTTGTTCGCGTACTTCCAGAAGGTCGAAAAGTGTGCGGGGATGTCCCTCGAAAAGATGCATCAGCGGACTCTGTTCTCCCAGCTCGCTCGCGCCGGGCACCATGCTGGCCACAAACGACCCCTTGCCGTGGCGGGTCTCAATAACGCCGCGGCCCTGAAGCTCATGCAGGGCTTCCCGGATCACTGCGCGGGAAACACCCAGCCGGGTCGCCAGTTGGCGCTCGGACGGTATCTTCTGCTCCGGAGCCAGCCCGCCGTCGAGAATAAGGCGTTCCAGCCGATATGAGATTTCCTGGGAGATTGCCATTTGGGGGCCTGTTTATGCTCTCTGGTCTGACCAGTGAATGCTTCTGATTGTAGGTGTTTCCGTTCTCAGCTGATGTGCGTCCGAGCCCGTTAAATATGGCCGATTCAGAGTATTTCGTCCATTTTTAATACTTCAAAAACTGGTCAGACCAGTGCTCACCGAACTGGACTAAACCCGGATTGGCTACGAATATCATTCTAATGTCGGCCTGCGCCGGCGTTGCCATAGACGCTGATAAAAACAAAGCCAACGGAGACGTTTCGATGAATTCGAAGAATAACATCCGAAATAGCTGTGACACTGGCGAGACCCCACCTCGCAGAAGTTTCCTCAAGACAATCGCCATGGGCGCCACTCTGGCAGGCGCAATGCTCATGGGCGCAGGTCAGGTCCAAGCTGCTACCACGTGGAAAATCCAGTCGACCTGGGACGCGGGTACGGTGGGCTACACGCTCTTCGAGGAGTGGTGTAAGAGTATTGAGGCCAAGTCCGGCGGAGAGCTCAAGTTCCAGTGCTTCCCGGCCAAGGCGGTTGCTGCCGACAACAACGCGCTGTTTGACGCTGTTCGTAACGGCGTGCTGCAGGGTATGAACCCGTTCACCCTGTACTGGGCGGGCAAGATCCCTGCCTCTGTGTTCCTGTCTTCCTACCCAGCGGGTCCGGATCAGCCCCATCAGTGGGACACCATGTTCTACTCCATGGGTATGCTCGAGAAGACCCGGGAAATCTACAAGAAGTTCGGCCTGTTCTACGTTGGCCCGATCCAGCACGATGCCAACATCATCCATTCCAAGCAGCCGGTAAACAGTCTTGACGACCTGAAAGGTATGAAGATCCGCGTACCCGGAGGCATGGTTGCCGAGGTTTTCCAGCAGTTTGGCGTGTCCACGGTCAGTCTGCCGGGCTCGGATATTTTCCCGGCTCTCGAAAAAGGCACCATTGACGCGGCGGACTTTGTAGGTCCTGCGGTCAACTACGAGCTGGGCTTCTCCCAGGTTACTGACTACATCATCTTTGGACCTCCCGGCGTGATGTCTATCTACCAGCCGGTGGACCTGATGGATCTGACCGTCAGTCTGCGTGCCTGGAACTCTATCTCGCCTGAGCTTCAGCAGCTGGTTGAGGACGAGGTTCGGATCTACTCCCAGAAGCACTACCTGGCCATCCAGGCGCGCAACATCGAGGCGATGGAGAAGTTCAAGGCGGATGGCGACACGGTTACCCGCCTGAGCCAGGAAGATCTGGAAACCTGGCGTAAAGCTGCGATCCCCATCTGGTTCAACTGGGCCAACAAGAATGATGACGCGCGCGCCATCCTGGATATCCAGCTGAAGTACATGATGAACGACACGGTTGGCTACATAACCGAAGAAGACATCAAGGGCTTCTGAGTTCCAAAGCTCAAATAAAAAACGACACACGAGGAAGGCAGGGTTAGCCGACTAAGGATTAGCCCTCCCTTCCTCGCTCTTTGATCTGGGTGGTAACAACATGTCTGATCTGAGTTCCTTTGGCTTTGTTTTGCCGCACTGGTTCTACTGGGGCTGGCTTGCGGTAATGCCATTGCTCATGATGGCTTGGGATAAGTGGAGCAGTAAGCACGGCGGAGATGACGCCGAGCCCGAGAAAACGGTTTCCGAGCTGCAGTCTGAAGAAGATGATCCTCTTGCTCACTTTGAGTACGAGGGTAACTGGTTTACGAAAATCGTTGACTGGATGTGCGAGAAGTCAGGTCTTTTCGTTGCGTTCTGGACCATCAACGCCGTGCTTTTCTATTTCTTTGAAGTGGTGATGCGATACATCTTTAACATGCCAACGATCTGGGTGCATGAGGCCAGCTTCCTGATCTTCGGTATGCAGTACATCCTTGCCGGTGCCTTTGCGCTGTTGCACGGAGCGCACGTTCGGGTAGACGTCGTCTACAACTTCCTGCCGGTTCGCGGGCGCGTGGGCATGGATATTTTCACCTCCATGTTCTTCTTCATATTTGCAGCCGTTCTGGCCACCACATCCTGGACCTTCTTCCAGGACTCCCTGATGATGCAAGAGACCACTGTCGAGACCTGGGGTATCCAGTATTACCCCGTGAAAGGCGTGATGTTTGTGGGCGCAATCCTGTTGCTGCTCGCCGGCTTTTCGAAGCTGCTTAAAGACATCGTACTGTTCATCCGTCTCGGTCAGGAGCGCACATCATGAGTACAACAACTGCAGCGCCCAGCAGCGGCATGGCCGGAAAACTGGGTACATGGTTAATGATCATCGCCACCGTGGGTCTGGCGTTTGTCATCTGTGTTGAACTGATCAACATTCTCTTTTATGACCCATGGAGTGATGACAAATTCCTCTTCAAGCTCTCGGGTAGCTTGTCCGGCGTCGAAATCGGGCCGTTGACCTACCTGATGTTTGGATCTCTGGCTGTCGCCCTGATGATGGGGCTGCCGCTTGCTTTCGTGACCGGTGGTCTTGGTGTCATGTTCATCTACCTGGTGGGTGACGCCATGATGTTGAACATTGTCCCCGGCCGGATCTTCCCGTTGATGGCAAACCCCGACATTGCTGCGATCCCTCTGTTCATCTTCATGGCGTCGATGCTTGAACGCGCGGGCCTGATCGAAGAAATGTTCAGCGTGGTTTACAAGTGGATGGGCGGCATCAGTGGCGGCCTTGCTGCTGCAACCATTGTCGCCTCTACGATTCTGGCTGCGATGGTCGGTGTTATCGGTGCCGCCGTTGTCACCATGGGCATTATCGCACTGCCGGCCATGTTGAAACGTCATTACGACCACAAGATTGCCATCGGCTCCATCATGGCGGGTGGAACCCTGGGTATCCTCATTCCGCCTTCGATTCTGGCCATTCTGTATGCCGTTGTTGCACAGCAGTCTGTGGGCGAGCTTTATCTGGGCTCTCTGTTGCCCGGTCTGATGCTCTCCGGTCTGTACCTGACTTATGTTCTGGTGCGCAGCTGGCTGAATCCGAAGCTGGGCCCGCCCATTCCGGTGGAAGACCGGATCAGTCTGAAAGAAAAGCTCAAGCTTCTGGGCAACCTGATTGCACCCCTTGCACTGGTTGGTCTGGTTCTGGGCCTGCTTTTCGGTGGTATTGCCACGCCGGTTGAAGCGGCTGGTATCGGTTCGTTCGGTGCCATTATCGTTGCGATGATGCACAAGAAGTTCTCGATTGCCGGCCTTCGCGAAGCCTCCGTGACCACGGCCAAGGCGTCTGCCATGGTTCTGTGGATCATGTTCGGTGCATCGGTATTCGTCGGTTTCTACATCCTCCAGGGTGGTCAGCAGTTTGTCACCGACGCCATACTTGGAACCGGCATGTCGGCGTACGGGATCCTGCTCCTGCTGATGGTCTTGCTGGTGGTTCTGGGTATGTTCCTTGACTGGGTTGGTATCCTGCTGCTGGCAGTGCCCATCTTCATTCCGATTGTGAAGGCGCTGGAATTCCCTGGCTTGTTCGGCTTCCCGCCGGTAGCCGGTGACGACGTGGTGCTCTGGTTCGGTGTGTTGTACCTGGTGAACATGCAGATGTCTTTCCTGAGTCCGCCGTTTGGTTACGCACTGTTTTACATCCGCGGCGTTTGTCCTCCGGAAATCTCCATGGGTACCATCTTCAAGTCTTCCCTGGTGTTCCTGGCGATTCAGGCGTTCGGACTGTTCATGTGTGTCCTGATCCCCGGCATCGTAACCTGGCTGCCAGGGCTGGTTTACGGTTAATCAAATCAAGGAGTAAAGCTTTATGTTGACGATCAAACGACTGGACCTTGCCGAGGCGCGCATCCTCATTGAGGGCGCGGCTGAAAAGGCCCGTGAAATCGGTGTGCCCATGTGCATCGCTGTGGTGGACGAATCCGGCAATCTGGTGGCCTTCGAGCGCATGGACGGCGGCAAGATCACCAGTGTGACCATTGCCCAGGACAAGGCCTTCACGGCGGCTGCGGCCAAGAAAGCCACCCATGACTACAACAAGGTGAACGTGCCCGGCAGTCTCGCTTTCGGTATCCACACCGAAGTTGGCGGGCGCATCAGCTCTGTTGGCGGTGGTCTGCCGGTGATCGTCGACGGCGAAGTGGTGGGTGGTATCGGAATCAGTTCCGGTACCCCCCAGCAGGATATGGACTGTGCCCAGGCCGGTCTTGACCACTTTGAAACAAAACGCGGTTGATGACTGTCACACTGACGTAATTCGAACCCAGAGAGTGCTATGACTACCAAGCCGAAAGTCAGCAAAGCCGAGCTGGCGGAGCAGTTCCGGGCGTTTATCGACCCGGACTACGTCATCACCGATGACGAAACCATGAAGCCCTACGAATGCGACGGCATGTCGATGTATTGCGAAATGCCGTTGCTGGTGGTGCTGCCGGAAACCGTTGAACAGGTGCAGCGGGTGATGCGCATCTGTAACGAGAACGCGGTACCTGTGGTGGCCCGTGGAGCCGGAACGGGACTCAGTGCCGGTGCCATGCCCAACAAGGAGGGCGTGGTACTGTCGCTGGCCAAGTTCAATCGCATCGTGGAGATTGATCCGCTGGCCCGAACGGCAAGACTGCAGCCCGGGGTGCGAAACCTCGCCATCAGCGAAGAAGCGGCCCAGTACGGTCTGTATTACGGGCCAGATCCTTCCTCGCAGATCGCCTGCACCATTGGCGGTAACGTGGCCGAGAACTCGGGCGGCGTGCATTGCCTCAAGTACGGTCTGACCGTTCACAACATCCTGAGCGTGGAAATGGTCACCGCCGAGGGTGATGTCGTGACCGTGGGCAGTGATGGTCTGGACGGCTGTGGGATGGACCTGCTTGCGCTGATGACCGGCTCCGAGGGGCTGCTGGGTGTGGTGACGGAAGTCAAAGTGAAGCTGTTGCCGAAACCCGAAGTAGCCCAGGTTGTCATGGCCGGGTTTGATGACGTGCAGAAAGGTGGTGACGCCGTGGGCGGGATTATCTCCCACGGCATTATCCCTGGTGGCCTTGAAATGATGGATGGCCACGCCATCATCGCAGCGGATGACTTCGCCCAGGCCGGCTACCCGCGGGACGCCAAGGCGTTGTTGCTCTGTGAAGTGGACGGCACCGAGGAGGAAGTTCACGAACACATTGCCCAGGCCGAAGAAGTCTTCCGAAAGCTGGGTGCCACTTCGGTTCGGACCTCTCAGAGCGAGGAAGAGCGAGCCCTGCTGTGGAAAGGCCGTAAGTCTGCGTTCCCGGCCGTGGGCCGGATTTCACCGGACTACTACTGCATGGACGGTACCATTCCCCGTCGTGAGATCGCCTATGTTCTGACGGAAATGGAGAAGATGTCCGAGGAGTTTGGTCTGCGCGTCGCCAACGTGTTCCATGCCGGCGATGGCAACCTGCACCCGCTGATCCTGTTTGATGCGAATGTGCCCGGCGAATTCGAGCGCACGGAGGCCTTCGGTTCACGCATCCTGGAAATGTGTGTGGAGGTAGGTGGCTGCATTACCGGTGAACACGGCGTTGGCGTTGAAAAGATTCGCCAGATGGCAGTGCAGTTCAACGATGAGGAGCTCCAGCAGTTCCACGACGTAAAGGCCGCGTTTGATCCCGCCGGTATCCTGAACCCGGGCAAGGGCGTACCGGCCCTTCGGTTCTGCCAGGAATACCGCTCCCTTGAGCACAAACAACACACGCACGAACATACGGAAGCCGCCCATGGCTGATATTTCCCAACAGTTGAAGGAGCAGGTGCTCCAGGCCCGGGAGAGCGGGCACAAACTCAATATTGTCGGCGGTGGCACCAAGGCCTTTATGGGCCGGGAAGCCGACACCGATGCCGGAACCCTCAACGTGGGCGAGCATACCGGTATCGTTGACTATCACCCGGTGGAGCTTGTTTTGACCGTCCGTGCCGGTACGCCGCTGAGCGAAATCGAGGCGACTCTGGCTGAAGAAGGTCAGTGCCTGCATTTTGAGCCACCCCATTTTGGTGCCGCCTCCACCATCGGCGGCACCCTGGCCTGTAACCTTTCCGGTCCGGGACGCCCCTGGGCCGGCTCGGTGCGTGACCAGGTGCTGGGTATCCGGCTGCTCAATGGCAAGGGCGAACATCTTCGCTTTGGTGGTCAGGTCATGAAAAACGTGGCCGGCTATGACGTATCACGTCTTCAGGCCGGTGCCCTGGGAACTCTGGGCGTAATCACTGAAATCAGCATGAAAGTGATGCCGAAACCGGCCGCTTCCCTGACCCTGGTTCAGGAAATGGGCATGGACGAGGTGGTTCACTATATGAACAGCCGGGCGGCCGAGCCCAAGCCCATCACCGCCGCCTGCTGGGTGGACGGCAAGGTTTACCTGCGCCTGGCCGGTGCGAAATCCGGTGTGGAAGCCACCGCTGAAAAGTGGTCCGGCGAAGTGATGGAAGAGGGCGACCACTTCTGGCGACAGGTGCAGGATATGCGTCACGAATTTTTTGCCGGTAACGACGTGCCTTTATGGCGCTTCTCCGTTGGTTCGACAGCTGCCACACCGAAACTGGAAGGTAACTGGTTTATCGACTGGGCCGGTTCCCAGCGCTGGTTCCGTGGCGCCGGTGAGCTGAAAGATCTGGAGCCTGCGGCCCGAGCTGCCGGTGGCCAGGTCAGCCTGTTCCGTGGTGGCGATCGCACCGGTGAGGTGATGCATCACCAGCCGGAGGCCCTGAAGGGCATTCAGCGCCGCATCAAGAATGCCTTTGATCCGGACAATATCTTCAATCCCGGACGTTTATACAGCTGGTTGTAATTATGCAGACGAATCTGGTTCAACAATTTGCTAACACCAAGGAAGGCCAGGAAGCCGAGTCGATCCTGAGGGCCTGTGTGCATTGTGGCTTTTGCACCGCGACCTGCCCGACCTATCAGGAACTGAACGACGAGCGTGATGGTCCTCGTGGCCGGATCTACCTGATGAAGATGTTCCTGGAAGGGGCGGAAGTTACCGAGAAAACCCGCGAGCACCTGGACCGCTGCCTGACTTGCCGCAGCTGTGAGACCACCTGTCCGTCCGGTGTCCAGTATGGGCGTCTGGTGGACATCAGCCGCGGTCTGATGGAAAAGGAGATGCCCAGGGAGCCGAAAGACAAGTGGCTGCGCTGGGCCCTGGCGCGGGTGATTCCCAACCGCCAGTTGTTCGGTGTTCTGCTTCGTCTGGGGCAGGTTTTCCGCCCGGTATTACCGGAAAAACTGCGCACCAAGGTGCCGCCCAGAAAGCAGGCCAGCCCCTGGCCTGCAGCCAGTCACAGCCGTATTGTGCTGGCACTGGCCGGTTGCGTGCA
This sequence comes from Marinobacter sp. L-13, assembly GCF_056857715.1. Lineage (NCBI taxonomy): Bacteria > Pseudomonadati > Pseudomonadota > Gammaproteobacteria > Pseudomonadales > Marinobacteraceae > Marinobacter > Marinobacter sp. L-13. The sequence goes on from NZ_JBSXNQ010000048.1 coordinate 80,968, forward strand.
GCCTTCGGCCACTCCGAATACCAATGCAGCCGCCGCCCGGGTTCTGGATCGGCTCGGCATTACCATGGTGGAAGCCCCGGAGGCTGGCTGCTGTGGTGCCGTGAATTATCACCTTTCCGAGCACGAGAAAGGCCTGGAAAGAATGCGCCAGAACATTGATGCCTGGTGGCCCGCTATCGAGGCGGGTGCTGAGGCAATCATCATGACGGCTTCCGGTTGCGGGGCGATGGTTCAGGATTACGGTCATCTGTTGAAGGACGATCCGGTCTATGCCGCTAAGGCCCAGAAGGTGAGCGAGCTGTGCACCGATCTCGGCGCCTTTTTGCTGAAACAGGATCTGGAAAAGCTCAAGGTCCGGCAGGACCCGGGCAAGGTGGCATTCCATTGTCCCTGCACCCTGCAGCACGCCATGAAGCAGAACGGTGTGGTTGAGCAGGTACTGACACGGGCGGGTGTTAACCTGGCTGCGACCAAGGACAAGCACCTTTGTTGCGGGTCTGCTGGCACCTATTCGGTGACCCAGCCGGAGATGAGCCAGAAGCTGCTTGGTAACAAACTGAAGGCTTTGACCGTCGACAGTCCGGACCGCATCGTGACCGCCAATATCGGTTGCCAGATGCACCTGGAAACCAAGTCGCCGGTGCCGGTGCAGCACTGGATCGAGCTTCTCGACCAGTAAAACCGAAATCGGGGCCGGATGAGGTGTTCATCTGGCCCCGAGCCTATCTGCCCCCAAGCCCGGGGCTTTTTTCGCTATACTGCCCTGCCAAATTACCGAACCACAGGGAGTGGAACCGTATGCCAAGGATGATGGCTGGTCTCGTTTTGTCTTTATTTCTCACTTCAGCAGTCAGTGCCGAGGTATACACCTGGATAGACAGCCGGGGCGTAGCGCATTTTTCCGATTACCCGCCGGGAGAAATTCCCCATAAGCAGCTTGACGTGCAGGCGCCTGTCACGGTGCCGATGTCCGAGAATCTCGGGCAAGGCAAACGCGTGTCAGGAATCCGCAAAGAGGTTGAAGGCCTGCTTGCCTCCGGTCGCCCGAGGGGCTCCGGAGCAACGGCAAAAGAAAAGGCCGATGCCGAGCTGGAGAAGACCTGCGCAACCTATAGAAGCAAACTGGAGCGGATCCAGTCCAAACTGCGGGCGGGCTATAGCAACGACAGGGGTAATACCCTGAGGCAACAACGCAGGACGCTCAGCCAGAAGCTGAGTCGGGAATGTATCCTGCGTTGAACGGGTTTGTCGTCAGGCGCGCTTGAAGCTGGCCAGGGCGACAGCGGCGGTCACAAACAGGCCGCCAAATACGCGGTTCATCTGCCGCTGGCGCCGGGCTGTGGTCATAAACCGGAACAGCTGGCTTGCCAGCAGGGCGTAGCCGAGCATCACGAGGCAGTCCACCAGAATCAGTGTGATGCCCATGGTGAGCAACTGCGGGCCATGGGGTGCGCCTGCTACCAGAAACTGTGGAAACAGGGCCACCAGAAAGACCGTGGCCTTGGGGTTGGTGAGGTTCACGAACACGGCATTCCAGAACCGCTTGTACCCGCTTACGGGCTGACGGTCATCGTCCATGGATTCCATCACAGGCTCTCGCCATTTAGAAATGCCCAGCCAGATCAGGTAGGCAACACCCAGCCATTTGATAACCGACAGGGCGATGTTGGAGGACGCGATGATGGCGCCGAGGCCGGCACCCACCAGCAGAATCTGGATGCCAAAACCAAGCTGCAGCCCCATGATTGCCGGCAGCGATCGGCGAACGCCGTAACGCATACCATTACTCATGGTATTGATCGCCCCTGCACCCGGGGACACACTGATCAGAACGGCTGCAACAAGGAAGGTCAGCCAGGCTGCAAGTGACATGATTTACGCTCCCGAAAAAGCCAACAGATACACGGTATAAGCCACGAAGGCAAGTAGCAGGGCGCTCCCTTCAAACCGGTTGACACGTCCGGGCCCGCGGAAGCCATAGCACATGGCAAACAGAACCAGGGTGAGGGCAGCCATTACCGGGAAGTCACGGGTGAGCACTTCTGGCGCCACCGGCATGGGGGCAATCAGTCCTGCAATCCCCACGACGGCAAGGGTGTTAAACAGGTTGGAACCCAGAATGTTGCCCAGGGCCAGATCATGCTCTCCTTTGCGGGCGGCAATGATGGATGAGGCAAGTTCCGGAAGTGATGTACCAACGGCCACGATGGTCAGGCCGATAACCAGATCGCTGATGCCAAAGGTGGTCGCCAGATCAACCGCACCCCACACCAGTATGCGGGAGCTGATAATCAACAGCAGCAGTCCGACCACCAGCCATAAAATGGCTTTGCGCACTGGCATTGCGTTCACTTCTTCGGTCATCTCCTTAGCGAGAGCATCGTCTGGTTGCCGAAGGCCCTGGTAGATGCTCCAGCCAATCAGTACAACGAAAGCCAGCATCAGGCCGATGGCATCCATCCGGCTCAGATCCCCGTCCCACAATTGCCAGCCGGCAAAGCCGGTGACCAGAATGAGAATGGGTAGCTCCTTTCGCATGACCTGGGAGTGAACGGCGATCGGCGCCAGCAGGGCTGTGATGCCCAGAATCAACGCAATGTTGGTGATATTTGAGCCATAGGCGTTGCCCAGAGCCAGACCGGGATTACCCTGCGAGGCCGCCAGTGCAGACACGGCCATCTCTGGCGCAGACGTGCCGAAACCCACCACAACCATACCGATGAGCAGTGGTGGCATACCGAAGTGGCTGGCTGTGGTAGCCGAGCCTTCCACAAATTTGTCCGCACTCCACACCAACAGAATCAGACCCGCGATGATCGCCCCAATGGCCATCAGCATTTCAATCACTCCTTGTCGTCAATTGCCGTCTCGGCAGCGCAAGGATTAATGGTGCCACAGGTTCCGGCAATAGGTACAAATGCGCTTCGACCATAAAACCGATCCCGCTGTAATTGATTTCAATCAACCCTCGTATGGCCGCAGCAATGTTAGTTTGGTTAAACATTGATCAGGAAAGGAGTTGATGACATGGCAAATGGAAATCAAAGCATCGTAGTCGCGTGTGACGGTTCGGAGCATTCATCACACGCCGCCAAAATGGCAGCAGAGTTTGCCAAAGCGACGAGCCAGCCACTCAAACTGCTTGCCGTCTTCCCCGGTACCAAGCTCGAGAGACTGATCGTAAGTGGCATACCGCAGAGTGACATTGACGAACAAGCCAGCGAATACGGACGCAAGGCATTTGATGCCGCGAAGCAGGCGGTAAGCGGGATTGTTGAGCCGGCGGAAGAAGTCCTGCTAAAGGGTGATCCGGCCAAGGAAATCGTCGAGTACCTCGATGAACATCCCGGCTCCCATATGTTTCTGGGGCGCCGCGGCGACTCTACGTTGAGAAGCCTCACTCTTGGCAGTGTGAGCGAGAAGGTCGTCAGGCATTCCCATCGTCCGGTGACGGTGGTTAGTGAGTAACCGGCAAAACTTGGTAGACTCTCCAAAGCCCGCATGAAGCGGGCTTTTTCATTTCTGATCCTCAATGCACTCCATGTTTCGCCACAATTCATGCGAAAAACAACCGAGATAGCTCTGTGGCAGAGACTTTATGCTGACCGGGTAAATTCAACGAAACGAGGTGGCTATGAAGACTGCAGAGTTGATTGAGAAGTGGCTTGATAAGTGCGACCTGGCGAGACTGGCCCAGGAGCGCTACAAAGAAGATCCGAGCCCCACCAATTACTCGGAACTGAAAAGGGCCATGTGTGAGCGACGGTTGATGGAAGAGCGCATTGATCCCAGGACTAGCAATGCCCAAAGAATCCCAGCATGAGTCGGCTTTCTAGGGCGTCAGAAACAACAAAACCCGCACAAGGCGGGTTCTGTCTGAATTCTTAATGGTGCCCGGAGGCGGCACCATTTTCATGTCTCATACTGTTGCGAGACGTCCTTAACTGTCTGATCTGTATTATTAAATCTTCCTGATCGCTTCAATTTCAGTATCGTCTCGTCTTATCAAGTCGCGTGCAATCGCACGTCTAATGATGGGACAGATGAGGGGGCATTGAGCTTCGGGAGGTTAGAGAATGCCTAAAATTGCAGCAGAATTGATGGCTGTTCAGGTTAAACGGCTAAAACACGGAACAGTAAAGCAAGCGAAGAACGGCAAAAAGATTGGCGACCCCTGCCCAGCGCTTCATCCGGTAGGTGGCGTTTCAGGGCTTTGTTTATATTGCCGGCCACCAACTGGATCAGCCCAGTTTGGCGCGCGCTCTTGGATATTAAGAACGGTCGTTGGCTCGCGGCGTGTCGATCTGGGATTGGGCTCTTACCCTCAGGTTTCTTTGGCCAAGGCGAGAGAAAAGGCTGGAGAACTCAAAGAACGAATCCGTATTGAAGGCTATGACCCGATAGCGGCAAAAAAAGAAGTTAAATCGAAGCTGCTAGCCGAGCAAGCGAAACAGAGAACGTTTGCAGATCTGTCGTGGCAATACTATGACAAAAAGTGCCTTGAATTTAAGGGACGCGAGCCGGAAAAACAGGCGCGGAGACTTAAACAGCACCTTGAGGACTATTGCCTACCGTTGCTTGGCCAAATCCTAATCTCAGACCTTGAAACCCGACATGTGGTGCAAGCACTCAATGAAATCTGGATGGATAAAACTCCGACTGCCGAGCGCGTGCGAATCACGATACACAATGTGTGCGAGATTGTTCGAAATGATGGCGTGTTCCGGAACGGATTGAACCCAGCCCAGTGGCGCGGAAACCTGGAGCATTTCCTTGCGTCTCCTGCTGCTATTCATGATGAAGAACATCAGCCGACTGTTGGATATAAAGAAATTCCCGGTTTTTGGGCGCTACTTCAGGAGCGCGACACCATTCCTGCGAGGGGGTTGGAGTTTCAGATACTCACAGCAGGTCGTCCGGGAGAGGTTAGATTTGCAGAGTGGAACGAAATAGATTTCAAAGACAAACTTTGGACGATTCCCGGATGGAAAGTGAAGGGGAGAAAAGACAAGAGCAAACCTCATAAAGTACCGCTCACAAAACGGGCCATCGAGATTCTGAAGTCGATGCCGCGTGATGGGGCATATGTCTTCCCAGGATATCGTGGCAAAGCAACGATGAGTGAAAATGCGCTCAATAATGTCGTTAAAGATATTCACGACATTGACCTCAGGAATGGAGGAAATGGGTTTCTGGATTCCGAGTCGGGGAAAATTGCAACCGCTCACGGGATGCGGGCAGTGTTCAAAGATTGGGCAACTGAAATTAACCACGCAGCGGACGAAGTATCGGAGCTTGCACTGTCGCATATCGATACTTCGTCCACGCGAGAGGCCTATTGTAGTAGCCCCCATTTAAACCGGACACCTTGGTAGAAGCAAAGGCCTAGGCATAGACCTAGTGCAAAGGAGTGTCCAAAGTGGAGAGAATCGAAGTCATAACCGGAGTGCAGCGCCGTCGCCGGTATTCCGCGCAGGAGAAGGCGTTCATGGTTGCTGAATGTGAGCAGCCAGGCATGTCAGTATCGCTTGTAGCCCGGCGTCATGGTATATCAGCAAGCCTGTTGTTCCGTTGGAAGAAGCTGATGAAAGACGGTGGCATGTCCGCGATTGAATCCGGTGATGAGGTTGTAAGCGCATCTGAGGTGAAAGCCCTGAACAAGAAGGTTCGGGAGCTGGAGCGGATGTTAGGCCGTAAGACGATGGAAGCTGAAATACTCCGGGAAGCCCTGGAGGTGGCTCAGTCAAAAAAGTTGATCTCGCGCATGCCGTTGCTGCCACCG